>JBBRWC010000079.1:0-19769 GCA_038246255.1 Planctomycetota bacterium
TCGACCGCGCCTCCTTCGATCGCGCCCCCTTCGATCGCGCCCCCTTCGATCGCGGGAAATCGTGCGGCCGATCGTCGTGGTTGCTCGCGACCAGCGTGGCCATCGCCGCGCTGGCGCTCGTGGCTCTGTTGTTGTTGACGTTCACGGGCGGCGACCCGCAAACGGGGGTCGAAGAACACGCATCAACGAACGACTCGCTTCAGGCCACTTCGGAGCGTCCCGCGCAACCCGAGGCTTCGGCGCTCGGTCTTCGCACCACGGCCCTCGACCCCGGTGCTGCGACCCCGCGATCGCTTGTTGCGACGGAAGTAGCGGCTCCCGCGATCCAAGGTATCGTCACTCCGCGCGAGGGCCTCGACTTTGAGAACGTGCGGTGCGCGCTTTTTCCGTCGCTTTCCGTGGCGGGTGGCAGCGCCCGTTGGGGAGACGCGCACCACGAAAGATTCGCTGAACCTCGCATCCCCCCGACACACGAGGTCCGGCCGGACGACCAGGGTCATTTTTCGTTGCCGGTGGACGGCGGATTCTGGACGCTCGAGGTCGAAGCGCCGGGCTTCGCGTCGTGGTCGGAGTGCTCCTTGGAGCCCGGGGATTTCCGGGTCGTCGAACTCGAGCACGCCGTCGGACTTGCGGTGCATGTGAACGGACCCCAGGGCCTGCCGCTCGAGGATGCCTGGGTCGAGTTGTGCCACGACAGCGCCGGTCAACTGGAGCCCGCGCAACGCGCATCGACGGACCGCGCCGGCATTGCCAAGGTCTATGCGCGGGCCGGCCATTACACCCTGTGGGTGGGCCATCGGCAGCACCTCGCCGCCGGCCAACCCGTGGTGTTGGAACCCCCTGGCCAGGAGTACTACATGACGGTGCAACTCGAAGCCGGTTGGGCATTGGAGGGCCGAGTCGCGACTCCGGAGGGGACCCCGGCCCCGGCGGGCTCGAAGGTGCGCGTGGAAGTGAGTGCGGATCTGCGTGCCCCCGTGCTGTTCACCGTCGAACCGGATGGAACGTGGCGCACGGGCCATGTCTATCGATCCGGCCAAGCGATCGAAGTCGCGGCACTTGCACCGGGATTTGGCGAGGTGCGCGTGGAGCGCGAACTTTCGATTCCCGCCGCGAGTGAACCCCTGAGGGTCGATCTCATCCTCTGGGTGCCGGAGCGCAGACTCCATGGCGTCGCCGTAGATGTCTCGGGTGCTGGCGTACCGGGCGCTCGGGTCTTTGTCCAACCGCTTCTCGATCTGCCGCCCAAGACCCGCTCGTTCGTGATTCCCGCGGACCTGAGTCCGACCGACGGCACGGACACACGGCACGAAGCGGAAGCTTCTTTCGCCGCAAAACGCCGGCCAGTGTCGCAAACCGACGCTTCGGGCCGGTTCGAAGTCGCGGGATTGGATCCAACACGGGCCTACGCGGTGTCGCTGGTAAGTGACAGACACGGCAACCGGCTGGTCTGGGTCTATCCAGACGCGCTCAGTTCCACGTGGGACCTGGGTGAAGTGGTGCTGCCGAGCGGCGCGACGTTTTTTGGCCGGATCGTGACCGCGCAGGGAATGCCCGTGGGCCACTTGGCCATCCAGACGGTGTGGCGGGAGGAAAAACGGATCGTCGCGGGCCAGGTGTTCGAGTCGAAACTCCCGGACAGCTACGAAGGCGCGTTCGACACCACGACGAACGCCGACGGAGAGTTCCGCTTTTCACCCCTTCCCGCCGGGAAGTTTTACCTCTACGTTCAAAGGCAGTTGTTGGGGCCGTTCGAAGCGCGCGCAGGCGAATCGGTCGGACCCGAGACGGTCGTGGTGGACCGGGACCAGCGCGTCGATCCCAAAGTCGAGGTGCTTGTGGAGGGAACGGTGTCCGGCGTCGGCGGCGGCCCGCTCGAAAAAGCGTGGATGCGATTGCTGCACGCGGATGCCACGAACCCCGCGGTTTTCCCTTTGATCGCGATGACCCGGGTGGACGCGCAGGGTCGCTTTCAGTTCCAGACTCCCGAGACAGGTTCTTTCCGGATCGAAGCGGTGGACCTTTCCGGCCAACATCAGAACGGATTCCTGGAGTTTGAATCCGATCGCCTGGAGGGGCCTTTGAACTTCATCCTCACACCGCACGCAGCACCGCCCCACCGGTTGCACGGAACCATCCTCGACGCGCTGGGTCAGCCCCGTGCGGGACTGACGCTTGAGTTGCTGTTGTCTCCCGACCGCACGGGATGCGGATGCATCCGCTGGCCGGCCGTCAGCGACGCGTCGGGACACTTCGACTTCGGGCAAATGCTGGAGGGAACACACCAACTCTTCATCCGCCTCCCGGCCCCGGACCACGCCCGCTCATTGCCCGTGCGCCCCCGCTCGGAACCGTGGGAAATATGGCTCAACGAGTGACATCTGGGAAAAAAACGGCACGGCCCAAACGAAGGAGTTCACACGTGATGTTTGACCCATCGCCTTACGGCGCTGGAGCTCGTTCGCGGGCCACTTCGTCGACCTGTCCGAAGCCGACGGCGAACCCTAGCGAGTAGCGGCCGTGCACCTCGCTGCGCGCGCACAGCTCGAAGCCCGCAGGTGATTTCCAGGTGAACGCGTCGATTCCCACGGGCCCGAAGTAACCCGCGACCGCGAGCGCCCGCGCCACGCGCTCGACCTCGGCGCCGAGCGCTTTGTCGATCGCTGGGTCGACGTTCCGCGCCGCGTACGCGCCGCACCATTGCCCCCGCGCGTCGACCGCGCAGAGCACTGTGCGTCCAACCTCGATCGCGCCCTCCACAGAGACCCACGCATGGCGGCTGTACTCCGCTTCGAGGGCAAGGAGCGGAGCAAACTCAAGTCCCCCCGACGCCCACGATGCTTCGATCCACTCCGCATCCCCGCGCACGAGTTGGTCCGTGTCCAAACCGCGCACAAAACGCCGAATGCCACGGCCGCTCGACGTGAATCCCCGCTTGGCGATCCACGCCCGCGGCCCCATTGCTCCGCGCACACCGTGGTCACCCGCACGCACGAGGTCGTGTGGACCGGCGGCCCAGAATGCACTGGGCAGCGCAAGTCCCATCTCGGCGTGCGCGCGGCGCGATGCGATGTGCCGCAGCAACGCGGGGTCGGGCGCGGGCAGTCGGGCGGCGCCGACCGCGGCAAAACGCGCCGACGCAGCGGGTGTCGCGCACCAAGCGCGAGCCTCGAACTCTGAAAAGCGAGGGTCCAATCGGCCTTTCGGGCCGAGTGCGTCTTCCAGCAGGTGGTCACCGCTTGTGAACAATTGACGCGCGGCGGCCAAAACCTGCGGCGTTCGCGCGGATGGGCGCGCCGGGGTGTAGGGTCGCGGCCACAGCTCGAGTTCACGCTCCGCGTCGAAATCGAACCACCACAGGGCGCTCACTGCTCCCGCTCGAGCCGATCCAGGAGCGCAGGGGGGAAACCCGCCCGTTCGCGCTCGACCCGAGCGAGCGGCAAGTGAACGAAGGGCCGTTCGGTGAACGGAGCGGGCAGATGGGCGCGCCAGTGCTCGAGGTCGAACGCTCCCGCGAAGCGGGCAAACCAGCGCACGGCGAACCGCACGTGCGCGATCTCCTCGTGGCCGACCGCGGCCACGAGATCCGCGGCGTGCGCGTCCCCGGCCGCTGCAAAACGCGCCGAAAAGCGCGCCGTGTGGTCGAGGTTCGCGCCCTCGAGGCCCAATCCGATCAGCGCAAGGAACGCGGCGGGGCTCTGTGCGGTCAGCGCGCGCTCCCAGAACCAATCGCCGACGGGGAGGTCGCCGTAAACCACGCCCCGATCGCGAAGAAGCACGCTGTACCGGCGCGCGTGGTCCAGCTCGTCCGCAATGAGCCCCAAAAGCCCGCGGCGCCAGGGATCGGGCGCATCGGGATAGGCGAGCAGCGCGTGGGCAAAAAGCTCGGCCGCCTGCATCTCGTGGTGCAAAAAAGTGTGTAGGAGCGCGTTGCGCGCCGCGGGGAGCGTCAACGCCTTGCCCCCCACCGACCGACGCGCGCGGGTGGCAACCTGCCAGCGGGCAGGCCGAGGGGGCGGCAGGATTCGTCGGGCGCAGACCTGTGCGCCCGGAATCTCGCCCTCGAACGGCAACTCCCGGGGGCCCGGAACATGCGCCGCGAGGCGCTGGAGCGGGTCCGGCAACGCCAGCCAGTCCGCGACCCAGGCCTCGAACGTTCCGGGGAGCGGCGACGTGCCGAGGGTGACCGGAGGCTCCACGGCCAAGAGCATGGCGCACTCCCGGCCGTCGGTCGAGTGCGAATCCATGGGGCCAGCACCCCGCACGGGAAGCGACCGGGACCAGCGCCGGGCGCCGATTGCCGCGGGCCTCGGTTGCCTTACGATCCCGCGTCCCATGCCGCCTTCCCCCGCTTCGCTGGTTGCCCTACTGGGGGTCATCACCACCATTTTGGTTGGCTGGGTCCTGCACATGGGAGCGCCGATCCTGCGACCGCTCGTGATCGCGCTGTTGCTCGCGGCGCTTTTGCAGCCGCTCGTGCGCGGGCTCGCACGTTTCCGCATCCCGTCCTTCGCGACGGTGATCCTGCTCGTCGGCCTCCTGGGACTCGGACTCGCGCAGGTAGCGCTGTGGTTCCAAGCGAACCTGCTTGCGTTCCTCGGCCCGCAGGAAGAGCCCGGGGCCACGTTGCCCGTGGAGCGTCTCGACCCCGTCTCTGGCGACCAGGAGGAGCTGACCCGCGGCTTCGGGGGCTGGGACAACGTCGTCGACCGCGTCGGGGTATGGCTCGAGAAGAGCCCCATGCCGAGCGACTACCGCGAGTACTTGCTCGAGAACCTCGAAGCCCTCGATGTGCAGCGCCTCGGTGCCGAGTTCCTGGGCAGCGGCCTCGATCTTGCAAAGGTGCTGTTCCTGATCGTGCTCTACATGCTGTTCATGTTCGCTGAACAGGCCGTGTTCCGCCGCAAGATCCTCGCCGTCGCGGGGCCGAACCGCGACGCGGCGGAGGAGATCCTCGACTCCATCGGCCGCGGCATCCAGCGCTTCCTCGGCCTCAAGGTACTGACGTCCTTCGCGACGGGCGCGTTGTGTTATGCGGCGCTGGTCGCGCTGCAGATCCCCTATGCGCTGTTGTTCGGCTTCCTGACCTTCCTGCTGAACTTCATCCCCTACTTCGGAAGCCTCGCCGCCGGCGCGCTGCCGACGATCGTCGCGCTGGCCGTCGAGGGTTCGATCAACAAAGCGCTGCTCGTCGCCCTCATCTACCTGGTCGTCAACGTCAGCATCGGCAGCATCGTCGAGCCCAAACTGATGGGCCGTGAGCTCGACCTCTCGCCGCTCGTCATCCTTGTGGCCGTCGTCGTGTGGAGCGCCCTGTGGGGGGTCGTGGGCGCGTTCCTCGCAGTGCCGCTGACGGCGGCACTCCAGATCGTTTTGGCAGCCCGCGAGTCCACTTACCCCATTGCGGTGATGCTTTCGAGCGGACCACCGCGCCAGGACCGCCGCAGGCGGTTTTTCGGAGCACCGCCGACGCCGCGCTGAATCCTGGCAGGGGAGCGAGTCAGGCGGCGTGCGGCGCGCGCGGGTCAGCGCTGCGCCGGATTGACGATCGAAACCGGAGCCACGTTGGGCGCCAGGAAAAAGCGGCCGATCGCGGCGTCGAACGTGCTGCCGTCCGCGCGCACCATGCGGTAGGTGCCCTCCATCGTGCCCCAGGAGGTCGCGAGCACACATCCCGACACATATTCGAAGCGCTCGCCGGGCGCAAGGTCTGGGTGCGCGCCGACCACACCGGGTCCGCGGACGTCGCGGCGCTCGTTGTTCGCGTCGCGCACGATCCAATGCCGTGCGAGTAGGCGCGCCTGCTGATCACCCTCGTTAGAGATCGCCACGCGGTACGCAAACACGTACTGGGCCTGGTCGGCATCGGACTGCGCGGGGATGAACTGGGCGGCGACCTGGACGCGCACGCCCTGTGTGACCGTATCGGAGTGACCCGTCTCCATGCGACCATCATGCCCGCGACGGGAGCTCGCCGCCAGTGGCCAACCCATCGGTTGCCCCCCGCCGCTATCCGCGGGCCGCTATATCCCCGGGCCGCTATCCCTGGGCCGCTACCCCGGGCCCTGTGTGCGGGCTTCAGAGCCGCGCGCAGCAGCCCTTGAACTTCTTGCCGCTGCCGCACGGACACGGATCATTGCGGCCCGTTTTCTCGGCGCGGTGGACGATCGGCCGCGGCGGCAGGGCGCGCGCTCGGCCCGCCCGGTCCCCCCGCTGAACAGTTGCCTCGAATGCCCCGAGGTGCGCCGCGAGCGCCTGTCGCTGCTCGAAGGCGTGGGGCACGAACGCGCTCAACTCAAGGTGCACGAGGAGCGCGTCAAGGACCTCACCCGCCTCTTTGGCCAGCGGATCCCGGGCGCCCAAGTGTGCGGGAAGGTGCTCGAGCAGCGCAGCCGCCACGTCCTCGCCATCGAGCAGCGCGGGCGCTTTGCCCAGCGCGTCAAAACACACCGCAAACCACGCGTGGGCGAGCTGGCGCGCCGCTTCCCGCCGGCGGGGTCCAAGGGCCGCCGCGCCGGCGGAGTCCAAAAAGCGCGCCGTCTCGCGCAGGATCTGATGCTCGAAGGTCATCGGCCCGCGTCCTCGTCCATCGCGCCCCGCTTGTGCACGTCGTCCACGGCACCCGTCGCTCCTGCCGCGTCCGCCGCGGGCGGCCCCTCGGCGAACTTCGGGAGCGCGACACGCACGCGGCGGCGGCGCTCGGTCAACGAATCGAGGAACTGGGTGAGGTCCTGCTTGTCGTCCTCCGACAGGTCCACGGGCGCGAGCAACGGCGACTTCGTGGGGAACAAGGGATCGTCCGCCTGCTCGGGGTTGCGCCGCAGCGTCACCATGCCCGCCGCGTACATGTTCAGCACGCCGGGCAAGTCAAAAAGCCCATTGTGCATGTAGGGCCCCGTGCGGGCGACGTTGCGCAGGGAGGGTGTCTTGAAGCGGCCGACGTCCGCCGTTGCGCCCGTGGTGTCGTACCGCCCGAGGTCCTCGAGCTTGCGGCCGTAGTAGGACAACCCCAGGTCGTGGAACTGCCCATCGGACAGCAACGGTCCGTTGTGACAGTTGGCACAGCGCGCGCGCGTGCGGAACAGGTGCAGCCCGCGCAATGCCGCGGGCGAGAGCGCGTCCCGCTCGCCGCGCAGGAAGTCGTCGAAGGGGCTGGAACCGTCGCTCACCACGGTGCGGACAAAACAGGCGATCGCCTCGACCACGCGGCGCAGGGACGGCTCAGGGTCGCCAAACGCCTGTTGGAAGCGCGCGCGGTATTCGGCGCTCGTTGCGAGGCCGGCGACGAGCTGCCCCGCGTCGATGCGCATCTCGGTGGGGTTGTGAAGAACACGCTGAACGAGCTCTTCGAGGCTCGACGCACGCCCGTCCCAAAAGAGTTCCGCGAGGTGCCCGCTGTTCAACACCGTCGGCGCGTTGCGGCTCACGGGCTCGGCTCCGTGGCCGAGCGACGTCGCGCGTCCATCGGTCCAGCCAAGCTCGGGCGCGTGGCAACTGGCGCAGGACATCTGGCCGGTCCCCGAAAGGCGGCCGTCGTGGAACAGCAGCCGCCCAAGTTCCTCCTTTACTTGGGAGTGCGGATTGGCGGCGGGATGTGCGACCGGCGGCACGGGGCCAAACTCCTGCCACATGGCCTCCGCGCCCAGCACCGGCGTGGGCCACGTGGAGGGTTCGCCGGCATAGAGGAATGCGAGGGTCTCGTCCGTCGACCAACGCGGCGCGGGGCCCGCGGAAGCAGGGGCGGCGTCGCCGGACGGTATTTCCCTGTCAACCCGCACGCCCGAGCTGCAACCCAGCGAGGCGATCGCGGTCGCAGTGGCGTAGGCCACGACAGCGAGTCGGACCGGGCCAAGCCGGCAAGAAACCGCGCGCGTGACACGGGGCGAAGTTGCGTTCATGGGAGGGCTCCGTCGGGGGGGGCGCGAGCACGCGCGCCATACTACCCGTCGCGGATGGCGTTAAGCGGCCGTCTGCGATGCACCGGGTAGGATCCCCACCGCGACGGTCCGACGGCTGGCCAGCCCGGGCGCGGCCAGCGAACGCCGTCCCACGCCCGAAGGGATTCCAACATGTCCAAGCTGGAGAAAAGGAAGGTCAAGGGTTACCTGCACGGCTTCACCGACGACGAACAACGTCGGCTGCACGAGCAGGCGCGTTTTCTCGAACACCGCGTGCACGTCGCGCTCCCTTACTGGCGCCGTCGTGCGCTGCTGGAAGTTGGATGTGGTGTCGGCGCACAGACCGAGATCCTCCTGCGCCACTTCCCGGAACTGCACGTGACGGGTGTGGATGCGTCGCCCGAGAATCTCGCGAAAGCCAAGGAAAACCTCGCGCGCGTGCCCTGGGCCCAGGCGCGCTACGACCTGCAACTGCAGGACGCGGCGCGCATGGACTTCCCTGCGGAGCACTTCGACTCCGCGTTCCTGTGCTGGATCCTCGAGCACGTCGCCGATCCCATGCTCGTCCTGTCAGAGGTGCGGCGCGTCTTGCGCCCCGGTTCTCCGATCGTCGTGACGGAAGTCCAAAACGCCACGTTTTTCCTCGACCCCTACAGCCCGAACACGCTGGCGTACTGGATGGCGTTCAACGACCACCAGCTTGAACTCGGCGGCGATCCCTTCGTGGGTGCGAAGCTCGGCAACCTGCTGCAGGCGGTGGGTTACCGCGACATCCAAGTAGACGTCCGCTCGATCCATCTCGACAACCGCTCGCCCGGCGAGCGCGCCGAGTTCCTGCGTTATTGGACCGAGCTTCTGTTTTCGGGCGCAAAGGGCCTCGTGGACGCGGGCAAGGTTTCGGCCGATGTGGTCGATGGCATGAAGGAAGAGCTCGCCACGGTCGGACACGACCCCAATTCCGTGTTTTTCTACGCGTTCGTACAGGCGCGGGCACGCGTGTGGTGAACCGCGCGCGACCCGGCTACGGTCCCGTGCGCGCCCTCCTGCACATCGCTGTCATGGCGCTGATCGCCGCCATGCTCGGCTGCAGCAGCGCGCCCGAGCAGAACAACGGCGGCGCTGACCAAGCCTCCCGGCGCGCCATGGTCGCGGAGCTCGGCCAGCGCCTTGTAGGAACATTTTCGAGCCGCGCACAGGCGGAGCGCTCGACCGACGGCGCTCCGTCGCAGCGGCTCGTTGTAAGTCCCCTATGGCCGGAGCGCACGGACGGTCCTTGGCTCTACCTGGAACAGGCGCCGCTGCGTCGGCTCCAGACACCCGTGCGCCAGTGGGTCCTCCACCTGGTGGCCGCCTCGGACACCGACGTGCGGGCGGAGTTCTACGACTTGCCCGGGGATCCGCTAGGTTACGCGGGGGGATTCGCCCGTCCGAGCGCGTTCGCACAGCTGCAGCCGCACCGTTTGATCCCGCGGAGCGAGCGCGATCTGCTGTTAGCGCGCGCGACCGGCGGCGATTGGACCGGCGCGACGCAGGGCAACGGGCGCACTGGCGCGGACCTGGGCGCGATGGTGGTGGGAGTGGATCGCATCGCCATGGCGGAGCGCACCGCCGGCGCCGCGCGCGCCCCCGCGGACACCCGTGGGAGCACCGCGCTCGAATTCGATCGCCTCTCTCACCTCACCCCTGCAATGCCGTGACCACCGAGCGTCGCCCGTCCGCACCCAGCGCCCTTGATCGCTTCCTGCGGGTCGTCGAATGGCTGGGCAACCTCCTCCCCCATCCCGTCACGCTCTTCGCGCTGTTTGCCCTCGGGGTTGCGGTCCTGAGCGCGGTCGGCGCGGCGTTCGATTGGAGTGTGGTCGACCCCCGCCCGGAGGGTTCCCGCGGCCGCGCCGCGGACGGCATCATTCGAGTGTCGAGCCTGCTCGACGCCGACGGGTTGCGCTGGATCACCACGTCGCTCGTGTCGAACTTCGTCGGCTTCGTTCCACTCGGGACGGTGCTGGTCGCCCTGCTTGGAGTGGGGGTCGCGGAGCGCTCCGGATTGCTTGCGGCGGCGATGCGCGCGCTGGTCCTGTCGGCGCCAAAGCGGCTCGTCACACCGGCGGTCGTGCTCGCCGGCATCCTGTCGAACACGGCGTCGGAGATGGGGTATGTCGTGCTCGTTCCGCTCGCAGCCGCGCTCTACCACGCGATGGGCCGCCACCCGTTGGCGGGCCTCGCCGCGGCGTTCGCGGGTGTCAGCGGCGGTTATTCCGCCAACCTTTTCCTCGGCACCGTGGATCCGTTGCTGGCGGGCATCACGCAGGAGGCCGCGCGGCTCGTCGATCCCGAATACAGCGTGCACCCGGCGGTGAACTGGTACTTCATGTCGGCCAGCACGTTCCTCATCACCGGTCTGGGCTGGTTTGTCGCCGAGCGCATCGTCGAACCGCGCCTCGGCGCTTACGACCCCGCGGGTGCCGACACACGCGCCGTGGACGAGGTTTCCCTCGATCGGCTCAACGCGGTCGAGCGCCGCGCGCTCCGCTGGGCTGCGATCGCCGCCCTTGGTTTTGCGGTGGTGCTCGCGCACCTTGCCGGTTTTGGTTTTGCGGGGCTTCCGGGCTTCAACGTTCTCGGAGTGCCCGACGGTGGCGCCCTGCGGGACGCGGCGCTCTTGAAAGGTGTCGTCGCGGCGATCTTCGTGTTTTTCCTCGTGCCCGGTTTTGTCTACGGCCGCATCGCGGGAACGATGAAATCCGACCGGGACGTGATCGACGCGATGGCAAGCGCGATGTCGACGCTCGGGCTCTACATCGTGCTTGTGTTTTTTGCGGCGCAGTTTGTCGCGTTCTTCGACCGCAGCAACCTGGGAGCGCTGCTGGCGGTGCACGGTGGGGACGCACTCGTCGCGCTGCGTCTTGACGGCCCGATCGTTTTCGTGCCATTCATCCTGATGTGCGCCTTCGTGAACCTGATGCTGGGCAGCGCATCCGCCCAGTGGGCGGTGACGGCGCCGATCTTCGTGCCGATGCTGATGCGCGTCGGGTACGCGCCCGAGGTGATCCAAGCCGCGTACCGCATCGGCGATTCGACGACGAACATCGTCACACCGATGATGAGTTATTTCGGCCTCGTGCTCGCGTTTGTCGCGCGCTATGACAAACGGGCGGGCCTCGGGACGATCATCGGAATGATGCTTCCGTTCAGCCTCGTGTTCCTGGTCGGCTGGGTCGTGTTTTTCTTCGTCTGGGTGTTTGCGCTCGGGCTACCCGTGGGGCCCGACGCGCCGACCTACTACGATCCGGGGGGATGATGGCCTGCTTAGGACAGCAAGCTTCGCCGCCCCTGAAGTCCCACCTGTAAGCCAGGTGTCGCGCTAGAAAGCTTCGCGTGCTAAGCTCTCCGGCTCGCCCGCTGCCATCCGGGCCCTGACCATGGATCCCGACGCCCCGACCCCGCTTCCTGGCAGTCACCCCGGCAGCCATGCAGGTCCCCGCCCGGACAATGCGCTCGAAACCGAGGTTCTGATCGCGATCCGCCGCATCCTGCGCGCCGTCGACCAGAACTCCCGGCGGCTGCTCGACAACTTTGGCCTGACGGCGCCCCAACTGGCGGCGCTGCGCACGCTCGAAGGTGCCGGCCCCATGCGGCCCAGTGCGCTCGCCAAGAGCCTGCACCTGTCCCACCCGACGGTCACCGGCATCCTCGCGCGCCTCGAGGTGCGCGGCCTGGTGGAGCGCACGCCGGGCGCGGCGGACCGCCGCACGCTGCTTGTCGCCCTCTCGGCCGCGGGCCGCGAGATCGTCGGACGCGCACCCTCGCTGTTGCAGGACCGTTTCCGCAGGGAACTCGGCCAACTGGCGCGCTGGGAGCAGCTCGCGATCCTGTCGAACCTCGAGCGTGTGGCCGCGCTCATGGAAGCCGAGCACTTGGATGCGGCGCCGCACCTCGTGACACACCTCGACGAAACCACCGGCGGCGCGGACCGTTCCCCCGCATCGGGCGCCGCCGACGACCTCCCGTCCCACGACCCCCACCCCCAACACACCGCATGAACTCCTCCACTTCGCCTGCTTCCACCGCGTCGACACGACTCGAGCGCGACATCGCGCGCATCGAAATCGCACTCCCCGACCCGCATCGCGAGCTCGCCCAGGACCAGGAGTTTTTCCTCGTCCGGCGGCCCGCCGGATGGCGCGAAGTCCGCATGCACGATTACCCGGCGATCTTTGCGATCCCCGGTCTGTACGAGAAGGTCGTCTACGAGCTCTTCGAATGCCGCTCGCCACAGGTCATCGCAGAGATGGTCGCAAAAGCGTGGGATGACCTCGATCAACCGCGCGACCGCGCGCGTGTGCTCGACCTTGGGGCCGGCAATGGCTGCGTTGCAGAGGCACTGGCCAAAATCGGAGCGGAGAACTTCACGGGCATCGACCTGCACCCCGAAGCCGCGGCTGCCGCCGAGCGCGATCGTCCCGGTCTGTACCGCGAGTTCCTCGTCGGTGACCTGCTTGCGCTGCCGCCACAGCTCGAAGCACGCTGGGCGAATCTGGAAGTGGACCTTCTGACCTGTGTGGCCGCCCTCGGTTTCGACGACATCCCACCCGAGGTGTTTCGCCGCGCGTTGTCGCGCGTGCGCACCGGCGGACTTGTCGCGTTCACCCTTAAGCGCGACTTCACGAAAGAGGGCGAGGAGAGCGGCTTTGCAGCGCTGCTTTGCAGCCTCGTCGAACGCGGAACCCTCGACGTGATCGAGCGCCGCACCTACGTACACCGCAAGGCAACCAGCGGCGACCCGCTGCACTACGTCGCATGGGTCGCGCGGGTGAAACACCAGGAGCGCTGACTGCGGCGCGGGCGCGGGCTAGACTGCGCACCATGCCGCCCGCCGCCGCCACGCCGCCGCCCTTCGACGACGATCCCCAGGACCGCGCGCGCTCTACGGGTAAGGAGGAACGTCTCTTCCTGCGCGGTCCCGCGCGGCGGCGTACCGAGCTGCTGCGCTTGCTTCGCATCGGGGCGGAGTTTTTGCGCGGTTTTCGAGCGCTGCACTTCGTAGGCCCCTGCGTGACGGTGTTCGGGTCCGCGCGTTTTGGCGAAGGCCATCCCCACTATGCCACCGCGCGCGCGCTTGGAGCCGGACTCGCGCGGGCGGGCTTCACCGTCATGACCGGGGGCGGCCCGGGCATCATGGAAGGCGCCAACCGCGGCGCCCAAGAGGTCGGTGGTTACTCGCTGGGTTGCAACATCGCGCTGCCACTCGAGCAGGTCCCGAACCCCTACGTGGACCGCTGGATCGAGTTCCGCTACTTCTTCGTGCGCAAGGTCATGCTCGTCAAATACAGCTACGCCTTCGTGGCGCTGCCCGGCGGATTCGGGACCCTCGACGAGGTGTTCGAGACCTGCACGCTCATCCAGACCGGCAAGATCGCGAACTTTCCGCTCTTCCTGATGGGTGTGGACTATTGGGCACCCTTGATCGCCTTCATGCAGGAGCGGCTCCTCATCGAAGGTGCAATCGCCCCGATCGATCTCGAGCTTCTACGCGTGACCGACGACGTGGACGAGGTGGTGAGCACGATCCGGCGGGTCGGGCTCGAGCAGTTCGGCCTGACGTACGGACCGTCGCTGGAGCGGCGCTGGTTCGAGCCACGCCCGTTCCTGCGGGCGGGCATCGACTGACCGTCCGCGCGGAGTCGGCGAAGGCCCTGCACCACCGCGCAGCGCAATACCACCGCGCAGCCCTACGACGCGCGCGCCGTCGAGCCGCCCGCGCGCCCTTCGTCCTCGAGGCGTTCCTCGGCGTCCAACTCGGCGTCGATTTCGCGCACCTCGCGCAGCAGCTCCTGCGCAAGGCGCACGGCGCGCCCGGGCTCCGGGGGCCGCTCGCGGACGACCTGCGGCGCCGGATACCACAGGCAGTCGCCGTCGCGTTCGCGCTCGATGAACGGATGCGGATCCGCTTCCCACTCCTCTTCGGACACCGGTGATCCGTCGGCGTGCAGCCGCGACGCGATCAAACGCTCGCGCGCGCCGTCCGCCTCCAGCACACGCACGGCCAGGTGTGTCCCCAGATGGAAAAACTGGCGCAGGTGCGCGCGGTGGTCCAGTCCGAGTTCCGAGCGCGGCGCGAACCCCTCCACGCCGCTCTCGAAGCGCAGCACGAGCCCGGTCGGCTCCACACGCACAATCAAAGGCCGCTGCACGTCGCCGCGGCGCGCGGCCGCTTCGAGCGCCGGCCAGGGGCTCGGGTCCACTTGTTTGAGACCGAGGCCGATGCGTTTGCCGTCGGCGCGCACTGAGAGCACACGCACGAGCACACGCTGGCCGACGGAAAGCACCGCTCCCGCATCCTCCACCCGCTCGTGGGCGAGGTTCGACAGGTGCACGAGGCCTTCCAAATGGGTGCCGATGCGCACGAACGCTCCAAACGGAGCGAGGCGCGACACGCGGCCTTCCACCACCTGACCGGGGCGCAAGGCCACCGACTCGCGCGCGCGTCCGCCGCCGCGCTCCGCACGCAGGACGAGCTTGCGCGAGACGAGCACACGCTCCCGCTCGCGGTCGACTTCAAGGACTTCGACGGGGAGCGTTTTGCCCAAGAGCGTGCGCGGGCGATCGCGCCGGCCTAGGCCGCTGTGGGAGCGCGGCATGAAACCGTGGAGTGGGCCGATCTTCAGTTCGAACCCGCCGGGGTTGAGGCCCGTGATGCGTGCTTCGACGAGCAAACCGGGACGCATCTGCTCCCAGTCGGCGAGCGTTCGCGCACCCGCGAGCTCGAGGCGCCACAGGCCGTCCTCCTGCCCGCGCAGCGTGAACTCGAACGTGTCGCCGACCGACGGCGGCGGTTGGAAACGGGCCGCGGCGATCAGGCCCTGCTGACGCGGTCCGAGGTCGACAAACACGTCACCCCGGTCCACACCCACCACGGTTCCGCGAACCCGACGGAGGGTGTGGGCGCCGTGGGTCGGCGGGTCACTTTTGGCGCCGGCCGCCACGGCGCGGGGGCGCGCCAGCGGGGATGCGCCCCACGGGTCGGAGCGCCCGGAGCGCCCCGGAAGCCCGGAGACACCGGGCGGGCCGGCGGACGGGGCGGAACCTTGGGCGCGGGGACGGTCCCAGGGGCGGGGACGCGGCTCGGGTCGCATGGGCAGCACCTTCGTGGGCCAGCCAGCCTCAGGGGGCCGGCGGACAGCGCGGCGGGCGGATTCGCGGGGCTCAGGGCCGCCCCACGCTGGAAGAAGCCTATCCGACCCCGCGGCCTCCAGCACAAGACCCCGCTTGCCGCCGGTGCCAGCGGGGGGCGAGGAGGAGGCGTCGCCAGCGGCCGGACGGCGCCACGCGGGGTCGGACGGGGGTCGTCAGCCGTCGTCTCGCCCGCTGCGGCGCTGTTTGGACTCGGAACGGCGCCCCTTGTCCTCCAAACGGCGGCGCACCGACCCCCGCGTGGGTTTGGTCACCACCCGTTTGCGCCGGGGCCGGTTTTTGACGACGAGCTTCTCGATCAGCCGCTCGAACGCGAGCTCGCGGTTTTGGTGCTGACTGCGCCGCTCCGTGGCGATGACGGTGATTCCGCTCGGGGGATGCACGAGCCGCACCCCGGATTCCGTGGTGTTGCGGTGCTGCCCACCCGGCCCGCGGGCGCGCAGAAACTCGAGGGTGACCTCGCGCTCGAGGACCTCCCTGTCCGTGGAAAACCGCGCACCCTCGGTCATCGCACGGCCCCCTTGCGCGCGCGGGTTCCAGTGGGCCCCTCTCGCATCGGACCGTCGCCCGACAGGTCGCCGACGTCGAGATTTGCTTCGCCGGTTTGTACACGCCACAACGCGGAATAAGCACCCCCGAGCGCCACCAACTCCTCGTGGCGGCCGGATTCAACCACGCGGCCTTCGTGCAACACGTGGATGCGGTGGGCGTGCCGAACCGTCGAAAGCCGGTGCGCAATGACCAGCACCGTGCGGCCGCGCCCCACACGCGCGAGCGAGCGCTGGATCGCCGCTTCGGTTTCGTTGTCGACCGAAGCGGTGGCTTCGTCGAGGATCAGGACCCGCGGATTCGCAAGCATCGCGCGCGCGATGGCGAGCCGTTGGCGCTGGCCACCGGAGAGTTTTTGGCCGCGCTCCCCGACGGCTGTGTCGTAACCCTGGGGCAGCGCTTGGACAAATCCGTCCGCCTCGGCGGCACGGGCGGCCGCTTCGAGATCCGCGCGGGTCGCACCCCGTCGACCGAGGGCGATGTTCTGTGCGACGCTGCCCTCGAGCACAAACACGTCCTGCGAAACGACGGCCATGGCCCCACGCAGGCTGTCGAGCTCCAGAGTGCGGACGTCGTGGCCATCGAGGGTGATGCGTCCCCCCTCCACGTCGTAGTGCCGCAGGAGCAGTTTGACGAGCGTCGTTTTGCCTGCGCCGGTCGTGCCGACGACGGCGATCGTTTCGCCCGCGGGCAGTGCGAGGTCGAGGCCGCGCAGGATTTCGCCGCGGCCTGGATAACCAAAGCGCACGTCCTCAAAACGCACCTCGCCGCGCACGGCATCCGGCGCAAGCACCGTGCTGCCGGAGCGCACCCGCGGCACCACGTCGAGCAGGCTGAACAGTCGTGCGGCGGAAGCCATCCCGCGCTGGTAGAGGTCGAGGGTTTCTCCGAGGCGCGTCAAAGGCCACAACAGACGCTGCGTGAGGAAGAGCAGCGTCGTGTAGATCCCCACCTCCATGTGCCCGTCGATCGTTGCAAACCCCGCTTGGACGAGGATGGCGACAAAACCCGCGAGCACCAACATCCGGATCAGCGGCACGAACGCCGCGGACACGCGGATCGCGCGTCGGTTGGCGTCGGCGTACGCGACACTCGCCCGTTCGATGCGCGCCGCTTCCTCCTTCTCGGCCCGGAACGCTTGCACGGTCGAAATGCCCGCGAGCGTTCCGCCAAGGTCGCTTGCGAGCTCACCCGCGCGCGCGCGTACGGCCGCGTACCGGGGTTCCAGCCAGCGCTGGTAACGCAGGCTGCCCCACAGGATGAACGGCATCGGCAATGCCGCGAGCCACGCGGCATCGGGCGCGACCCAGAAGAAATAACCGCCGATCGCAAGCACTGTCGTGCCGAGCTGCACGAGGTCGTTGGCCCCGCGGTCGAGGAACCGCTCGAGCTGGTTCACGTCTTCCCCCAGCGCGGACAAAAGGCCGCCGGTCGTGCGCTCTTCAAAAAACGAAAGGTCAAGGCGCTGCACGTGGCCAAACGCATCCATGCGCAGCGCATGCTCCACATCCTGGGCCACCCCACGCCACAACCGCTGGTGCGCGTATTCGAATGCGGATTCGAGCACCCAGATGACGACGGTGGCGAGGCTGAGGACAACCAACTGCTCGCGGCGGTCGCCAAAACCCGCCAGCCACGCATCGGGACCCTGAACGACCGTGTCGACGGCCATGCCGATCAGGAGCGGCGGCGCCAGATCGAGCAGCTTGTTGGCGACGGAGCACAACGCCGCCAGCCGGATGCGCCCGCTCCACGGCCGCGCATAGCCGAGCAGGCGCGCCAACGCGCCCCGCCGATTCCCCGATCCTTCCATCGGGCCAGTTTGCCACGGGCCGAATGGACCGCGGCTGGCCCGAGCGCATCCCGACGCGTGTTCGACGCGCCGTTTTCGTTTCCGAACGTGGGGCAGAGCAGGCCCCTCCTACCCCCGGGCGGCGGTCTGGGCTTCGAAAGTGGGACCCCACGCCAGACAACGGAACAAAAACTCTTGCGATCCCTTCCCACTGCCCGAACAGGCAGCTAGACTTGGTGAGTTCTGCGTGTGCAAGAGCCAGCCGCCCCCCTCGCCTCGGATCGGCTGCTTACCGAGACCGACCGGTCGACCCGCGTCGGCCGTCCCGATCGACGCACCTCCTCTTCCGGAGATCCATCGGATGCGAGTGTCCATTCCTTTCCTCCCGCACGTACGCGTGGGTTTGCTCGCCGTGGTGCTTTCTTGTCTTGCCCTTCCAATGTCGCGGGCAGAGCCAGCGCGCACGTTGTACGACCCCCTGGCGCTCGCCGTTGAAGCTCTCGATTCGATGGGTCTCCCCGTGCCCGCCGGTTACACCGTGCAGGAAGTGCCCGCCGGGTCGATGGGTGAGGGTCGGATAGCCACGGTGGACTACGACACGCTGACGATAAGCGTCGACGTCGCGGCGTTCGGGGAAATGGCGGGCTTCCCCCCCGGAGGCCTTTGTCACCTTACTCATGGTGACGCTCCAGCATGAGTACAACCACACGCCGGAGTACGGCGGAGGACCCGCCGACTTCTGCACTCACTTTGCCATGGGCGAGTACGATCTCGCGTTCATGTGCGAGATGATCAGCGGTGTGCAGCAGGATGCCGCCGAAGCGCTTTGCGCCGTTTATTCGGACTGGTCGCAGTGGTTGGAGAACCTTCGCGCCCGTCGCAATGCCATCTGTCCGGGCAGCAGTCCCCCGGTCCCTTCATGCAACGCGTGCTGAGGCCCTCCGTTTGGGCCGTCCCTCGACCAACCACTCCAACATCCCTTCGTTCCATGAAACACGACCGTCATTCCCCTATAACCCGACTCAGCACGTTGAGCTTCGTGTCCGTTGGCGCCGTCACGTCCCTGATGGCCTACGCTTGGGCCGCTCCGCACGCACCCCTGTCGGCAAACACGTGGAGCGTTGACGCGTTCCAAACGCCGTCCGCGGGCATGCTAAAAATTCCGGACGCCATCACACACATCCAGGCGATGGGTCGTGGCTTCGAAGGCGAACACCTGCGTGTCCACTTCAATTACAGCGTGGGTGGAACCGGTGTGCAGATTGTCCGTCGCGAGCGCCCGTCCACGGCAGAAGACTGGGTAACGTTGAAACGGTCGGAGGGGACCTCCTACTTCGTTACTGGGGCAACGTCCCGTCTCGGTGGCGGCGAACTCTACTTGACCGGGGTTCAAAACGACGGCGCGGCCATCCTCGAACGTTGGGTGTTTCCAGAACGGCACCGCGGGTTCGCAGTAGACGCCAGCCCACTTCCCGCCGCGCCGACCCTAGGCTCGCCGCTGGGTCCGGTGGTGCATTCGAGCCACGTCGTGGGCGGTGGCCCGTGGCAAGCGCCCCGCGCGGGCGGATCAGACCTGATGGCGTCCCAGCGTACGGTGCTGTTCACGACGGTGACCGGGCCGCTGCATGGACTCGCCGTCGATCCCCAGGGGCGTTATGCCATCAGCCACGATATGGCGGTCGGCGCGCTCATGCGGTTTGACCTGACCGCTACGCCCGTCACGTGGGAAGTCATGGCGACAGCCAGCACCCATCCGTCGCTGGATCAGGTGGGGTCCATCCAACTGATGGACTATCCCGACGAGGGTCGGGTGCTCCTCGTGCGGCGCCAGTACGCCGAAAACTTCCATTCGAATCAGGAGCTCTACACGTTGTTCCGGGATGCGGACAACGACGGCGTGTTCGATCCCACACCGACGGTGTTGGATCACGCGGGTTGGCTCGGGTCGCCCTACTCCGATTGGGACCAGTGGCAACCGTTCTGGAAAGAAAACCCGTGAGGCGGGTTCGAACGCGCTTTCAGAAGCCGCTGTAGAAGTACTCGTGCAGTCCGACGGTGAATACGAAGCAGCCGTAGAGGCTGTGCTCGAGCGACACCAGCACCACGGACCGTGTGCGGAGGTACGTCAGCCCGAAAAATACTCCGCCGATCGTCGTCAGGATCACGGAGATCCAACTGCCGTACAACAGGTGCACATAACCGAACGCGAGCGCGGAGATCGCGATCGACAGCACGTCTGAGCGCAACAGCCGGCGGTAGCGATGCACAAAAAAGACGCGCCAGACGAGCTCCTGCGGATACACCGACAGCAGCGGATAGAAGACGAGAATCGCGAGCCA
>JBBRWC010000080.1:0-19262 GCA_038246255.1 Planctomycetota bacterium
CTGGGAGCGCGGGCCTCCAGGCCCGCCCTGGAGCGAGGGGCGCGCTCGCACCACTCGCCGGTCGCCCCAAGGTGGGCCTGGAGCCCCGCGCTCCCAACTTCTGCGGCGCCTCCTACGGAGTGGGGCGCGGTGGCGCCGTGGTGCACAACTGCGGAGCGGGCGCAACGACCTCGCCGCGTGACACCGCGATCGCCGCGCGGAATGGGCGCCGCGCGACCTACCCTCTCGGACAGGTCGCGCGCAGGTTCAGGCCTTGGCTTGCGCCTTGGTCGGCTCGCCCAGCGGCATCGTCGTCACCTCGATGACTTCGACTTCGAGGGTGCCGGTGGGCAGGCGCAGGGTTTGTTTTGACCCGGCGCGTCCGCCCATCAGGCCTTGGGCGATCGGCGAACGGTAGCTGATCACCGCCGATCCATCCGAATCCCAGGGGCCGAGGATGCGCACGTCCCGCTCTTTGCCCGTCGGGCTCTCGCGGTAGCGCACGCGGGTGCCCGGCGCGGCGACACCTTCGGGCGCGGCGGAGTTTTCGATGAGCTGCGCGCGGCGCAGCTCCTCTTCGATCTCCATCGCGCGGTTCGTCAGGTTGCGCTGCTCTTCGAGGGCCGCTTCCCACTCTGAGTTCTCGCTCAAATCGCCGTAGGACGCGGCGCGGCCGATGGCTTCGGCGTTGGCAGGGATCTTGATGTCCTTCAACTCGCGCAGCTCGTGCTCACGCTTCTCCAGACCCGGACGGGTTGTCCAGATGGTGTTTTCCTCTTCCCAGAACGGACGGGCGAGGTCGCGGAAGATGTCCGGATAACGCTGCACCGCGTGGTGGGTGAAGGCCCGGTCGATCGCGCTGGGCACACCCTTTGAGACCAGCGGCATGAACGCGCGCAACTGACCGCGGCTGGCCCCATCGAGGAGGCGGCCCATGAGCGCCGGCGTGCCGCTCGTCAGCAGCCCCACGAGACGCTGTTCGGCGCGTGTGCGGAACGGGTCGGAACCAACCGCTTCCTGCAGGTGGACGGCGAGCAGCAGGTAGCTGTGCAGGCGCTGCAGCGGACCCGGATAGTCCCCTTGGATACGGCCCGCTTCGACGTGCTCCGCCAGGGTGAGGAGCAGGTTCGGATTGCGCGTCGGGCGGATGAGCAGACTGGTTGTCACCTGGGCGAGCAGGGGCTCGCGCTTTGCGTGGATCAGCGCATCGACCAGCGCGCGCACCATGCCGGGGGGGGCGTGGTGGATGTTCGCCGCGGCGACGTCGAGCCATTCTTCGTCGCCGTAGATCTCGCGCAGGACGTCGAGGCACAGCTCCTGCTCGCGCAGGCCGGGCGGCTCGGAGAAGAGGCGCCACAGCGCCGGGGCCTCCGCCATGTCCTCCGGAATCGGCTTGCCGAGCGCGTGTTGGACGAGGTCCGCGAGCGGCTGGGGAGTGATTCCGCGCTCGGCGCGCAGGAGCAGCCAGGCGGAGATGCGCTGCGCGCGCTCTTCGCCCGCTTGGGCCGCGAGCCATTCGATGGTTTCGAGCGCGACGTCGCGCAGGTCCTGGGCGATCTTCGCGCCGCTAAGGAGGTCGCGCACCCGCGTCAGCGCGGAGCGCAGGTCCTTCGACATCTTCAGTTGGTGGCGCAGGCTCGCGACGGGATCGGCCGCGCTTTCGAGCAACCGCACCGTGACGTTTTGGCCGCTGCCGGTGACCTCGAACCAGGGGCTGGTTTCGGCGAGTTTGCGCGCCTTGCGCCACCAACTCGTGAACGCGGGACCTTCGACACCCAGGTGCGTGAGCGCGGATTTGAGCTGCGCAAGGCTGAGGCGGCCGTTCCAGCGGCGGACCGCGGAGAGCAGGGGCTCAAGGGGCTGGTCCTTGATGATCTTCGCGAGCGCGGCCGGGTCGCGCACGACGAGCGCCCGCAGGTCGCTGAGCTCGAGCAGGTCGCAGGTGTCGATCAAGCTCTTGAGCGGCAACCGGTCCTTGCGCCCACTGGCAAAACGCACATCGACTTCGAGCTGGTCCTGATGGACCGCGGTGACTTCCCCGACACCCCAGCCCGAGCGGTGGAAAAACGCGCTCCCCGGCGCAAGGTCGATCAACCCGCGCAGGGCGCGCCAGGACTTGCGGATATCCGTCGCGCTGGCATGGAAGCCAACGAGTTGGGTGTAAATGGGCCACCAGGACTCCTTGCCCCAGGCGGCTTCCGCATTGCGCACAAGGCGCGTCGTGAGTTCGCCCGGGGGCGCGCCGGCGAGCAGCGCCTTGCCGAGCATCTCCGCAGCGTCGTTGGGACGCCCGAGCGCTTCGAGCACATCCGAGTGCTCGCGCACAAGGGGCACAAGGCGCGTGACCTGCTTGGTCTCGTTGGCCGCGTCAAGCGCGGACAGGGTTTCGTCGATCGGGCCACCGGCGCCCATCAGTTCGGCCCACGCCTTTTCAAGCTGGGTCCATTGGTCGTCGCGGACGAGGGAAGCGAGGCTCATGCGTGCGGGGGTCGAGGAGGGGGCGTTATCGAACGGCGCGGGCGTCGATCGAGCCCCCCAGGATGACGCACCGGGGCTCCGCGCTCAAACGTTCTGACGTCAAAGCAGCCCACACGGGCCGTTTTTTGCTAATCCGCGGCCACTAGCGCGCCCTTGAGGTAGCGCGAGCGGGGGTGGTCGGGTCGCTGGGGATGGTCGGCACCCGGGCCGAGGACGTCGAGAAGTCGGATCTCGCGCCCCGCCCGGCGCGCCGCGGAGAAGACCACGCCGAGAAAACCCGACAGGTCGAGTGCGCCCGAACAGGAGAAGGTCATCAGGAGTCCTCCGGGCTCGAGCGCCGCAAGGGCGAGCGCGTTGAGGTCGTGGTATTTCTTGAGCGCGTCGTCAAGCCGCGCCCGCCCCGCGGCGAGTTTGGGCGGATCGAGGTTGATGAGTTCCGCGCGCCGCCCCGAATCGATGAGGCCGCGCAGGGCCGGGAACGCATCGGCGTGCGCGAAATCGAGCTCGAGTCCGTTGCGCGCGGCGGCCGCGTGGGCGCGCTCGAGCACCACTTCGTCGAGGTCGACGGCCAGGACGTAACGCGCACCGCCGCGCTTCGCATGCAGGCCGAACCCACCCGTGTTGCAGCACAGGTCGTAAACACGCCGGTCGCGGGCGAGCTCCCCGAACCGGCGGCGGTTTTCGCGCTGGTCGCAGAAGAAGCCGGTTTTGTGGCCGCGCCCGGGCACGAGCGGATAAACCATCCCGTGTTCGGTGATTTCGACCTCCCGGGAAAATTCGCCGGAGGTCTCTGCGGCGGCCCGTTCCGCGTCGCTGAAACCTTCGCTCCCAAACACGCTGTTCGGGACCCGGTGGACGATTTCGAACCCCGGATACAGTTGGAGCAACGCCCGGCTGACGTCGTCCTTGAGCTGCCAAAAACCGAGCGCGTGGTGCTCGCACACGATCACTGAACCCAGACGATCAACGACGAGACCGGGCAAGTCGTCGCCCTCGGCGTGGACGATGCGGTACGCGTCGGTGACCTCCGGCAGGCGCAGCGCACGCCGGCGCAGGTCGTCGGCGGCTTTCAAGCGTCCCAAGAGGAACCGCTCGGGCTGCGCAAGGTCCGTTTTGCGCCCGCGCGACAACCAGCGCAGCCGGATGTCGGAGTGGGGGTTGTAGAGCGCGTGGCCGATGAACCGCAGGGACGCGTCGACCACTTCGACGAGCGCGCCCGGCTCGATCTCCTCGGCCGGAGCGCGGACGCGTCGGCCGTACACCCACGGGCCGCGGTCGAGACGGTCGTCGGCGAGCTCGACGGTGGCAAGTTGGGATCCGCGGGCCATGGGGCGCCAAGCTTAGCCGCGCCGGGCTCGGTTCGTTGCGCTCAAGGGGCCGGTGCTACCCTTGGCCCGCCATGTTTTTCGCCGCTCTTTTCCTCGAAGGAGTCGCCCTGGTGGGCGGCACGGTCCACACCCTCGAACCCGCCGCCGAACCGGGCATCGCCACAGTGCTGATCGAGGACGGGCGGATCACCGCGGTGGGCGCGGACCTCGAGCTCGCGCCCGGCATCCGCCGCATCGATTGCACCGGACAGCACATCGTGCCCGGGCTCGTGGACGCGCTCGTCAACTTTGATGCCGACCACGACGCGCTGCACATCCGCTGCGGGGTGACGTTCCTCGGCGACATCGGCTCCGACCTCGACACGGCCCTCGCCCTGCGCGAACCGACCTGGCGCGAGCGCACTCCGGGTCCCGCCTTCACGACGGCCGGCGCGGTGCTCGGGGGCGATCCCCCCCTGAGCCCGGGTGCGCTGATCGTGCGACACCGCGCGGACGCGGAGCAGCTCGTTGCGTTCCTCGCCGAAAACGGCGTCGATGCCCTGTGCCTGCAGGCCGGCCTGCCGGGCGAACTGTGGATCACCATCCAAGGGCTCGCGCGCGAGCGCGGCCTGCCCACGATGGGGCCGCTGCCCGCCGATCTGACGCTTGAGGAAGCACTTGCCGCACGTCCGGGCACGGTGCATTTCCTCGACGGACTTTTGCCGCGACTGCCCGACGGCGAGCGCATTGGCTGGCCGATTGTCCTGCCGCGTGCCTTCGACGGGGCGATCGCGGCGCTCGTGGCGGCTGACAGCGCGCTCGTGCCGGTGATCGGGGCGAACGCGGCGCGGCTCGAGTCGCCCAAGGACAAGATGGCAGCGCTCGACCTGCTCGCGCCGCACTACGGCGTGTGGTGGGGCGGCGAATGGGCGGGGCGGCAGCGCTCGGTCGACGAAGCGGCGATCGCCGACGGGCGGCGGACGCTCGAAAAACAGATGGCGTTGGTCGCGCGCCTGGTCGAGGCCGGGGTGCGCGTTGTGCCGGGCAGCGGCGCTCCGCACCCGTGGTTGGTCCCCGGCGATGCGTTGCACGACGAAATGGCGCTGTGGGTCGCGGCCGGCATTGCCCCCTATGAAGTCCTCGCGCGCGCGACGCGTGAAGGCGCCAAGGTGCTCGGAGTGGGTGCGGAGCGCGGCACCCTCAGCCCGGGCAAGGTCGCCGATGTCCTTGTGGTCGCTGGCGATCCGCGCGAAGGCCTTGCGAGCCTGCGCGCGCCTTTGCACGTCGTTCTGCGCGGTCGGGTGCTTTCGCGGGACACGCTGACGGAGCTCGTCGAAGGTGTTCGCAGCGAGCAGGCCGAGCGGCGCGCAAAGGAGTCTGCACCCCTCGACATCGCGCCACCCGTGTTGCCCAAAACGGCCGCGCCGCTGCTCGCGGGCGAAGTCGAAACGCGCGCCCTCGGCCAGCGTGTTTCGGGCGAGCGCTGGGCCGTCGGACGTGAGGAGGACGGCGCGCTGCTGTTTGTTGGGCGTGTCCTGCGTCCGGCTCAGGGCGATGTCGCCGCGTCCGAGATCCAGGTGCAACAACGGCTCGTCGAAGGACGGCTCGCGGCGTTTTCGGTGCGCCTCTTGGCCGAGGGCCAGGAGGTTTCCATCGTCGGTGCGCTGGTGGGCGAGCGCTTGCAGATGCGCCGTGAACACAACGGTGTGCACATCGCGACGGAAAACACGGACCAACCGATCGTCGCGCTCAGCCTCGGGAGTCTGGGGGGGACGGCGACGACGCCGTTGGTGCTTGGCCAGCGCGCGCGTCAGGGGCGATTGTGGACGCTCGTGCTCGGCGCGTTGTTCGAGCCCGCCGCGCTACAATGGGAGATCGTGGATCAGCCGAGCGGGCGGCTCGTGCGCACGCATTCGGGGGGCATGATCATCGAGTTCGAGAAAAACGGCGCGCTTTCGGGTTGGGCCCAGGAAGTTGGACGTTCGCAGCTCGCGACGCTGCCGCGCGACGCAACGGCGTTTGGCGGGCCCGGCTTGCTACCCCTCCACGATCCCGCCGCCGGTGCTGCCTACGTCGAAGCGGTGCGCGCAAAACGCGACAAGCCGCCGGAGCCGGTGGAGGACACGGGTGGTTGAGCGTTTGGGCGACGCTGTCGCCACATCCGACCCCAACTCCCAGGGAACGCGCATCGCCTCGGCGCTCAACCGCGACGTGCCCGTGGCCGCGCCGGATGAGTTCGGTCCACTTTCGATCGGTCCCCTGCGAGTGTGGCCGCCGGTTGTGCTCGCTCCGATGGCGGGTGTGACGAACTACCCGTTCCGCACCCTGTGTCGACGCCAGGGTGCGGGACTGTTCGTGTCCGAGATGATCACGGCGCGCGCGTTCCTCGTCGGCCATCGCACAACGCTGCTGCTCGCGTCGAGCCGCCCGGACGAAGCGCCGCGCTCGGTGCAGGTGTACGGGACGGATCCCAAGGACATCGGCGAGATGGTGCGCGCGCTGGTCGACCAGGGGGTCCACCACATCGATATGAACTTTGGCTGTCCCGTGCGCAAGGTGACACGCCTCGGGGGTGGCAGCGCGGTGCCGGTGAAACCGCGTTTGCTCGCGCGCATCGTGCGCGCCGCGGTGCGGTCGAGCGGCGCGGTCCCGGTCACGATCAAGGTGCGCAAGGGCGTGGATGACAGCCTTTTGACCTTCTTGTCGTCGGGGCGGGTGGCACAGGAGGAGGGCGCGGCGGCGATCGGACTGCACGCGCGCACCGCGTCTCAGCTCTATTCCGGCGAGGCCGACTGGGACGCCATCGGCGAGCTCGTCCAAGCGGTTTCGATCCCCGTCCTTGGCAATGGCGATATCTGGGAGGCCTGGGACGCGTTGCGCATGGCGCGCGCCACGGGTTGCGCGGGTGTGATCGTCGGGCGCGGCTGTTTGGGCCGGCCGTGGTTGTTCGCGGAACTCGCGGCGGTGTTCGACGGCTGCGAGCCCGCGCCCCCGCCCGCATTCGGCGCCGTGGCGGACGTGATGCGCGAGCACGCGGCGCTCCTCGTCGACTTCTTCGGACCCGTCCACGGAATGCGCCAGATGCGCAAGTGGGTGACCTGGTACACGAAGGGTTTCCGCGGCTCCGCGGCGGTGCGCGCGCAGCTCGGCGGGCTCGACGACAGCATGGCCCTGGAGGCCGTGATCGCGCGGCTGGACCCCGCCGAACCGTTCCCCATCGCCGGATTGCGGGCGCATCGGGCGAAGGGATCCCAGACCCAGAGGGTGTGTCTGCCCGAGGGTTACCTCGACGACCTGGACGACGACACGCCGCCGCGCTCGGTCCACGGCGAAGTGGAACTGGGTGCCTGGGAAGAGGCGCTGTCGGGCGGTTGATGTCGCTCGGCGCCGACGTTGTGGTTGTCGGCGCAGGCGCCGCGGGGCTGTGGTGTGCCTGGCGCGCTGCGGCGCGCGGCGCGCGCGTGCTCGTGCTCGAAAAAACCGCGCGCACGGGCACCAAAATCCTCGCGAGCGGCGGAACACGCTGCAACCTCACGACGACGCTCGATGGGCGCGGTGCGGCGCGTCTGTTCGGGGCGCGGGGCGAGCGTTTCCTCGGGCACGCGCTTCGGATCCTCCCGCCGACCCAGGTTCGTGCGCACTTCGCGGAGCTCGGCGTGCCAACGGTCGAAGCGCTGCTCGAAAAAATCTTCCCCGCGAGCCAACGCGCGCGCGACGTGCGCGATGCCCTCGAATCCGCGGCGCGTGCCGCGGGCGCGCGTTTTGTGTTCGATGCGCAGGTGGCGCGGCTCGCGCCCTGTGCGGCGGGTTGGAGGGTGGAACTCGAGCGCGGTGAGCCCGTCGAATGCGCAAACGTCGTGCTCGCGGTGGGGGGCAAGAGTTATCCGCGCACGGGGACGACCGGGGACGGGTATGCGTGGCTTGCAACGCTCGGTCTCGAGCTCGTCGATCCCGTTCCCGCGCTTGTGCCGCTGATCAGTCCTGAAATTTGGGTGCGGGATCTTGCGGGCATCGCACTCCAGGACGCGGAGCTGCGCCACGTTGCCCCACAGGGTGCCTCCATCGAGCGTCGCCGCCGCCCGCTCGTGTTCACCCACGCGGGCCTTTCGGGCCCCGCGGCCATGGACCTCGCGGAACCGATCGCACGCGCGGAGTCCTCGGGCGAGCCGCGCGCAGTGGCAATCGATCTGTATCCCGAGTGGAGCGAGGACCGCCTGCGGGCCGAACTGATGGACGCTGCGGCGCGGCCGGGCGCACCGCGGCTGTCCCAGGCGCTCGAGCGCGCGGGAATGGCGCCACCCCCTAAACGGCTGCTCGCGCGGATCGCCGCGACTTCCGGTGCGCTGGGCGACGATCCTCGGCTCAACGCCCTCTCGCGCTCGTCACGGCACGCGCTCGTGCAGAACCTCAAGGGGTTGCGCGTGGCGCTCACGGGCACGACCGGATTTGACCACGCGGAAGTGACGGCGGGCGGCCTGGCGCTCGGCGAAGTGGATCCTGGGACGTGCCGCGTCCGCCGCTACGCGGGGTTGTTCGCGATCGGCGAGATCCTCGACCTGCAGGGGCCGATCGGCGGGCTCAACTTCCAGGCAGCCTTCGCGACGGCGGAGGTCGCGGCGCTCGAGCTGACGCGGTGACCGAAGTCTTGACCGCAGTCAGCGACGCGCCGTCTTGTTGGGCTTTTCCGTCGGCGTGTGTCCGTCGATGGCCGCACGCAGGGCTTCCTTGATGTGCTCCCGCTCGCCCGCGAGCGCCGCTTCGCGCGCGCGCGCCGCGGCGAGCAATTCGGGCTCCTGGCCCATCCGGCGCAACCACGTCCCGACGAACATGTCCCACGCCGGATCGTCAAGGGGCAACAAAAGCTGCTTCACCGCCACGGGGTCGTCGTTCGCGGTCGCCCATACGGCGTGGAACGCGAGGGCCTGGGTCGGCAGGATTCCATCGACCAGCACCGGCGCCGGGTCCGCATAGGCGCGCGCGAGGTTGGTGGTGGACGTGCGCAGTCGCCGGGCGGGCAGGAACTCCTGGCCGAGCCGCTCGTAGATGATGGGCTGCTGGTCGCCGGGGATGGGCGCGACCCAGGTCTTCGTGCGGTCACTGATGAGGGTGTGGACGAGCCCCAGGACGTCCACGTCGGGCATCTCGACTTGCATGCCGCTCGACCAGGCGTCGAAGAGCGTGACGCCGGCGTGAACGTCCCCGGCACGCGTCGTGTACGCGTGTGAAAACGCGTCGAGCACCGCGCGCTGGGTTCCGTCGTCGATCGCGCCAGCGATCGCGGCGTCCGCGAGGTCCCAATCGGGGTGTCGGCCGAGGAAACCGTTGGTGACCATGCGGCTTGGGTCCGCAGCGTCTTCGCTGCGGACGACTTTGCCGAGGCCGAAGTCGTAATGGAAGCCGACCCGTTCGGGCCGCGGGGGTTGTCGCACTTCCGTGCGCTTGCGGATCGCGAGGGCGTCGGGCGCATCCAAGTTGGCGAGCCGACGGGGAATCGGTTGTGCCGGGGCGTGCTCCTTTGGATCAAACCAGCGGGCCGGGCGCTCGACGGGCAGTTCCGCGGGTTTCGGGAAGCCGTTTCCGAGGGCGCGCTCGACGAGTGCGAAGGTCCTCGGCGCCGCCTCGAACAAAGATTCGCGCCACTGCGCCAACACCGCGTGTTGGTCCGCGGAGTCCCAGCTCGTAAAGGCCGCAAGCCGCGTCGTGTCCGGCTCGGCCAGCGCCGGGCCGCCCGGCGGGGACCTGGGTGTCTGCGTCGCGCTGCTCGGGGGCGCGGCCAGCAAGAAGAGCAGCGCAAGCGCCAGAGGGATGGAGCCCCCCCCGGTGGCGAACCGAGCATCGGCGCGGCGAAGGTCGGGGTCGAAGTGGCGCATGGGGAACGTCCCGTTGCCACTCTAGCCGCCCTGAATCGCCAGCCTACGCCCGTCCCCGAGGGTGTAGCCGCGATCCGCGGACGTGAACGATGGATCCGCAATCCGGGGGCCCCTGAACTCCGGGGGCCCGTGAACTCCGGGGGCCCGTGAAAGGCTGCCTCCCTCGGCCCGCTTCCGCGCGGGGGTCCGGACGCGGACGCTCGGGCCGTCCGCCGGAACCGACCCTGAGGGGCCGAGGGGGGGCAGGGTGGCCGCGGGCGCGTCCACTTCCTTCCACTCCAAACTATCCCGTCCGGCGCGGGTGGGCGAGGGTGCGGGCGAGGGTGTGGCTTTTTTCTGAAGAGCGCGGCCCGCGCGGTGTCAGGACCGGCGCGGACGGCGACGGCGTTTGGAGCGGATCTGCTCGACCGCCGTGGGGTCCACCTGGCGCGCCTCGGCGTAGCGGGCACGCCAGCTATCGACAAGCTCTTGGCCCGAGCCCCGCGCCTCCGCGGACAGGCGCAGCAGTTCGAGCGACGGCAAAAACTCGGGGCTGTGCATGAACAACAGCGGCCGGAAACGCTTGCTCGACGATTGGAAAAAGCGCCGCTGGTTGGCAAGCAACCGCCGCGCGAGCCCGACATCCCGCCGTGAGAGGCGTGTGGCGGCGATCATCGGCTCGAGCAAGTCGCCTGCGATGTCCAGGATCTCACCCTCGGAGAAGGGCGGTTCGTCGAGTTCGCGGCCGAGCCGCTCGGCCACAGGACGCAGGTACAAGAGCGCGAGGGCGAGCGCGGGATCGGCTTCGCGTCCTGCCCGTTGCTCGCGGTCTAGCGCGGCGAGCAAGGGCCAGAACAGCTCCGCCCGTTGGGGGTCCGCGACGTGCTCGCCGACGGCGGGCAACACGACCTTCAGCGCGCCGCATTGGTGCGCGAGCCGGAAGGCCGCTTCCGCGTGCCCCGAGCGCAGAAGACGCAGCACTTCTTCGGCGACACGGGGGGGCGCGGAGCGCTCAAGTTCGCTCGACCAACGGCACATGGCATCCCATGTGCCCGGGTCGATTCGAAAGCCGAGGCGCGTCGCGAACTTGATCGCGCGCAGAATGCGCACCGGATCCTCGCCCAAGCGCACCTGCGGTTCGCCGATCGTGCGCAGGACACGCGCTTCGATGTCCTCGAGGCCACCGACGTAGTCGAGGATGCGCCACTCGAGCGGATCGAGGAACAGCGCGTTGATCGTGAAGTCGCGGCGGCGGGCGTCCTCCTGCGCCGTGCCGAACTCGTTGTCGTCGACAATCAGGAGGTCTTCGTCCGCGCGTGCGGGGCGCGGCTCGGCGCGGAACGTGCTGGTTTCGACGATTTTGTCGCCGTACACGACGTGCACGAGTTTGAAACGCCGGCCGATGATGCGGCCATTGCGGAAAACACGCTTGATCTGGCGTGGGTGGGCGGCGGTGGCGACGTCGAAGTCCTTGGGCTTGAAGCCGAGCAAAAGGTCGCGCACGCAGCCGCCCACCAGGTACGCCTGGAACCCGCGCCGTTGCAGGCGCAGGGTCACGCGCAGAGCATCGAGGTCGACACGCTCGCGCGGGATCCCCGACGCCGCGACCATGCGCGGGTCGCCCGTGGGCGGCGGGGGATCGAGGGGGGTGTCGTCGTCGTAACCCGGGGGCAGGTCGACCTGCCCGAGGTGTTCGTACTCCGCCTCGCGCCGACGACGGCGCCGCGGACCACGCCGCGGACCGCGGTCGGTATCGGAGCCGCGGTCGTTGCGACCGGTGCTCTTCGCCAATGCGGAACCCGACGCGAGCGCGGCGGCGCTAGCAGCCGTCGCCGCATCGAGCACACCACTTGAGTCAAGGGGGGCCCCGTTCTCGAGCCGTGGCCCGCGAGTCCGGCCCGGCGGCGACGCTGGGGCGGATTGCCGTTCGCCACGGACCTCCGGCGCGGCCGGGCTCGCGTAGCGCGAGCGGCGCGGCCGACCGTCGCGGGTCAGCTCCACGCGGGGCTGGCTTTCCACCACGGGTTGATGTGGCGCGGAATCCTCGGCGGCGGGGCGCGAGTGGGTCGGCGTGTCGGTCGCTCGCGCCGCCCGCGAAGGCGGTCTCGACGGCGGCCGCGCGTGCGGCGGATCGTCGAGCCCCGCACCGAACGGAAAATCGGCGGGCGGTGTCGTTGCGTCGGATTGTGGGGAGCGCGGTTGCTCGCGCGGGCCGAGCGGTTCGGAACGGGAGGCGCCGGAGGCGTTGTCGTGCACGGGAGAACGGGACCTTGGCCCGGCGAGTGGATGCTCCACCTCAGGGACGGTCGATGGCGGTCAGCGGTCGAAAAGCGTCACAAACGTCAAAACCTCCGCCGCGGGGTGCGGATCCCGTGGGGGCGGCGGCGGACGGGTTGTGGGGCTTTTCGATCGCGACCGACGTCGACCCGTCAGGGACCGCACACGCGAAAACGAAGTCGCGGGGGTGCCGACCGGAGGAGCGCTCGGGGATGGAATGGCGCAAGCGTAGCGGCTCGCGCGCGCCGCGTCGCGGGGGGAAACCCGCCGAGCTTGCCCCGCCCCGTCCGCGGCACTATCCTGCCCCGCCCCAAGGGCAGTAGCTCCTAACGGTTAGAGCGACTGATTCCAAATCAGTAGGTTCGAGGTTCGAATCCTCGCTGCCCTGCCATATTTCCAACGTCAGCGCCGCTCCCCGGCATTCCCACCATCGCCGCGCGCCCGCCGTTTGGCGCGGACGCCGCTCCCTAGCGACCGCCCCGCCGGCCCGCGGGGAGTCGCCCGGACGATGCGGCCTTTCGAGCAGCGCAGCCCCCATGCACGCACCGCACGCATCCGACTTCGAACCCCAGCCGGGGACCGAACCCAACGCGGACGGCGGCGGCAACCTGGGGGATGGCGGCAACCTGGGGGATAAGGGCCAAAAGGGTGGCGCGGACGGCGCGGCCCCGAATTCGAAAGGCGCAGGGTCCGATGCGCAACCGGATGCGGAGCTCGAGGGGGAAAAGGACGACGGTCTCGTCGACGGGCTCGAGGTCGAAGATCGACCCAACCTCGCCCTCGTGGAGGGTCCGATTCCGAGTGTCGACGAGTTGCTCACCGCGCTGAAGCATGCATTTGTCGCGGAAAACATCACCGAGGCTGTGCTCGAGCGCTACGCGGAGCACGCGCGCCTCGTCCTGGAAGGCAATCGCCGCCTGAACCTGACGGCGATCGTTGAACCGCTCGAAATGGCGGTCAAGCACTACCTTGACTGCTGGCGTGCGACGCGCTTTTTGCCGCTGATGGGCAAAACCGTGCTAGACCTTGGCACAGGTGGCGGTTTTCCGGGGATGCCTACCGCGCTGTGTGAAGCGCAAGCGCGCGTGGTGCTGCTCGACAGCCGTGCGAAGCGTGTCGACTTCGTCCAAAGCAGTATCGACGCGCTGGGTGTGCCGAATGCGACGGCGGTGTGGGCCCGCGGCGAAGACCACCTTGCGCGCAACTCCTACGACGTCGTGTTCGTGCGCGCGCTGTCGTCCGTGCGCGAGAACGTCCGCCTGTTGCGCAAGGTGCGCCACCGTTTTGGCGACCTCGTGATGTTCAAGGGACCCTCGTGGTCGCGCGAAGTGCGCGCCGCGGAGCGCGAAGCCGAACGCCTCGGTTTTCGGCTCGACACGGTGTGGGAGTACGAGCTGCCCAGCGGCATGGGGCAGCGCGCCCTGCTCGTCTATCGCGGCCCCGGCGCGCGGTAGCGCTCGTGCGTCACCGTGCGCTCCGGCGTGCGCTCCGGCGTGCGCTCCGGCGTGCGCTCCGGCGTGCGCTCCGGCGTGCGCTCCGGCGTGCGCTAACCCCGCTACGCGGCGCAGCGCAAGAGATGGTGCCCGAGGGGGGAGTCGAACCCCCACTCCCTTGCGGGAACATGGACCTGAACCATGCGCGTCTGCCGATTCCGCCACCCGGGCCGGGTTGCAAGGGGCGGGACGATACGCGGCGAAGCCCGCCGGGTCAACGGCGGCCTTTGGACCTTCGCGGTTTCACCCCGCCGTCACCGATACTCCGTCGACGAGGGCCCAGGGCATCCGGCACCGGCCTCCAAGGAGCGCGGTTCGGCTCGAGAGGGCGGCAATCGCGCGCAGGGCCTCGTAGGCATTGCCCGCGATCAGTGTCTCCCCGACGGAGCCGGTGACCGCGCCCGCTTCGATCCAACGCGCGCTCTTCGCAACTCCCGAAAAGTCCCCCGACGTGGGGTCGACGGTGCCGCTGAAACGGCCCACCAAGAGGCCGCGGCCAAGGCGTGGGGCGAGTTCGTCGCGGCCAAAGTCGAGCTGCCCTTCGTCGGAGGGTTTTGCGGGGCCGAGCACGAGCGCATGGGGGCCGATCCCCGGCACACCGCGGGGACCCCCGACCGCGTGGCCGGTGCCGCTCGCGCGGCCTTCGATCCGCGCAGCGCGGGCGTTGTAGAGGTAGGTCGCAAGGACACCTGCTTCGACGAGCGGCGTGCGGACGGCCGGCGCGCCCTCGCGGTCGGCCCCCGTCGCACCCGCCAACTCCGGATCGGTGGGATCGTCGACGAGGTCGAACGCGCTCGCGGCGATGGCTTCACCGAGCTTGCCGGCCATCGCGCTGCGGCCCCGCTGGACCGCGAGCGCGGAAAGCGCGCCGACGAGCGGCTCGACGAGCAGGTCGAGCACCGCAGCGGGCGCGAGCAACACCGCGCCCTTGTACGTTTGCGCGCGGCCAGTGCCGAGGTTTGCCAGCACCGTGGTTCCAAACTCGCGCGCCAGGCGCTCGAGGCGTGCCTCGAACCCTTCGGCGTTGCGCGCATAGTCGCCGCGCGAGTCGAAGCCGCCAACCTCGTCGCCGTCGATCGCCATGCCAAAGAGGCTCGCGCTGAGTCCGGCGTCGGATTCCGCGGCGTCGGCGCCGATCGAGCTGAACACGGCGGAGCTGCCGCGCCCGAAGTTGACGGCACCCTGATCGACCGAAATGCGCCGGTCGAACGCGCGGATGCGGCCGAGCAGGTCCGCGGCCCAATCGACGACACGCTCGGGACCGATATCCCACGCGCGGGGCTGGTCGAGGAACGGCCGCGGGTCGATCCGGCTGCCGCTCAGAAGCCCCGCGGAGGGGTCGACGGGCGACAATTTCGCGAGCGTCACCGCGTCGCGCGCGAGTTGCGCAAGGGATGTGTCCGACGACGCTTGGTTGGTCGACGCAAAACCGATGCGCCCGCCGACAAACACACGCAGGCCGAGCGATTCGCTCTCCTTCACGCGCGCAAGCTGAAGATCGCCCTTTTCGAGCTGCACCGAAGTTCCGGAATTCGCGCTCGCACACGCTTCCGCCTCATCGGCTCCCGCGTCGATCGCACGTTCGACGGCCGTGCGGCAACGCGCGCGGAGCCGCTCGCGTTCGTCGCCTGGGCGCAACACCGACGACTGCGCAGCGGATTGCTCCGCAGACTGCGGCGCGCTCAACCCCGGCCTCCGAGCAGCACCTGGCAACGCAACCACGGTCCGCCCGCGTCCACCTTGGCCGGCTGGCCCTTTCCGCAGTGGCCGGAGCCAAGGTCCCAGCGGAACTCGCGGCCGACACCGTCGACACTGTCGAGCACATCGAACGCGCGCCCGGACAGGTTGACACCGCGCATCAGCGGCCCTTTGACACCATCCTTCACGCGGTAAGCCTCCTGGGTGCCGAACATGAACTCGCCATTGGCATCCGCTTGGCCATTGGCCGGACCGTCGAGCAGGTAGCCGTCCTCGATACCCGCCAGCAGCTCTTCGAAACTCGAATTGCCGGGCTCGATGTAGGTGTTGCGCATGCGGATCAGGGGCTCGTTTTGGTACTCCCAGGCGCGCGCGTTGCCGGTGGGAGCGACGCCGAAGTGCGCGGCGGATTCGCGGTTGTGCAGGTAACCGGTGAGGACACCCCGTTCGATGATCGGCGTGCGGCCGGTGATAACACCTTCGTCGTCGACGGGCAGGGTGCCGCCAGCGCCATCTGCGTACTCGCTCGCGCCCGAGTCGCACAGGGTGACCAGTTCGCTCGCGACACGCTGACCCAACTTGCCCGCGGCGCAGCTCCCGCTCATCACGAAGTCGGCTTCGACCGTATGGCCGATCGCTTCGTGGGTCAAAAGACCGACGAGCGCGGGGGAGAGCAGCACGCGCTTGCGTCCACCCTCGGGGTAACCGGCGCGCAGCCGGTCCACGGCGATGCGCGCGGCATCGTCCGCGAGCCCATCGGCGCTCGTGGCGCGGAAAAGACATTCCCAGCCACCCGTCACTCCCACGGAGCGCGACCCGCGCTGGAGTTCGCCGCCCGAGCGCGCGACGGCGCCGACACGCAGCTCGGGCCGCACGTGGCGCAGCCACGCCCGCGCGCCATCGCTCGTCACGATCGCTTTTTCCTCGAGCAGTTCCGAGTAGGCGGCGCTCGCGCTGTCGACCTGATTGGCGCCAGCACGTGCGCGTGCTTCCGTCCGCAGCACGAGGTCGAGCACCTCGTCGAGGGAGCGCGCTTCGGTTTCCGCGAACCCCGGGACCTCGAATCGCCCGCGCGCGAGGTCAGCGGGCGCCATGCCGTCGATGGCGCGGGTCCGCAGCCGGGCCGACGCCCGAGCCGCCGCACGTGCCTGGTCGATGGCGCGCCGAATGGACGCGACATCGAGCCGGTCCGTGCTGGCAAAACCGAACGTGCCCTCCTCAAGGACACGCACGCCCACACCCGTGTGTTCCGTGCTCTGCGCCGTCTCGACGCGGCCCTTCTCGACCGCGACGGCGCGCTGGCGCTTGCGGTGCAACCGCAGCTCAACAAAACCTTGCTCGCGCCCGACGAGGGCCGAGCTCAACAGATCGATCGGGTCGGGGTGGGTTTCCATCGGGGGCATCCTAGGACAGTGGGTCCGGGCCTTCGCCAACGGCCCCGGGGCTTCGCAGGCCCCGCACCGGGCCCCGGGACGGCCTGCGGTCGGGTTCGTGGATTTTGGGTCAAGGGCCGGGGTTCGGTGCGCCGTTCCATCCCTCACGCGCACGGAAGGTGGTATCGTGACAAGGCGCTGCGATCGCCTACCGTCCGATCTACTGACCGGCCGATGTCATGCGATCGAGCACGGCAGACGCCCGACCCCTAACACTCGCTGTGAAGATCCTCTTCATTTACCCGGACATGGTCAGCCCGGACCCCTCGTGGGCCGGCTACTACTACGAAGGCATCGCGACCCTCTCGGCCGCCGCCAAGGCCGCCGGGCACGACTGCGAGCTGCTGCACGTCTACCACGAGTTGCCCGAGGAGGACCTCGTCTCGTGGATCCGGGTCAACCAGGCCGAGGTCGGACAGACCCTGATCGGGTTCTCGGCAACAACCAATCAGTTTTCCTACATCCGCAAGTGGGCGCCGGCGCTGAAAAAGCACTTCGGTTTCCACACGCTCGTCGGGGGGATGCACCCGACACTCTCGCCGGACGACGCGATCGGCGTTGAAGGCATCGACATGATCTGCAAGGGCGACGGCGAGGTCCCCCTCGCACTGCTCGCCACCGCCCTCGACGAGGGCCGCGATCCGACGGACGTCCCCGGGATCTGGTGGAAGGACAGCACCGGAGTGATCCACAAGGGACCGCCGGCTCCGCTCGCGAACCTCAACGAGCAGCCCCTGCCCGACTGGGGGATCTACCACGACTTCGCGCGCCTGATGGTGATCCGCGAACAGGTCGGCATCTTGATGGGCAGTCGCGGTTGCCCCTACGACTGCGCGTACTGCTGCAACATCGCCCTCGTCGAAGCCGCGAAGGACCAGGGCAAGTTCGTCCGCTTCAAGGATGTGCCGCGCTTCATCGACGAGATCAAGGCCTACCAGACGCGCTTCCCCCAGGTGCAGGCCTTCTTCTTCGAGGACGACATCTTCGGCGTCAGCAAGCGCTGGCTGAAGGAGTTCGTGCCGCTCTACAAGAAGGAGATCGGCAAACCGTTTGGCTGCAACATGCGGCCCAACCTGGTCGACGACTGGATGGTCGACCTCCTGGCGGAAGCAGGCTGTGTGCGTGTGCACATGGCGATCGAAGCCGGCAACGAGGGTGTGCGCAATGCGATCCTCAACCGCCGTCTGTCGAACGAGAAGCTCGTTGAGTCCTTCCTGAAGTTCAAGCGCAAGGGCATCCAGGTGATGTCCTACAACATCGTCGGTTCGCCCCACGAAACGCCTTCGGCGGTGCTCGAGACGATCAAACTCAACGCGGTCATCGATCCCGACTTCATCCAGCACTCGATCTTCTATCCCTACGAAGGGACACCGCTCTACGACCTGGTCACGAAGGAGGGCCTGTGGGCCAAGAACCGCGTCGTCACGGACTACTTCCGCGACACGGCGCTGGAGCAGTCCAGCATCTCCCGCGATCAGGTGTTGATGTTCCAGGAGAACTTCAAGGAGCTGGTCAAGCACTACAAGCGCGTTGACCGGCTCCCCGTCGCGGCACGCAATCTTGTGCGCAACGCGACGGACCGTTTCCTCGTCTGGCGCGGTGCGCCGAAGTTCCTGCCGATCCTCACGCGGACCGTCGCGCGCCGCGACCGGCGCGACAAACGCGACCAGGCGGCGGCGAAGATGGAAATCGCCTGCTGAAAAGCCCCTTTAGCCCAACCCATTCATGAGCCACGCGGGTGGCTGGGGATAGGTGGTCGAAGCCGACGTTTCTGAGGGGGCCCTGGGTAGCGCTTCGACTCGGCAGCGGTCGACGTGCGGCGCAGGGCCCAAGAGGCGGCCGAACAGCGAGCCGAACTATCGCCATCCGGCCGCTCAAGAGCCGTTGGGGGGCCGTTCGGCATATTGGAGGCGGACTCGGGGCGCGCGGGGAAGTCGCTTCAAGCGACTTCCCAGAACCGCGTGTCGTGGGGAAGGGCCTTTGCGGGCCTCACAAACGGAACGCCAGCTCCGGGAGCGAGCGCGCCGGTGCCAGGTGGGGCGGACCGTGTGAATCGATCCGCCCCGCGGGCGCCACGAAACGGGCGATGCTGTCAGTGAACCCGCAGCAACCCCGCGGCCGGGCTCGCGAAAATCGGTCCCAGGGCCGTCCACTCGGCAAACGCGTGGTGCAGCGTCACGAACCCGCGAGATTGCGGCGGACCCTGGCGTGTTGCGACAAAGATGTCCGGACCGATGGGATCAAACGCCAAACCCTCCACGGCCTGGATTGACGCGGGTGAGGGGTTGGGGAAAGACAAGGTCCACTGGACCGCGCCCGACATCCCGTTCAGGGCAAGGCGGGGTTGCGCGGCTCAAGTGCCCCGGGCGCAGCCCTTCGAGCGTAACGGGCGAGGACGGAGGACGAGGCCCCGAGTTCCTTGTTCCTGAACGAAGCGCCCTTCGGGGCATCGACCGTGTCCGCGCGGATGGCCGGGAATCGATCCATCGGGTCGTGTGAATCCGATGACGACCGGCTGACGCCGGAGCGGGACGATCGTCACCGCTCCGGCCGTTCCGCGCAGCGGACATGCGGATGTCGTCACGTCTTTGATCAGAAGGGACGAATGACACCCGCTTCGACGTCCAAGCCTCCGCGATCGACCGTGCGGTCGACTGCGCCAAGGCGGTCCCTCTTCCTGCCCGTAGGGCAGGACGCCCCCCGAGGGGCAATGGCATTAGGCGCCCCGGCGACCGCCGGGCCCCCACC
>JBBRWC010000081.1:0-18809 GCA_038246255.1 Planctomycetota bacterium
CCAGGTCGACGTGGTGGGGGACAAGGATGCCCACGCCTTTTTCGGGGCGGGTCGGGGCGGGATTGTCGTCACCGCCCACGTGGGGGATTGGGAGCTTGGCTCGGCGCTCCTGCCGTGGCTCGGCCTGGCGCCGGTGTACGCGGTGGCCAAGCCGCCGCGGAACTACTTCCTGTCGCGGGCGATGCTGCGGTCACGGGAAGCGCGGGGCATTCGGGTGTTGCCGCGGCGCGGCGCGATGGCGGAAGCCCCGGCGGTGTTCGCGGCTGGGGGGGCGCTCGCGCTGCTGCTCGACCAGCGTGCGCGCATGAAGCCGGTGCTCGCGCCGTTCTTTGGCCGACCCGCCCGGTGCGACCGTTCGGCAGGGGTACTGGTGCGGCGCCTCAAAGCGCCGGTGTTGCTGGCGTTTTGCATTCGCCAACCTGGCCGGCCGCGGCGTTATCGCGTGGAGTGCGGCCCTGTGCTGTGGCCGGCGGACGTCTCCGGCTGGAGTCCCGAGCGCTTCGCGGAGCGGATCAACCAGGAGTTCGAGCGTACGATACGCCGACATCCCGAGCAGTACTTTTGGCTGCACGACCGCTACCGGGATACGCCTCTTTCCTTCGATCCACCCGGCGGCGACACCGAAACGGAAGCGCAACCGGCCCGTTCCACCGCACCCCCCCGATGAACCGACGGCAGTTGATCGAGCAGCTCGACGCGTTGCGCGCGCCGCGTGTGTTGATCGTCGGCGACCTCATCGTCGACCGCTATGTGAGCGGCGATGTGAGCCGCATCTCCCCCGAAGCGCCGATCCCGATCCTCGCCGCGACGGCGCAGGAAGAGCGCATCGGGGGCGCGGGCAACGTTGCCGCGAACCTGCGGGCGATGGATGCCAGTGTGGACATCGTCGGTGCGCTAGGGACCGATCCAAGCGGCGACGACTTGCTTCGACTGCTGGGTGCCATCGGCGTCCAAACCTCAGGGTGTGTGCGCGATGCCGGGCGTCCGACGACGCTCAAGCTGCGCCTCGTGAGCGGTGTGCAGCAAATGCTGCGCGTCGATTGGGAGGAAGCGCGGTCGCTGTCGGCGGAGGTCGAAGCGAAACTGCTGAACGGACTCGTCGAGCGTGTCCAATCCGCGGATGCCGTAGTCCTTTCGGATTACGGCAAGGGTGTCCTCACACCGCGCATCCTGCGCACCGCAATCGATGCGGCCCGGGCGGCGGGGCGGCCGGTCTTGGTCGACCCCAAGGGCCGGGATTTTGCGCGTTATCGCGGCGCAACCCTGTTGACACCCAACCGCAAGGAAGCCGAGGAAGCGCTCGGCCGCAAACTCGATTCGCTCGATGCGCTGCCCGAAGCCGCGGCCGAGCTCAAGCGCACCGCCGACCTCGCCATGAGCGTCATCACGCTCGGCGCTGATGGCATTTTCTTCCTCGATGCAAACGCGCGCGCGGGCCGCGTCCCGACGGTAGCGCGTGCGGTGTTCGACGTGACCGGGGCCGGTGACACGGTCATCGCGCAGCTCGCACTGGCGCTCGGCGCCGGCCTCGATCTTGAGACCGCCGTGCACCTTGCGAACCACGCCGCAGGCATCGTCGTCGGTCGCCGCGGCGCAGCGTCGGTCACACGTGCGGAGCTGCGCGCCGCGCTGGGGTCGGGCGACCCGGTGCTCGGCAAGGTGCTGCGGCCGCGCGACGTGGAAGCGGTCGTCGCCGCCTGGCGCAGCGCGGGCAAACGCGTGGTGTTCACAAACGGATGTTTCGACGTGCTCCACGCGGGCCACGTCCAGTACTTGCGTTTTGCACGCTCAAAAGGCGATGTGCTGATCGTCGGCCTCAACGATGATGCGAGTGTGCGCCGCCTCAAGGGTCCCACGCGCCCAGTCAATCCGCTGGACGATCGTTTGGAGGTGCTTGCGGCGCTCGAAATGGTCGACGCGGTGGTGCCGTTCGGGGAGGACACGCCGCGCGAAGTCATCGAGCGCATCACACCGCACGTCCTCGTGAAAGGCGAGGACTGGAAAGACAAGGGCGTGGTCGGACGCGAGTGGGTGGAGCGCCACGGCGGCGAGGTTCATTTGGCGCCGCTCCTCGCCGGCCGCTCGACGACGGCGATCCTCGACCGCGCGCGGCCCAAAGAGTCCTGACACGCGCCATACGGAGCTCCAACTGAGGCTGCGCAGGCTCGGCCGCGGGCTGCGCAAGATTGGGCACGTCGCGCCAGCACCCGACGTCCGTTCGCCGTACGCTTTGATCCTTAGTTCTTCCGAGCCGCCGCCCCGACCCCGATGCACAGTCTGAATCCCCACTTTGTTCGCCGAACGGGCGCGTCCCAAGCAGCGCTCGTCGTCGGTGCCGCCATCGCCGCCGTGCTCGGCGGGTTCCTGTGGTGGTCGCTTCGCGGCCCTGACGATGTGGTCACGGTGGAGGCGGGTGGTGCACCCGCCGCGACTGCGCCGGCAGCGGACGCAAACCTTTTGGCGGTCAACTCCGAGGCGCCCCCCGCGGCGCCCGGGGTGAATGCGGCGATCACTGCGGACCCCGCTCAATCGGCGACGGGCAAACCCCCGCGCCGCGCGCACGAGTGGGACGAAGAGCGCGTCGACGAAGTGCTCACGAGCTTCTGGGGTCGAACGCCGGACATCGATGCGCTGCTCGCGATGGTCAAGCTGCTGGGAGAGCGTGCCGTCATTCCGCCCGGCAGCGTGTGGCTCGACGAAGAAGTGGCTGCGGTTCGTGGACGGGTCGAAATCGAAGGCATGGACCTTGCGGGTTACTTCCAGATCCAACGCAACCGCGCCGAAGTCCAGCTCGAAACGGCCACGCAGATTCCGGGGACGGTCGGGCGCAGTTTCCTGATCGGGATGCGCACCGGTGAGATCGGGATGGAGCTTGGCACCGCCTACATCAGTCACGCGGTGAGTGAGGACGCGATCCAGTCCCAGCACGAGCTCGCCACCGCGCGCCATCCTGTCGGTTGGTACGTAACGACTGGCTATGTCCACGGCACTCGCGCGGAGCCAATCCTGCTGCCGGATCCTCTGGCCTACGAATACGACGAGTTTGGGCCGATCGAGATCGAGCCTAAGTGGACCGACGGTCCGGTGGAGGAGATCGTCGATCGGGTGCGGCTCGACTTCTCGCCCTGGCAAGTCTGGCGCGAAAAGATCGACGTGCACCGGCGGTGATGCGGGGGCGCCGCGGCGCTCAATCCAAGTATTCGAGGCCGATCCGCACGACACCCGCGACCACATCCGTGCGGTGGCAGACACGCGCGCGCAGGGCCGGCAGCAGGCCGACTTGAATCCGGCACAGATCGCCGTCCTGAAGCGCGAGCGTGTTCAAAACGACGAGGCCCGCGCCGCGCGCGGACTCGTCGCTCACTAGGGCGACGATCGACGGCCAAAACGAGCCATCGGGACGCGTGGGGACGGTGTCCACGATGGCGAAGTGCCCGGCGTCGGGAAGGAACCTGACGGAGCGCCGGGACGTATGGGATTGGATTTCGTCTGACATGGTGTTGGCCGGAAGCGGGAAGCGGGAGCCAGCAAGGGGTGACGACCTCCCTGTTCGACGCCGCACGGGCGGGGGCTTGATCGCCCACGCGCTCCACGGCCCCGGGGCGGGAAGCGCTCCCGCCGGGGCGCGGTCAACACGCTTGGGTCAGCTTCCCGCGGGATCGTTCGCATGGCATGTTCGGGGCGGGCTGGGCGAGCTGCGGCTCCTGGGCATTCCCGCACGGCGTCGCGCGGCCTGCGCGACAAAAAAGGACGCTGCCTGAGACCTGTGCGCCGGCCGCGGGGCGGGCGGCCGGCTGCTGGGTGTGGGCGGGGGCTCGCTCCGCTGGCCCGTGTTTGCGATAGTGGGACCGCCATGCGGGTCCTCTTCGTGTATCCGAACCTCTACACGCAAATGGGGTTCAACCACGGCCTCGCGTCGCTGTCGGCGGTGCTCGAGCGCGCGGGGCACGCCACGCGGCTCGTCAATTTCAACGAAAACCTTCCGCCGGTTCCGACACGCGAGGATCTCGTGGCAATCGTGCGCGAATGGCAACCCGGTGCGATCGGGTTTTCGTGCCTGACCCAGCAGTACCCCGCGGCGCTGGAACTCGCCACCTACCTGCGCGCCGCGGCGCGCGCCGAGGGTTTAGAGCTCCCACCGCTGATCGTCGGTGGCATCCACCCGACGATGGTGCCCCGCGAGGTTATGGCGGATGGTGTGTGGGACCACGTCGGCGTTGGCGAGTGCGAGGACGCGCTGCTCGAACTCGTCACGCGCATCGAACGTGGCGAGCGCCCCGACGACCTGTGCAACTTCCACTCGTGGAAGGGCGGTGTGCGGCCCGCCGCGGCGGACCATTCGCCGGTTGCCGACGGACTTTGGAACTCCAATCCGGTGGGTGAGTTCCCGAGCCTCGAAACGCTGCCGATGCCCAACTACGCGCTGTTCGACACGGCGCGCATCACCGCTCAGAAACACGGCTGGTTCGGTCTGCTCACGAGCCGCGGTTGTCCCTACCGCTGCACGTACTGCCTCAACCACAAGATCATCGACCGCTACCGCGCCGAACTCGGCCGGCCGGTCCCCAAGCTCAACTTTTTCCGCTTCCGTCCGATCGCGCTGATCCTCGATGAGATCCGGCATGTGCTCGCCGCGTATCCGGGCATCGGCACATTCATCCTCGACGACGACCTTTTCACGCAGAACGCGGAGCACGCCCTCGCGTTCTGCGCGGCGTACCGCGACAGCGGGATTGGTGTTCCGTTCGTCGTCAACAGCCACGTGAAGCAGCTCGACCCGCGGGTCGCCGCCGCGCTGGCCGAAGCGGGCTGCAAGATTTTGAAGCTCGGGATCGAGGCGGGCAGTCCGCGTGTGCGCAAGGAAGTCTTGAAGCGCAACATGAGTGACGCGGACATCTTCGAAACGGTCCGTGGCGCGGAGCTCCACGGCCTGCACACGTCCGGGTTCGTGATGGTGGGCTTGCCGGGCGAAACGCGCGAGGAGCGCCTTGCGACGGTGGATCTGCTCGCGCGCAGCGGCATTGGCCGTTTCCGCACGTCGATTTTTTATCCGTTCCCCGGCACCGAAAGTTACAGGCTGTCGCTCGAAGGGGGTTACCTCGATGCGTCAAAGGCGGCGAGCCTGACCAGCTTCACCGAATCTTCGTGCTTGGACTTCGGACCGGCCGAGAACCTGTTCGTCGCCAAGCTAGCCGCGGCGATGCCCTGGTTCGTCAACGCGCGGCTCGACGCCTTTGGTGCGTTCCCGGCGGCGCGCCGTTACCGCCTTGCCGTTCGCGAACTTTTGGCGCTCGACGGGGAACGATTCGAGCGTTTTGCGCCCGAGCTGCGTCGTTTGGACGCGGATCTCTCTGCTCAGGCGGTGAAAGCGGGCGAGCGCCATTATGCGATCCGCTACAACGCAACGATGGGGGTGCGCTCGGACTTTTTCCTCAGCGAGGAGGCCGCGCCCGAGTGGAACACCGCCGCCGCGCGCCCGGTCCCGCGCCAACTCTCTAACTCGCTCGCTGGGGCACTTGCCGCCGCCGCCAACGAGGTGTGTTGAAAACCCGCTCCCGTGTCGGAGGATCTGCCATGCTGCGTGCCCTGCTGCCAAGCGTGACCCTGCTGCTCGCCGCCTGCTCGGGTCCACGCAGCGACGACCTCGTTGGCATGCAGGGCGCGCTTTCCTATCGCGAGCGAATCGCGTTGAGTCCCGGCGCGACGTACGCCGTTCGCGTGGTCGCGCTGGAGGGGGAAGAGCGGCGCCTTGTCGCCGGATTCAATAACACAACCGCGGCGCAGGTGCCGATCCCTTTCCAGCTCAACTGGCGCCGTGGCGATGCGGGGCGCGCGCCGCTTCAGTTGGAGGCCGAAATCGTCGACGGGGCGCGGCGTTGGATCCTTCCGACTCCGGTCGAGATCGACCCCGCGGGGTCGGCCGAGATCCTCGGATTGTCGCTGGTCCTCGCGCGCTAAACGTTCATGACGCACCCCCTTGATCCGCGCGCCTTCGCGAGTCTGCGTGTTGTGGTGGTGGGGGACCTGATCGCGGACCACTACGTCGAAGGGGCGCCAAGCCGCGTTTCGCGCGAAGCGCCCGTGCTGGTACTTGCGCACCGCTCCGAGCGCTGGTGCGCGGGAGGTGCGGCGAACGTGGCGCGCAACGCGGCGGCGCTCGGCGCCCAGTGCCGCGTGCTCGGGGTCCTGGGCGACGACCGCGGCGCACACGAACTGCTCGACCTCTTGCACGCCGACGGCGTCGATGCGCAGGGTGTGGAGGTTATAGGGGACTGGCAGACGCCAACCAAGATGCGTGTTCTCGCTGGCGACAGCCACCGCACACCGCAGCAGGTCCTGCGCATCGACCGGGAGCCGAGCGCGCCCGCCCCCGCGGACGCGCGCGCGGCCGTGTGCGAGCGTATTGCGGCGCTCGCGGGCGAGGTCGACGTCGTGCTCGTGTCCGACTACGGCTACGGTCTGCTCGATGGGCCGCTGCGGAGCGCCGTGGGAAAGGTTGCCCGCGCGGGAGCGCGTGTGGTCTTGGACCCGCGTGTCGACGTGCGTGGGTTCGAGCGCCTCGACGCGGTGACCCCAAACGTCGAGGAGCTTGCTCGCTTGGGGGCCACGCGCATTGCCGAGTCCATGGACCGCGAAGCAATCGTCTGCGCCGCGATCAACCTGGGGCGCGCCGCGCGCGCCGACCACGTGCTCGCCACCCTCGGCAACCGCGGAATGGCGCTGGTGGATCCCCATTCGGGCGACGTGGATTGGGTGGATGCGTCCGGCGCCGAGCGGGTCGTCGACGTTTCCGGCGCCGGCGACACGGCGGCTGCGGTGTTTGCCCTCGGCCTCGCCGCTGGGTTTGGCGCAGGGACGGCGATGCGTGTTGCGAATGCTGCGGCGGGCCTGGTCGTCATGCGCATGGGAACTGCCGTTCCGGATCTCGCGGAGCTGAGAGCGGTGCTCGGCGCCAGTGGGCTCGCGGTTCATGGAGTGCGCGGAGGTTGAGCGCGTCCAAGAGCGCTCCCGGGCCCTTGGAGCCCCGTCGCCTGTGGGCGCGGGACGAGCTTGCGCGGACGCTCGCCGGAATGCGCACACGCACCCCAGGGCTGAAGGTCGTGCTCGCGAACGGCTGTTTTGACCTGTTGCACGTCGGCCATCTGCGGTACTTGCGCGGCGCGCGCGCGCTGGGTGATCGCTTGGTCGTCGCGCTCAACTCGGACGCCTCCGTGCGCGCGCTCAAAGGGCCCGGGCGTCCCTGGGTCACCCTCGCGGAGCGCGCGGAGCTGCTGCTCGGCCTGGAATCCGTCGATGCGGCGGTGGTTTTCGAGGAGGCAGACCTCAGCGCGACCCTGCGGCTCCTGCGCCCGGCTGTGCACGCAAAAGGCAGCGACTACACCCTGGAAACCGTGCCCGAGGCCGCCCTGGACCGGGAACTCGGGATCACCGTGGCGATCACCGGCGATCCCAAGGACCACGCGTCGAGCGCACTCGCGGCGCGCATCGCGCGCGCGCAGGATTTCAACCGGTGAGCACGCCCTTTTCTGTTCCCGCGCGGGGTTGGCTTTTCCCAGCTGGCCTCGCCATTGCGTTTCTGGGCTCGATGACGGGCGTCGGCGGAGGCCTCTTCGCCGTGCCGCTCCTGCACTACGTCTGGCGTTTCGAGCTGAAGTCGGCAATCGCCACAGCGCTCGTGCTTGTCGGGACCAACGCGCTGTTCGCGACCGTTGCCGAGCTGTTCCATCCGAACAATGCCCTGCGCTTGGACCTGTTCGTCGCCCTTGCGCTCGGGACGTTGGTTGGCAACCAATTGGGCTATGCCGCCGTGCGCCGCATCGCAGTGCGAAGGCTCAAGCAGGTGTTCGTGTTCGTGCTCGCGATCGCGGCCGCGCGGCTCGTTCTAAGCGCCCCCGCGGCCGCCGCGATCGCTGGAACAGCCGCGCCGGAGCTCGGCCCGCGTGCGCTGGGCATCGCGGTGGGGTTGGGAGTCGGCGGCGGCTTCGTGGCGCCGTTGCTCGGCGTCGGCGGCGGCCTCGTGATGGTGCCCGGTCTGTTGCTTGGGCTTCCGGTCCTCGGGTTTAACGCGGTGCGCGCCGCCAGCATGGCAACCTCGGTGATCTCCGCCGCACGCTCCGCGTGGTTGCACCACGGCGAACGGCGGGTGCGGCTCGCCGAAGGTGCGTGGCTCGGTTCCGGCGCGGTCTTCGGATCGATAGCCGGGGTATGGGTGGCCCACGGCGAGGGATTTGAGGCGATCGGACGGCCGCTGCTCGCCGCGATCTTGATCCTCGTCGCGGTGCGTTTTGCGCGCGAGGCATGGGGCGCAGCGCCACCCACCGTCGCGACAACCGCGGTGTCACCCGACGTCGAAAAACCGTGAGGCTCTTGGCAGGAGCGGCGGAGCGAGCGGGCTAGCCGCCCGCTCCGCGCGCACCCTTACGCGTAGATGCCGCGCAGAGCGCCCGCGTGGGCGACACGCTTCACCGCGAGCATGTTGGCGGCCATGCGCAGGCGCACCCCGTACTCGACCTGGGACTTCACGACGCCCAGCCAGGCTTCGGTCATGAAGCGGTTGAGGCGTTTGTGCACCAGGCTTTCGAGCCACGCGAGGCCCTGGCGGTTTTGCACCCACTCGAAGTAGTTCAGCACGACACCGCCAGCGTTCGCGAGGATGTCGGGCACGACCGGGATGTCGCGCTGGTGCAGGATCCGGTCCGCCCGCGCCGAGACGGGGCCGTGGGCGCCCTCGAGCACGAGGCGCGCATCGACGAGGTGCGCGTTGCGCGAGTGGATCGTGTTGGCGACCGCGCAGGGCGCGTAGATCTCGCAGGGGCGCGTCAAAAGCTCGGCGTTGTCCAAGCGCTCGCCCTCAACCGCGGCGCCCACCAACGTGCCGTGCTCGCGTCGGTGGTTGAGCAGGGTGAGGACGTCCAGACCCTTTTCGTTGTAGTACGCCGCGCGCGCGTCCGAAAGTCCCACGACGCGCCATCCGCTCTCGCACAAGAGGCGCGCGAGGTTGCCACCGACGGTCCCGGCGCCCTGGACGATCACCCGCGGACGGGGGTCGATTTGGAAGTGGTCGACCGCGAGGCGCGCGATCGTGCGCAGACCCTGGGCGACTGCGTCCATGTTGCCCTGGGATCCGCCGATGGCGATCGGCTTGCCGGTCACCACGGCATTCTCCGTGTGGCGCACGTGGAGCGAGACGGAGTCCATGACCCACGCCATCAGGCGCTCGTCGGACGCCACGTCGGGCGCGAAGATGTCGGTTTCGGGCCCGACCACGTCCATCATGTTGGCCGTGTAGCGTCGCACCGCGCGCTCGATCTCCGTCGCGCTGCGCCGCAGCGGGTTGATGCGGATGCCGCCCGCCGAGCCGCCAAACGGCACGTTCAAAGTGGCGCATTTCCACGTCATCCACGCGGCGAGCGCGCGGATTTCGTCGAGCTGCAGCGTGGGGCTCAACTTGAGCGGCCCGAGGAACGGCCCAAGACCCTGATTGTGCTGGACGCGGTAACCCTCGAACACGGCGATTTGGCCGCTGTCAAGACGCACCGGCACCGAGCAAGTGATCTCGCGGTCCGGCTTGCGCAGGATCTGGTACACGTCGGGGCTGACCCCGAGCTTTGCGGCGGCCTCGTCGAAGAGGCTCATCATCGTCGCGAACGGCGATTCCTCGTCGAGCGGCGGGGTGTGGGGAAGCAGGTCTTCCTGCTCCTCGGGAGAGTGTATCGTGGTGCTCACCGTGCGGTCCTCGAAGATGGAGGTCAGGAGAGCAACCCGCGCAGGCGGTAGGCCGTGGCGACGCGGTCGATAGCCAGGATGTACGCGGCGATGCGCATCGAAACGCCGTACTTCTTCGCGACCTTGTCGACATCGTAGAAGGCGCTGACCATCGACTGTTCGAGGCGCGAGTTCACGATCTCTTCGGTCCAAAAGTAACCCATGCGGTCCTGCACCCACTCGAAGTAGGAGACCGTGACACCGCCCGCGTTCGCGAGGATGTCGGGCACGACTAGCACGCCGCGGGACTCGAGCTGCTTGTCCGCCGCCGCCGTCGTCGGGCCGTTTGCGCCTTCGACGATCAGGCGCGCCTTGATGCGCTCGACGTTTTGCGAAGTGATCTGATTTTCGGTCGCGCAGGGCGCGAGCAGGTCGCAGTCGAGCTCGAGCAACTCGGTCCCGGTGAGGTGGTCGGCGTCCTTGTAATCCGCCAGGGAGCCATGCTCCTTGATCCACGCGCGGACGGCCGGCATATCGAGACCCTTTTCATCGACCACACCGCCGGTCACGTCGCTGATCGCGATGACCTTGTAACCCTCGCGGTGCAGGAGCAGCGCACCGATCCCGCCGACGTTGCCGGCGCCCTGGACGACCGTGCGTGTGTTTTCGGGGCGCATGCCGAGTTTCTTGAGCGCTTCACGGCAAGCGATCATCACACCGCGACCGGTGGCCTCGGTGCGACCGCGGCTGCCACCCAGCGCGAGAGGCTTGCCGGTGACGATGGCCGGAGTGCTCTTGCGCACGTGCATGGAATACGTGTCCATGAACCACGCCATCGTCTGCTCGTTGGTGTTCATGTCGGGCGCCGGCACGTCGCGGTCGGGCCCGAGGATGTCCATGATCGACGTGGTGTAGCGGCGCGTGAGGCGCTCGAGCTCCGACATGGAGAGCTCGCGCGGGTTCACGATCACACCGCCTTTGCCACCCCCGAAGGGCACGTTGACCACGGAGCACTTCCACGTCATCCATGCCGCCAGCGCGCGCACTTCGTCCAAGTGGACGTCGGGCGCGAAGCGGATTCCGCCCTTCGCTGGGCCACGCACGAAGTTGTGCTGCACGCGGTATCCCTTGAAGACACGCAGGCTCCCGTCGTCCATCATCACGGGGATGGAGACGGTGAGTTCACGGTCGGGGTTGCGCAGGACTTCGCGCACTCCGCGATCGAGCCCGAGGAAGTCCGCAGCGACGTCGAAGCGCTCGGCCATCGCCAGGAACGGGTTGAACTCGTCCGCTTGAGCGATGGGCGAGGCGAGAGCGGTTCCGCTCGACATGTGGGGAAGGGGCGGCTCGTGGGCCGCGCAGCCAGGAGAGTTGGGGACGGGTCGCGGCTTCGATCTGAAGGACGCGCGGAAGGGGAGCCGGGGGCCGCACGCGGGTTCCAAGGATGGGATGCCGTTTGCGGGGGCCACCATTCCATCCTCGGCAGTGCGGTCGTGGAACAGAGTACCCGTGGAATCCCGCTTCGGTGTGTCTGCCGCGCACAGTTCGGCCGCGCGGTTGACCCGCGGTGTACGGCGCGTTGGGATGACGCCCATGGAGCAGCGAACGGGCGGGATGCTGGGGGCGTTAGCGGCGTGTCGCGCGACATCATGGCCCCGCTTTGGCCGCCGCGCCCAGCGCGGAGCCGGAGTGTGAGCGCGCCGACGTTTGCCCCCGCGGCTCCCGGTTCGCTCGGCGTCCTCGCGATTCGGGCGCCCAACTGGGTGGGGGACGTCGTCATGGCGACGCCCGTCCTGCGCGCCGCCGTCCGCGACCCGCGTTTTCGCGCGGTGCACATCCTCGTCCGGCGGCACCTCGCCGACGTGCTCTGCGACGGACCCCTTGAACCCCACCTCGAGCCGATCGCCGACGACGCTGAGGAAACGGAGCGCTACCGCCAGCTCGGCGCCGACCGGGTTTTGCTGCTCAGCAACTCCCTCGGCGCCGCCTGGCGGGCGTTTCGCGCCCGGGTGCCCGTGCGGGCGGGGGCGGCGCTTTCCCGGCGTGGGCCCCTTTTGACCCACACCCTCGTACCCCCGACCGACGGCGGCCGCCGCGTGCCCATTCCAACGGCCCACCTCCACGCCGACGTGGCCGGCCTGCTCGGCATCCGCCCGCTCGACCTCGAGCCGCGCCTCGACGTGGCGCCGTCGACGGCCGATCGCGCCCGGGCTGCCCTCGTCGCTGCGGGCCTGCCTGCGGGCCAGCGCTACGCCCTGGTGGCGCCGGGGGCCGCCTTCGGGGCCGCAAAGCTCTGGCCGGCCGAGCGCTTCGCACAAGCCGCGCGCGCGCTGTGCGACCCCCGCGGCCTCGGGATCGTTGTCGTGGGAGCGCCGGCCGAGTCCGCCCTGGTCGCGCGGGTCGCTGGGCAGATCGGGCCGGATGCGCGGGTGCCCGACACGGCCGAGGGCGGTCTCGCGGTGCTGCGCGGGCTGGTCGCCGGGGCGCGCCTCCTGCTCGTCGGCGATTCCGGGCCGCGCTGGCTCGCGGCCGCGTTTGGCGTGCCCTGCGTGAGCGTCATGGGGCCCAATTTTCCCGAGCTGACCCAAACAGCGCTGGAGCGCGCCGAGGTCGTGCGCATCGAAGGCCTCGAATGCAGCCCGTGCCTCGAGCGCCGCTGCCCCCTCGGCCACCACCGCTGCCTCGCCGAGTTGCCGGTCGGCGCGGTGGTGCGCGCCGGCGAGCGGGTGCTCGCGCGTGCGGCGCTCCTGCCGTGATTGCGCGCGGCATCGATGGGGCGCGGGGCGTGCTCGTGCGCGCGCCGAACTGGCTCGGGGACGCCCTGGCGGCGCTGCCGCTCCTCCAGGCGCTGCACGCGGCCGCGCGTACCCATGGCACTTCGGCGAACGGGGAACTTCCGCTTGCCTGCGTGGCCCCGCGCGCACTTCAGGCGCTCGCGGACGAAAGCCTCGTGGGTGTGCGCTGGATCGATCCCGACGCGCCCGTCGCCGCCTGGCGGGGTTTTGGCACGGCGATCCTGCTCACGGGTTCGATGCGCAGCGCGCTGTGTGCGCTCGCGGCGGGAATCCCGCGGCGGATCGGATTCGCGCGCGACGGACGCGGTCTCCTGCTCAGCGAATGGGTCGCGCCGGCCGCGCTCGCCGGCGCCGCTGTGCAGACCGTGCGCGGCGGGCGCAGCAGCTCCCGCCGGCGCCTCGGACCGGCCCACGCGCCGCGGCCGCTCGGGCGCAGCGTGTGTGAGCTCGGCGCGCTGCTCGGCGTGGTGGTCGCGGACCCTGCGCCCGCGCTCGTGCCGAGCGCCCAGGCCCGCGCGCGCGCCGCGCAGCGCCTGATCCGCGTGGGCCTTTCCACCGGGCCGTTCGCGCTGATCAACGTGGGCGGACGCGCGGGATCGGCCAAAGCCCTCGACCCGGTCCAGTGGGGCCGCATCGCGCGCGCGCTGGCAACGCGGGGTTTGCCCGTGCTGGCGGTGGCAGGGCCGGGCGAGGAGGACGCGCTGGAAACGCTGCTCCAAAACCACCCTTTTGCCGCGGTCGCCCGCGACCCCGTTGCGGACCTGTGCGAGTTGGCGGCGCTCGCCGCGCGGGCGGCATTCGTTGTCACGACCGACACGGGCCCGCGCCACGTGGCGGCCGCGGTTGGCGCGCGGGTGCTGGTGCTCTTTGGCCCCACGGATCCGCGGCACACGGACGGGGGCGGCGCTGCGCTCGCGGAGATCGCGCTCGACAAGTCGTGCGGTCCGTGCCACCAAGAGCGTTGCCCCCTGCCCCCGCAGTTCGCGCGGCGCTGCCTGCTCGACATCGATCCCGAGCACGTCGCGGACGCCGCGCTCGCCTTGCTACGCTCCGACCCACCGCGATCCCTTAGGGCCGATCTTCAGCCATGAGCGCCACAGCCGACTTCCCGAGCGACGTTCCCGACCAACCCGAACTCGTCACCCTGCGCCGCGACGGCGACCTCGTGTGGCTGACCATCGAGCGCGAGTCGGTGATGAACTGCCTTTCGTTCGCGACGCTGCGGCGCTTTCGGGTGTTGCTCGAAGAGCTCGCCGCGGACCTTACCGTGCGCTGCGTGCTGATCACTGGCGCGGGGGAACGCGCGTTTTGCGCCGGCGCCGACCTGAAGGAACGCAAGGCCATGCCGCAGGAGCGTGTTCCCGATTTTGTGCGCAACATCCGCCGCCTGATGGACGACATCGAGGCGCTGCCGCAGCCCACGATCGCGGTGATCAATGGCGTGGCGTTTGGCGGTGGCACGGAGTTGCTGCTGGCCTGCGACCTGCGTGTGGCCGCGCCCCACGCGCTGGTCGGCCTCACCGAAACCGCGCTCGCCATCCTGCCTGGGGCCGGTGGAACGCAGCGGCTTCCACGCCTCATCGGCAAGTCGCGAGCAAAGGACCTGATCCTGACTGCCCGGCGGCTGGGTGCGGCCGAAGCGGCGGCGATGGGGCTCGTCAACCGCGTCGCGCAAGAGGGCCAGCTGCAAACCTGCGCGCTCGAACTCGCGCGTGCCATCGCGAACAACGGCCCGATCGCGGTGCGCGCTGCAAAACGCGCGATCGACGAGGGTTCGGAGCTTCCGATCGAAGCGGGCCTCGAGGTTGAAGCGCGCTGTTATGCGCAAACGCTGCCGACGCGCGACCGCCTGGAAGCGCTCGCCGCCTTCGCGGAAAAACGCCAACCGGTGTTCGAAGGGCGGTGACTCTGTACCCGTGATCCGCGGACGGCGAGTTTCAGTCGAAAACCCGTATCAGTGGAAGACGACCGCGGCGCCGCTCGACACTTCGCCGCCCGACGACATCTGCAGGTAACCCAGAGTTGATCCCAAGACGACTTCGCTGCCCGTGGTTTCGGCCGCCAGAGCCGGGCGCCCGTGGAGCGCGCGCAGGACGTGGTAGGGCGCGGCGGCGGCGGCGGCGCGCGCCGGATCCTCGGTCGCCAACGCGTGGTCTCGGAACGCCGCGTGGTCGAGGTTGACGCTAAGGTCGAGCGCGCGGTCGTCGTGGGCGCGTAGGCCTGCGCCCAAAGCGCCCCCGAGCACCGGCGCGGCTCCCCGGGGGGTCGTCGTTTCGGGCGCTCCGGGTGCGCCCCCTGAACCCACCCGCACGAGGTCCGCGGCGCACACGAGCAACGTCCTACCCTCGAGCGCCAAGACCCTCGCGAGACCTTCCGCCGCGCGGTCGAGGTCGGCCAAACCGCCGCGCGCGTCGAGGGAGCTCGCGAGCAGTACGAGGGCCGGCACACCCGGAAAAAGCAGCCGCACGAAGAGCAACGCGCGCTCGGTGCCAAGGTGGCGGGCGTGGGCGAGCTGCAAGCGACCCGGCAGGGCGTTGAGGGCCGCCAGGGCCTCGCTGTCGGGGTGCACGAGCCCCAGTGGCAGCTCATAGGGTTTGGCCAGCGGGATCAGGGGCGCGTTGAAGGGCGCGCCGGCGTTCGCGATCAAAACCACCCGCGCGATGCGGCCCTTGAGGTGGCGCACGGCGGCCCAGGCCCGTGAGTGCAGCGGGCCGGCCGCTCCGAGCCCCCCCGCCGGCGCCCAGAGGCCCTGGGCGCTTTCCAAAGGCGGCATATCCCAGTCGTCCGCCACCAGTCCGCCGATGCGCGCTCGCAGGTCGAAGGGGTCGAGCTCGTAATCGCGCCCGGGCCCGTGCGCGGCGCGGCGCGGGTCCCGGCGGAACGCGTCGAACGCGGCGGACAGGTGGGTCTCGAACTCGGCATCGTCGAGCAGGAGCGCCGCCCCGAGCCGGGCCTCGAGCTCGCGCACCTGGCCCGCGTCCACCGCTCGCCCCAGTACCTCGGCCACCTCTTCAGCGAGCTCGGACGCCGTTCGCCGGCCGTCGAATCGCCGCGCGATCTCCCAGGCGGGCCGCTCGAGCACGAGGGCCCGCCCCGTGGCCTCCGGAGCAATCCCCAGGGGGTCGCGCAGGGCGATGCGGCCGCCCCCGCCCGGGGGCAGGTGGCGTTCGAGGGGCCGCAGGGGCGTCGGTGCGGCGTCAGACATGGCCCGGAAGGCTACCCGACGGCGGCTGGCGCGGGCGGTCGCGGGGCCGGCTTCGATTTGGGCGAAATCGCACACCCGGCGCCGTGACTTGGGCGGCGGGGGAGAATAGAGGAAGGCCGGCTTCCCTTTGGAGTCGGCAGAGCCGGTGAAGATCGTTGTCGAAGAACAGGGGGCACGCTCGGTCGTGCGCCTCGCCCGCGGGGCCGTGCGCGTGGGGCGTGCCATCGACAATGAAATCCGCTTGGCGAGCGCGAAAGTGTCGCGCCACCACTGCCGGATCGAGCGCGAGGATGACGGATGGGTCGTGGTCGACCTTGGCTCGGCCAACGGGCTGCTCGTCAACGGCACCCGCACCCGCCGGGCGCGCCTCGCGGCGGGGGACGAGCTGGTTCTTGGCGGCGCGCGCCTTTCGCTCGTGCCCGACGACGGCGAAGGCAGCCTCGGGACTCGGGACGAGGTGGGGCTGCGGACGGCGCTGGGCGAGCCCAGCGAGGGGGAAGAGCGACTCGCGCGCCTCGCGGAGCTCGTGCGTCACCTGCGGACCGAGCGGGAGAGCGCGGCGGTGCTGCGCGATCTTGTCGACGCGGGCCTCGAACTGCTCGGTGCGGAGCGTGGCTTCCTCCTCGAAGCCGCGCCCGGCGGCGACCCGCCGACCGCAACCGTCGCACGCTTGTTCGACGGCAGCGACCTCGCGATCCCCAGCGTGCGCGTGTCCCAGGGCATCGCGCAGCTCGTCCTACGCACCGCGGAACCCATCCTCTCCGTCGACGCACGCCGGGACGAGCGCTTCGGAACGATGGGCAGCGTCGAGGATCTGCGCCTGCGCTCGGTGCTGTGTGTACCGATACCCGGCAGTGATGACAACACGCCGCCGCGCGGCGCGCTCCTGTTCGACAACCGCATGCAGGCGAGCCACTTCGACGCGTTGGGTTTGCGTCTTGCCAGCCTGATCGCCGAGCTCGTCGCGCTGGCGCTGCTCGAGCGTGGCCGGCGCGAACGTGCGGAGCGTGCGGCTGCGGACCTCGAGGCGCTGCGCAGCCAAGTGCGCGCGCTCGAAGAGGATCTCGGGCGCAATGCGTCCGCGGGCGCGGAAAGCGATGTGAGCGCGGGGACGATGCGTTTCCCGGGCATCGCCGGCCGTGCGCCCGCAATGGCGCGCCTGTTCGAACAGCTTGAGCGTGTTGTCACGTGCGACTTGCCCGTGTTGATCCACGGCGAGAGCGGCACCGGGAAGGAGCTGATCGCGCGCGCGGTGCACCAGTGCGGCGCGCGGGCCAAACAGCCGTTTATCAGCGAAAACTGCGCGGCATTGCCCGATTCGCTGCTCGAATCGGAACTTTTTGGTCATGCGCGCGGTGCGTTCACCGGCGCAGACCGCGCCAAGAAGGGCCTGATTGAGCAGGCGAGCGGCGGGACACTGTTCCTCGACGAAATCGGGGACATGAGCCCCGAGATGCAAAAAAAACTCCTGCGTGTTTTGCAGGAGCGCGTGGTGCGGCCGCTCGGCAGCGACCAGACGATCGACGTCGACGTGCGCCTCGTGGCGGCGAGCCACCGCGACCTTGAGGACATGGTGCGACGGGGTCTGTTCCGCGAGGACCTTTACTACCGCGTCAACGTGCTTGAGCTGTCGATTCCGCCGCTGCGCGAGCGCCGCGAGGATGTGCCGGTGCTCGCGCGCGAACTGCTGACGCGCGCCGCGCGCGAAACGGGACGAACGCGCCCGCTACTGCCCGCGGACGTGCTCGAAGCGCTTAGCCTGTACGACTGGCCCGGCAACGTGCGCGAGCTCGAAAACGAGATGCGCCGGCTGGTCGTGCTGGCCAGCGACACGGTGCGTGTCGACCAGCTCTCGGTGGCGATCCGCGAGCGCCGCCCGGGCCCGCGCGAGGCGCTCGAGCTCGCCGACGCCACCGCCGATCGGGCAGCGGCGTTTGCGCTCGAGGGGGACCTGCGCGGCGCGGTTGCGGACTTTGAGCGCCGGGCTATCCTCGACGCCCTCGAACGCCACCTCGGAAACAAGAGCCGCGCCGCCGCGGAACTGGGCATCACGCGTTTTGCCCTCCAGCGCAAGCTCGAAAAGTACGGGGTCGCGAGCGCCGCCGAGGCCGACGCCGACGACCCGACCGACTGACCTTCTCCGGGCGTCCTGGGCCTGCGTCCTGCTCCCGGGGTCCTGCTCCCGGGGGCGTTGCGCCCTGCCGGGTGCACGGGGCGGGAAATTTTGGGCGCGTGCGCACGGGTGACCCCCGCGGGCGGGCGATGTAGGGAACATGGAAGGGCCCCTGGCATCCACCCGCCGTTCGGGCGAGGCTCTTCCCTCCGTGACGCGCCCCGACCCCCTGCCCAAACCCGGCTCGGCGCACGAGCCCCGTGGTCCGCTGCCGCGCCGGCCGCGGGATGGGGACGGCGCGCCTCCGCTGGGTGGCGGGCTGCCGGCCGAAGCTATTGAAACCGCCGGTTCGGCCAAGGATGACGCCGCCCGGGTCCCTGAACCCGGTCCGCCACCGGCGCGGGGCGCGAACGACGGCGTCGTCGGGGGTGACGGGGTTGTCGGGGGCGTTCCGGTGGTGCGCGAGCGCCCCCTCGCGCTGGTCCGCGAGCCGACCCTGCCCGAAGTCCCCGGGTACCGCGTCGAAGCGCTGCTCGGCCGTGGCAGTACCGGCATGGTCTACCGCGCCGTGCAACTCGCCGTCGAGCGCGACGTGGCGCTGAAAGTGCTACACCCCGAGCTCGCGCGCAACCCGCGCATCGTGCGCCGCCTGCAACGCGAAGCGCGCACGATGGCGAAACTCGGGCACCCGCACGTCGTGTCTGCGATCGACATGGGCCAGTCGAGCGGCCGCTGGTGGTACGCGATGGAACTGATCGACGGGCCTTCGCTCGCCGATCGACTGCGCCAGGACGGACGGCTGAGTGAACGGGAGGCTCTGCGGCTCTTCATTCCGCTCGCAGAGGCGCTTGAGCACCTATGGCACCACGGGGTTGTGCACCGCGACATCAAACCCGCGAACGTCCTGATCGACCGGACGCGCGGCGCGCAACTCGCGGACCTTGGCCTCGCATTCCACGAGGACGATCCGGGTTTGACGCGCCAGGGTGGC
>JBBRWC010000082.1:0-18577 GCA_038246255.1 Planctomycetota bacterium
AGAGCGCGCTGCCGGAGCCGTCGTCGAAGACCGTGAGCGCCGCGACCGCCTGGCTGACACCTTGGCCGAGCGCGCTCCAGGCACTTCCGTCCCAGCGCGCGATGTTGTTCGCGGCCACGCCACCAGCCGAAACGATCTGTCCGCCGGCGTAGAGCGCGGGACCGGAGCCAGCATCGAAGACTGCGAGAGCGGAGACGAAATGGACCGCGTTGGAGGGGCCGCCGCTCATGCCGCTGCCGAGCGCGCTCCACGTGACGCCGTCCCAACGCGCGATGCGACTCGCGGCGAGGCCCCCCGCCGAGTTGAAGATGCCGCCGACGAAGAGCCCGGGGCCCGAGCCATCGTCGAAGGCCGCGAACGACAGGACCGTGCCGTTCAGTCCAGGCTGTCCCCCGAAGGTCGGCAACCAGTCGGCTTCACAGCTCGTGCTCGCGGAAAGCTGCAAGGAGCCCGCGGGCACCGTGATGTTTTGCGCGGCTGTGCCAAGGCCCGCCACCGAAATCCTCTGGCGCGCGCTGAGGGATCCCAACGCGCTGCTGGAGACCGCGGTCAACTCGAGCGATTCGATGCCCGCAGCGAGGTCGAGCTCCAACACGAAGGTGCCCGTCTCTCCCACGGCCGCCAGTCCTCCGGCACTGGACACCACCACCGCTCCCGCGGCCGGTGAACCCTCCGGCAAGAGCACGTCGCCGAGCACGACCACGTGGCGCGTGGCGACGTGCTCGGCCGGGTGCTCAGCAAGCAGCCGCGAGTCTGCGGACTGCGCGTGGAGCGGGGCGGACGAACTGACAGACAGAACGCCAGCGGCCAGAGCCGCGGCGAGGCGCGAGGTGAGCGATTTCATAGTTTGCGAGGCCAACCGGGAAGAGGTCGACGGGACTTGCGACTCCCTTCGCGTCCAAACCGGACGGCTGCGGGGAGGGCAGTCCCCACGAAGTCGCAAGTGCGAGGCTAACCCGGCAACCAACGGGCGTCGAGCCCCCCAGCGCGCGCCCAACCTTCACCAAGGGCGAGCCAGTACCGGGAACACGGGCCATAGGCAAGCCGCCCCGAGCAGCGTCCCAGTCCGGGCGCGAACGCTCTTTCGAAAGCATTGCTCCTTACCTAGGCGATCCAGACGCCCAGCCTTGGACCCCGCTCCCCCCAAAAATGGAGCGGAGGAGGGAAGCTCCGAATGCGGCGCTTGCCGACAAACGATCGAGCCGATGATCTTCTCGAATCGAGAAGATCATCGGCCATGCACGCCTTGGATCGAAACCGTTTTGAAGTGGCGCTAACGCGCCTTGGGGAAACTCTTGCGTTCCGCAATCAAGCGGTCTCGGTCCTCGTGATCGGCGGCTCAGGACTCTTGTTGCTAGGGACCGTGACCAGGGCGACGTACGACGTCGACATTGTGGCAGTGGTCGACGGCTCGAAGCTGAGTCGTGCCCAGCCCTTGCCGCTCGGCCTGGCGAACGCGGCACGCGACGTGGCGCAAGCTTTCGGGCTCGACCCCAATTGGCTCAACCCGGGGCCGAAGAGGCTGCTGGATTTTGGGCTGCCGGAAGGTTGCCTCAAGCGCAGCGAACTTCGGCGTTATGGCTCGCTCGAAGTGCACGTCGCCAGCCGGTTCGACCAAATCCACTTCAAGCTCTACGCCGCTGTCGATCAGGGACCGCGCAGCAAGCACGCGGCGGACCGGCGTACGCTGGGACCCTCGCGTTAGGACCTCATCGCTGCAGCGCGGTGGTGTCGGACCCACGACCCTTCGATTGGCTTTCGTGGTTCCCTCGGCGATGCGCTGACTGCCTTCAGCATCGAGGTCGGCGATGACGAACTCTAACCATGAACTCCGGCAGGCGATCGCGGATTACGCTTGGAACGCATGGGCCTGCCTTGGCGTCGCGGGTTGGCGCCGACGAGGTTTTGCCGCCTGCATCGACATCGACGCGCTGGTTTTGCTGACAGGTCGTCTCGGAGACGGGGACGCGCGTCTGCGGGATGAATCGCTCGACTGGTGCGCTTCGAATCTCGAATACGTCGCCCGTTCGCGGCTCGTGCATCTCTTGAAGGACGGTGGCGCGCCGGGATCGTGGGGCGCGTACGCGGCAACGCTGCAACACGCAACCAAACAGAGCTGGCCGGGATCATCACAGCCATTCGGGTGGCATCCATCGGGGAAATCGCGGCTGCCCCAACACGCCGATGGGGCAACGCTCGCCCTACGCGCTCGAGCCCTTTTTGGCGCGACGGCGCGGGCGGAAGCCATTCGCATTCTGATGTTGGACGCTTCCGAAAACGCGGTCGACGCGCGGGAAGTCGCTGTCGAAGCCTCCTACACGAAGCGGTCCGTCGCGCAGGCCCTCGCGAGTCTGGAAGTCGCGGGTCTGGTTCGATCGACCTCCGTCGGCAACAGCCATCCGTATCAACTCCGACGTCGGGCGGAGCTGGAAGCGCTATTGGCACCCATGCCAACGCTTCGCACGAGCCAGAGGGCGTTTTGTCGTGTCGCCTGGTCGGTCTTGAGCGCCGCGGAGTCGGCCGCTTCCGCCACCGTTCGGCGAGTCGAGGGCGCGCGATTGGTGCGCGAGCTCGCGAGCGATCTCGCCCTTGCGTGCCCGCAATCCCGCGCCGACGACGGCCGTTCTCCGTCCCTCGACGACTTGCTCGCATGGACCGTCGATGCGTGCGGCACCGTCACGGGCAGACGCATCGGGGCTTGACAGCCAAGCCACCGAGTTGGCGTGTCCGTGTTGCGACACAACGCCGCCGCACTTCGCCACGCCGCTTCAGCCGGGAGCGCGGGCTTCGAGGCCCACCTGGGAGCGGAGTGCGAGACGCTGCGAACTCACCACGCGCGAGGGCGGGATGGGAGCGCCGCGCTCCGGCGTGAGCCGCTCCCCCCGGCGTGGCGGGTCAGACGCCGGCGCCGAAGCCCGGGCCCGAGTCGCGGGAGCGCTGCGGTGCGCCGGATGCGGCGCGACCCGCTGAGCGAGTCGCGCGTGTGGATGCGGCTGCGGCTTTGGCGGCGGGTGCGACCCGGCCTGCGCTCGACGCCGTCCGTGTCGTGCTCGATGCCGTCCGGCCCGAGCCCGCCGCGGCGCGGCCGGAGCCTGACGCGGAGCGGGTCTGCGCGCCAGGAGCGCTCTTGGCGGCATCGCGACCAGCGTCACGCCCACCCTCGCGCCCACGACCCTGCGTGCGCCCGCGACCTTGACCCCGTCGACCGCCGTCGCGGCCGTCGCTGCGGCCGTCTGTTTCGAGGACGGCGCGCTCGAGCTTGCCTTCCACCGCGCCGGGCGGCAGGGCCGCGCGGGGCAGCGGTGCGCCGAGCAGCTTCTCGATCGCGCGCACCATCTCGCGGTCCTGGGGTGTCGCGAAGCTATAGGCGCGCCCGGTCAGTTCGCTGCGGCCCGTGCGACCGATGCGGTGGGTGTAGGCCTCCGCGGTCATCGGCAGGTCGAAGTTCACGACGTGGCTGACCGCCGCGACATCGATCCCGCGGGCGGCGATGTCCGTCGCAACGAGGACGTCGTAGGTCCCCGCGCGGAAACCGCCCATGGCCTTCTCGCGCTGGCTTTGGCTGAGGTTGCCCTGCAGCGCAACCGCGCGGTGGCCCAAACGTTCGAGCTGCTGCGCGAGCTTTTTCGCGCGGTGTTTGGTGCGCAGGAAAACGATCGCGGAGCGGAAACCGTCCTCGGCGAAGAGGCGCTGCAAGAGCGGCAGCTTCTCGGCTTCCTGGACGGCGTAAACACCGTGCTCGATGGTTTCCGGCGGACGGGAATGCGCGAGCTCCACAACCGCCGGGTTGTTCAAGAGATCGTCGGCGAGCTTGCGCAGCTCGCGCGGCATGGTCGCCGAGAAAAACAGGTTCTGGCGGCGTTTGGGCAGCTTGGCGACGATGCGGCGGATGCTCGGCAGGAACCCCATGTCGAACATGTGGTCCGCTTCGTCGAGCACGAGCGTCTCAACCGACGACAGCGTCAAACACCCCTGCTCGATCAGGTCGAGCAGGCGGCCCGGGCACGCCACGACGACGTCGGGGTGCTGGCTGAGCGCGCGCACCTGGGGCGCCTGGCCCACCCCGCCGAAGATGACCGTGGAAACGAGCGGGGTGTACTTGCCGAGGCGCTGCAACTCGGCGTGGATCTGCGACGCGAGTTCGCGGGTCGGCGCCACGATGAGCGACGTCGGCGCGGGTGCGGCGCGGGGGGCGTACTTGGGGCGCGGGCCGCGGGCGATGATGCGCTCCAGGATCGGAAGCGCGAACGCAGCGGTTTTGCCGGTGCCGGTTTGGGCGAGGCCCAACACGTCCCGGCCCGCGAGAGCGTGGGGCAGTGCGGCGGCTTGGATCGGGCGGGGCTCGGTGAAGCCGGCCGCCTCCAGGGCGCGCAGGATGGGAGCAGAGAGGGAAAGGGAGCGGAAGCCGGCGATGGCCGGCGGAGTGGACGGAGAAATGGGAAACCTGCCTGTTGAGCGTTGCCTGTTAGAAGGCCGTGTGGGAGTTCGAGATCGAACTCGCCGCGATCCCCTCTGCCATTCGCCCGAGGGCGAAGCCCCGGTGGGGCGGCGCCGCAATCGCCGAGCTCCCCGGGGGGGGCGCGTGCTGCGGGAACCGCCCGCGGGGAGCACTGGCTCCCTGGGGCGCGGCCCACGATGGGCCCGGCAGGCGGAGGATCGCCGTGAAGCGCGGCCTCGCAAAACCCCGGGGCAGGGCGCTGGCCCCTGAACCGCGGCGTGGCCGCGGGGGGGGCGAGCGAGCGAGGTTTCGCTGTCGCGTTCGGCCGATCGCGCATTTCGCGCGGCACCCCTGCCCGGGTGCTCCGGTCCCGCTCGAGGCGGGTCGCCGTTCGGCCATGTGGTCGAAGAATCTAACCGATCATCGACCGTTAGCCGTCACCGCTCGCGCAAATTCCCCCGCAATCGGGGCGGGAGACCGTTCGCCAACGGGCTAAAACGCCTCGAGCGAGGCCTTTAGAGCGTGCGCACCACCAGCTCAAACCCGTTGACCGTGGTGTTTTGGCCGAAAAACACGTCGGCAACGTTCAAGATCCAGGTCCCGTTCGCGCTCTCGCCCTGGAACGCCGCCATGCTCTGCGTGGTCGCGAAGTACCCGCCAAACACCGCCTTCATGTTGACGGAGGCTTCGGACAGGTTCGGCCCGTGGACGAGCACCACCGTGCCCGCGGGACTCGTGAGGCGCAAACGCACGTGGCCGTAAAACCCGGCGTCGATGTTGGTGATGAGGCTGACCTCGGCGATCGGACCCCCCACGCCGGTCAAGGAGATCGGAAAGTCGATTCCGGCCGAGCTTGCGTCGGGGATTGCAACCGCGGGACCGTTGAAGGCGGCGCGCGCGCGGCGGTCGAACCGCAGCCCCTGCGCGATCGTCGAGGGCGCGCCGAACAGGGGAATCGGAAAGGGGTCGATCACCACCGCCGCGTGGTGGAGTTCGAGGCCGGCGAAGTTGGGCGGGAGCGCGCCGGTGAACGCCGCTGCGGTGGCACGGCCATTCGCGTCGAGGAATCCCAGGGCGCCGGTGAGCGGCGGCAATCCAGGGCTCGCGAGGCGCAGCTCGAAGTAGGGGTCGAAGTTGAGCGGCACAAACGGGAACCCCGGCAGGTTGAGGCCCGGCGCGGTCCCGCTGAGCGAGCCGAGCATCATGTACAGCGACCCCGCCGACTGCACACCCGCGTCGAGGATCAAGTTTTGGACACCGCCTTGCCACACGGAGATCGGGCCGCCATCGGCGCTCAGGCGGCTTGCAAGCCCCGCGGCGATTGCCGCCGCGATCCCCGCGTCGGGCTGTCCGTAACCTGACACAACGTCCTTGCCCACGAACGCCGCGATGCCGCCGCTGACCACGTCGGTGCAACTCGCGCGCAGGATTTCGCCCACGTCATCCGCGTCGAGTGTTGGGTCGAGCGCGACACACAGGGCCGCCGCTCCCGCGACGAAGGGCCCCGCAAAGGACGTCCCTTGCACGAGGACTTCGTTCCCCGAGCCATACCCTGCCGCGCCGCTGCGATCGAGGGTCCAAACTTCGAATCCGGGCCCCGCAAAATCCACTTCCGGCCCGATCGACGTCAAGTTGTAGGTCGCACCTGACGGCGCCGTTCCGCCGATGGCGAAGGTCGTGGGCAGCGTCGCGGGGTACGTCACTCCGAAGCTCGTGAAGTTGCCCGCCGACACGAAGTGCACCATGCCGCCCGCGCGTGTCTGTGCGTACTTGGCCTCCAAAACCGCCTCAGTGAAACCGTACGCGTTGGAGTTGACCGTGACGCGCGCTCCCACAGACACACCCCAATCCAGCGCGAGGGCGGTATTGCCCGTCAGCGTGGTCCAACTGCCGTTGGCCGACACCGATTCAAAAATGCGCGCGGAAAACAAAGCGGCCGACGGAGCCACTCCCGCGATCCCGATGCCGTTGTTGCGGCGCGCCGCGATGACTCCCGCCACCGCCGTGCCGTGGTTGTCGAACGCGTTTTGCGGACTGCCGGGCACCCCGATCGGCAGCGGCGACATGAAGTCGGTGCCCGACGTGAACACGAGGTCGGGGTGGTTCGCTTGCACACCCGTGTCGAGAATCAAAACCCCCGCCGCCGCGCTGCCCGTCGTCAACGCATGGGCTTGCGCAAGGCCCATGTCGAATCCGACTTGGCCCGGCCCGCTCAAAAAGTTCTGCCCCGTGTTCACGTGGCCCCACTGCACCGGATACAGGGGGTCGTTTGGCGGCGCCTGGCTGCCCTGGCCGCCCGCAAGGACCACGGGCTCCACCCACTCGACCTCCTCGCGCGCGCGAAGGCTCCGCGCAATGTCGAGCACTTGGAAGCCGTCACCGGTTGACAGTTCGAGTTCGTACACACCCTCGAGCCCGGCGAAGTCCGTGCGCAGCACGCGCGCGCCCGGCAGCAGCTCGGCGTTTAAGCGCGACGCCTGCGCGCGCTTCGAAGCCACCCAACGCACAAGGATCCGATCCGTCGGAACCGCGCGTGTTCCGTGCGCGCCGCGCAGAACGGGTGCAACAAATCCGGAGTCCAAAAGTCCTGCGAGGTGATCGCCCGCCAAACGCAGCGCGTCCGCATTGCCGAGCGGAGATTCGAACTCTAGCTCCATCCAACCCGCCCCGGCGCCATGCAGGGCCGGGCGCACCACAAAGTCCGCCCGCCCGAGCGTGTTGGCGATGGCGGCAGCGCTTGGCATGCTCGCGGCGTTTGCGCGGCAGAGGAACGCAACACGCTGGAAGTCGAACGTTGCGTCGAGCGCGGCCACTGCGCGCAGGGGTTCAACCTCCGCGGGCACCACCGGCGAAACTTGAGCCGCGTGTGACGACGTGAACGCGAGAGCGATCAGGGCAACTGCGAGCATGGCGATCCGGGGAACGGGGAACCGGGACACGCGGGAGCGAACGCGGCGCGACGCCGCGGCTGCCCCGCTGAAAGTCTGGACGGGAACGGCGCGGACGTCGAGGGGGGCTCCCCGAAGTTCCGCGCGGCCCTTCAGCTCAAGAGCGGCAGAACAACCAGCGCCCGGGCCACCGCGGTTTTAGTGCCGGTCAGGCTTTGTTCGGAGCCGTCGCGGCCAAACAATGTGACCCGGGTCGTATCCGCGCCCAGGGCGCTCGGGTCGTTGAGGACGACGTAGTCGGCGCCCTTGCGGTTCAGTTTCGCGCGCGCGCGGCGCGGTCCGCCGGCGGTTTCCAGCGCGAACCCAACGACGAGTCGGCTGCCCTTCTTCAAGGGGCGTTGGCGCGGGTCGGCCGCGGCACCCGTCACCGTCGCCAGGATGTCTGGGTTTTTCACGAGCTCGATCACGGCCGTTTCCTCGCCGCGATCTTTCGCCCGCCATTTGCCCGACAGGCGGCGTTTCGGGCGCCAGTCGGCGACGGCCGCGGCCATGAAGAGCGAATCGCACGCTTCGAACTCGACTTCGAGCGCCTGCAGCATGTCGAGCGCCGAGATGACGTCGATGCGCCGCACACCCTTCGGAGTTTCGAGCGCCACCGGGCCCGCGATCAGCACCACGTCGAATCCGCGCGCGGCCGCGGCACGGGCGATTTCAAAGCCCATCTTCCCGGTGGACTCGTTAGTCAAATAACGTACGGGATCGACGTGTTCACGCGTCGGGCCCGCCGTCACGACAACGCGGCGACGGGGGCGCTCGCGGCGCGCGGCGGCTTCAGCATCAACTTCGGCGGCGATCGCCAGCGCGGCGAGCTTGCCAGCCCTCTTTTCGTCGTTGTCCTTCGCGCGCTCCGCGCCCGGTTTCGCGGCCTCGCCCGATGTCCCCTTGGTCCGCTTTTTCGTTGCGCGCTTTTTCGCGGTCGCTTTCGACTTCGTCGCTCCGCTGGTGCTGGCCTTCTTCGTCGACTTCTTCGCACTCATGATTCCAGCACCTCCTTCACCCGCGCGACGATCTCCGCGGGCTCGAGCAGCCGCCCTTGGCCATGCACCCCGCACGCCATGTGGCCCGCGCCGCTCCCAAGGATACGCCATCCATCGCTGGCGAGGCGGTCGAGGTTCCGGGCAACGGCGGGATGCGCCAGCATGTGCGGATTCATCGCTGGCGCAAGGAGTCGCGGGACCCCCAGCGGAGTTGCCAGCACCACTGTTGTCAGCAGATCGTCCGCGATCCCGTGGCTGAGCTTCGCCACGAGGTCGGCGCCGCCGGGGGCCACGAGAATCAGCTCCACCCACTGGGATAGGTGGATGTGGTCCATGGCCGACTTGCGCACATCTCCAAACTCGGCGACGTACGCGTCGTTCGACGTCAGCGCTTCGAACAACTGCGGCGCAATGAGCTGCGCGGCGCGTTCGGTCAACACTGCACGCACCTCGTGGCCCGCTTGGGAAAGTTTGCTGGCGAGGTCTGCGCCCTTGTGGAGCGCGGCCGAGGCCGAACAGCCGAGGATGATGCGCGCCATCAGTGGATTCCTTGTTCGGACGTTTTCGGCTCGGACGTTTCTTGCTCGGACAGCCCCGCGATGCGGCACACTTCACGCAGCGCCGCGGCGAAGTCACGGTTGATCACCACGTGATCGTACTTGTCGCGCTCCGCCCGCTCGACCTGCGCTTTTTGGAGCCGGCGATCGACGACATCGTGCGAATCCGTTCCCCGCACTTCGAGGCGCCGACGGAGTTCGTCCAAATCCGGCACGTCGACAAAGACATAGAGCCCGGGCACGTCCAGTCCCTTGAGCTGCAGTGCCCCTTGGACGTCAATCTCGACGAGGTAGACCTGGCCATCCTCAAGGGCCTTCTCCATGGGCTCGCGGAGCGTTCCGTAGAGGTTGCCGTGGACCTCGGCGGACTCGATGAACGCACCCTGGCGCTGGAGCTCGCGGAAACGCTCGGGCGTGATGAAGTGGTAGTGCACTCCGTCGATTTCGCCGGCGCGTGGCGCGCGTGTGGTGGCGGACACGGAAAACACGACCGCGGGATCACGCTGAAGCTCGCGGCAGATCGAACTCTTCCCGCTGCCCGACGGCCCCGAGATCAACAGCATCCTGCCCTTTTGAGTGCGCATGGTCACCGCCCCATCACTCCACGTTCTGGACCTGCTCGCGCAGGCGCTCGACGGTCGCCTTGGCGTCGACCACCCACAGGGCGACGTCGGCGTCGTTGCATTTGGAGCCGATCGTGTTGACCTCGCGCAGCAGTTCCTGCACGAGGAAGTCTAGGCGTCGCCCCACACCTTCCGCGCCACCCGCCAAAAGGAGCCGCACCTGCGCCATGTGGCTACCAAGGCGCGCGAGTTCTTCGGACACGTCCGCGCGGTCGGCGAGCAGTGCGAGCTCGCGCGCGAGGTCCGGCTCGGCGACCGGTTTGGATCCCGAGCCCGTCAGAAGTAGAGCCACGCGCTTTTTGAGCGCTTCGTGCAAGCGCTGCACCACGAGTGGCATGCGCCCTTCGATCTCCGCGGCGCGTTCGGCAAGGACATCGACGTGGCGACCGAGTTCCACCGCCAACGCGGTGCCTTCGCGCGCGCGCATCTCGAGCAAGCTGTCAATCGCGCGACCAAGCGCGGCGAACGCGATCGGCAGCACGTTTTCCGCACCCAAGTGCGCGGCCTGCGGGCCCAGCACACCCGGCAGTGCGGCGTAACGCTCGAGGGACAGGTCACCTTTCAGGCCGAGGGCCGCGCCAAGCTCGACCACCAAACTTTGGTACTGCCGCGCGAGCACAAGGTCGACACCGACCGATCCGGCGCCTGCACCCGATTCGATCGACACACTCGCGGTCAGGGCACCGCGCTCGAGGCGCCGTCGCAACTCCTGCTCGAACAGCGCTTCGTGCTCGATCAGCTCAGGCGGCAGCTTGATCTTGACTTGCAGGAAGCGGTGGTTGACCGAGCGCACCTCCGCGCGCACGGCGAGGCCGTCCCGCTCGAGGACGCCCGCGCCGAACCCAGTCATCGAGCGCAACATGCGCAGTGTTACCTAACCGCGGCGCCGGGACGGCTGCCGGGCTTGATCGGGGTCGAATCCTTGAACTCCACGGGCGCCTCTTCGGCTTTCCACGTCCGCACGGTGGCTTTGACCAAACTCGTCAATTCAAGACCGAGGTCCGCAAACGGATTGGCCCCGCCGGTGCGGTCGACGATGCATCCCACGTGGGTGGGCTTGGCGCCAAGTTCGCGCAGCAACGTCACGACCTCCCGCGCCGAACCGCCGGTGGTCACCACGTCCTCGACGACGAGCACACGCTGACCGGGGTTGACCTTGAACCCACGGCGCAGCGCCATCTTGCCGCCGTCGCGTTCGGTAAAAATGCTTCCCAGGCCAAGCGCGCGCGCCATCTCATGCGCCCAGATCACGGCGCCGAGCGCGGGTCCCGCCACCAAGTCGAAGGACTGCGTGAACTTCGCTGCGAGGGCTTGGCCGAGCTTCTCGGCGTTCTTGGGATCGCGCAGCGCAAGCGCACACTGGAAATAGCTATCGGAGCGCAGGCCCGACGACAGCAGGAAATGCCCCTCGAGCAGCGCTTCTTCACGGCGCAAAAGGTCGAGCACCTGGTCGGGAGTCACGTCACTGGCCTCCGGCGGGCGGACCGCCGATCGGAGCACCCGCGCCCGCACCACCCGCGCCCACTTCCGCGGGCAAACCGGCGTCGTCGCCGAGCAGCGAACCGGACGCCTGCTTGTTGACGAGGTGAATGGCAACCGCGCTGACGAGGAACACCACGGCAACGGCCGCGGTGAACTTCGTGATGCCTTTCGCACCCACGCCGAAAGTTTGCTGGCCGGCGCCGCCAAACGCGTCGCCAAGGCCACCGCCCTTGCCCTCCTGAATCAGGATGATCACGACGAGGAGAATCGCCGACAGCACGAACACGAGGTACAGGAGGATCGAAAGCATGGTCGTAGGAGGAAGACGGACGTTGGGGAGCGGGCGCGCGAAGGTCAGCGCGGCGCTGCGGCCGCGATCTTGAGGAACGAGTCGTGTTTGAGGGCGGCTCCACCGACGAGCGCACCGTCGATACCGGGTGCGGCCAAGAGCTCCGCCGCATTGTCTGGTTTCACGCTGCCGCCGTACTGGATGCACACCGCGCGCGCGATCTTGTCGTCGTAGAGCCCGGTGATGAGGCCGCGCAGGTACAGGTGGACTTCACTTGCCTGAGCGGCGCTGGCGGTGCGGCCCGTGCCGATCGCCCACACCGGTTCGTAGGCGATCGTGACACGTGCCATTTCGTCGGCGGAGACACCCGCGAGCGCGCGCGTGGTTTGTTCGCGCACGACGTATTCCGACTTGCCCGCGTCCCGCTCGGCAAGCTGTTCGCCGACGCAGAGCACCCCTTCGAGACCGCCGTCGAGCACGGCCCGAAGCTTCGCCGCCACCGCGTCGTCGTCGTCGCCGAACACGTGGCGGCGCTCCGAATGCCCCACCAGCGCAAACGTGCAGCCGACATCGGCGAGCATCGACACGCTGATCGCGCCCGTGTACGCGCCCTCCTTGTGGGCACACACATCCTGTGCGCCCAGGGTCACCTTCGAACCTTCGAGTTCGCGCGCAACCGATTCGAGGTAGACGAACGGCGGGATCAGCGCGACCCGCGCCCCGTCCGTCCACGCTTCGACGCCCCGGCGCACGTGGCTGGCGAGCTCCACCGCGCTGTCGCGATGAAGGTGCATCTTCCAGTTGCCGGCGATGTAGGGCTTGCGGGGGGCCATGGGGTAACGGGCGAGGAGGCGGCGCGTCCGCACGGGGCGGTCGCTGGGGGAACTCGCTGGGGGGCAATAGGATAGCGATCCCGGGCCCCGCGTGGCACCGTCGGCCTCGGCGCCCGCCACCGAGTCCCGACGGGCCAGCCGCCTGGCGCGCTCTACCCGCCTAGCGCGCTGTGGCCGCCTAGCGCGCTGTGGCCGCCGGGTGGTCCAGGGCCGCAAAACGGCGCCCGTCGAGTCCGAGCAGCGCATCCGCGTCCCGGGCGATGTCGGCGAGGGTCGCAAAGTCCACCGCCTGGGCGCCGTCGGAATGGACCTCGTGGGGTGCCGGGTGGGTTTCCACCATCAGCCCGTCCGCGCCGACGGCGATGCCCGCGCGCGCCAAGGGGCGCACGAGGTCGGCGCGGCCAGCCGCGTGGGACGGGTCGACGATCACCGGCAGATGCGTCGCGAGCTTGAGGTGCGCCACAACCCCGAGGTCGAGGATGTTGCGCGTGAAACGGTCGAAACCGCGCACACCGCGCTCGCACAGCACGACGTTGGGATTGCCGGCGGAAAGGATGTACTCCGCAGCGAGGCGGAACTCGCGCTCCGTCGCTGCAAGGCCGCGCTTGAGCACGACGGGTTTGTCCGCGCGCCCCACTTCGACAAGGAGCGCCGCATTGGCCATCGACCGCGACCCGATCTGGAACGCATCCGCGACGCGCCCGACGGCCTCCACGTCGCGCGGGTCGAGGACTTCGGTGACGATGCCGAGGCCGGTGCGCTCCCGCGCTTGTGCAAGCAGCGCAAGGCCGCGCGCGCCCAGTCCCTGGAACGAGTGGGGCGACGTGCGCGGTTTGTAGGCGCCGCCGCGCAGCAAAGTGGCGCCCGCAGCGCGCACCGCGGCTGCAATTTCGAACAAACGCGCCTCGTTCTCCACGGCGCACGGGCCCGCGATCAAGGACGCGTATCCGCCGCCAAAAATCGCGCCTTTGATGCGCACCACCGTGTCGGCGCGATCGCGCGTGCGGTCGACGAGCTCCGGCTGGTCGACGCTGTCGAGGACCCCCGCAACCGCCGCGAGGTCTTCGAATCGCGAGCGCGCCCGGGGATCGGCGGGCCCGACGAGCTCCAGGATCGTGCGGTTCGCGTCGAGGAAGCGCGTCGCGAGGTCGAGATCGCGCGCGACGGCGAGGACGGACTCAAGTTCGGAAGGACCCAGATTTTTGCGCAGTCGCAGCAGCATCGGCGTGGGCCCGCGCCAGACCAGAGGGGGGGCGGTGAGGGCGCAGAACTATAGGGCCGCCGAGCGCCGCTCTCCACGCCGCGCCTTCGATCCCCAGAGCCCGGTTAGCCTGGTGCCATGCGCCCCGATCCGGCCCCGGCCTCCCCCCCCGCGCCCCGGCTGCGCGCCCTCCTCCAACTCACTGCCCTGGACGCGCTCCCCCGGACGGGCTGGCTACAGGCGGGCATCCAGCCTGCCGAGAGCATCGCCGGACACAGCCACGGAGCGGCGCTGGTCGCGCTGGCGATCGGCCCGGACGTGGCGCCGCCCCTGGATCTCGGCCGTGTCCTTGGGCTCCTCGCCGTCCACGATGCGGCGGAGGCGCTGCTTGGGGACTGGCCGCGGACCGTATCGGAGCTGTTGCCGCCCGGCGCCAAAGCCGCCGCGGAGTCCGCCGCCGCGGACCGCGTCCTCGCCCCCCTTTCGGTCTTCGCCCGCGACCTCGCCCGGGAGTACGCCGCCGCCGCGACTCGGGAAGCGCGTTTTGCCCGCCTCTGCGACCGGCTCCAAATGGGCGTCCGACTGGTTGCCTACATCGCAAGCGGTCGCCGCGGCCTCGCCGACTTCGCCGCGACCCTGCGCCGGCTGGACACCACCGAGTTCCCGGCCGCGGCGGACCTCCACCGCGACCTTTTGACGGCGCTCGAGTTCGCCTGAACCCCTTAACCGCCTCAACCATCAAACCGCCCAAACCCGTCCCTCAAACCCGCACCCGGCGCACCCCCCACCCCGACGGCCGGAAACCATCGCAACCAAAGTTCGCACCGTCCTCGTCGCCGATTGAGCCCTCGAAGCGATGCGCCGCCTGTTGGGGAGCGTTTTCCGGGCATTTGGGTCACAGCTTGCGCGACGGCCGCGTACGGACCCCGTCGGGCCGTTCCATCCCCCCGCTCCCAACGAACCCATGCAAACGCAGAGCGCGTTCCTGGCGTGTCTCGCCCTCGCCCTTTCGAGCTGCTCGGCATTTGTGAGCAACCATCAGGCCGTGCACATCCAAGCTGCGGCGCTGGACACGCGCATCCTGGTCAACGGCACGCAGGTCGGCACCGGCCAGGCGGATGTGGACCTACCCCGGGACCGCTCCCACGTCGTGGTCTTCGAGCGGGACGGCCAGCAGTCGTACCGCGTGATCGACCACGTGTGGTCGATTTACGGCAAGCTCGACACCTTGGGCTCGATCGCCTTCCTCGTCCCCGGCTTCGGGCTGCTCTGCCCTGGCTCCCGGTCCCTGGATCCTCGTTCCGTGTTCGAAACCGAGCCCGCGCCAACCGCACAGAACTGAACGTCCTCGTCCGTGTGAGCACCCGCTCGCGCACCAGGGCGTTCTCGCGCCTGCATCCCCCTGCGAGACCACGACGCCGTAAACAAGACGCCGTAAAAGTGTCGCCCGCACTCCGACTAGCGGAGGTCTGGTCCGGACGATAGCCCCCTGGCCAGCGTCGACCGACTATCCTCATCGCCGATCCCTCCCAGTAGGCGCTTCGGCGTTGGTTGGCCCATGACGTCGTTCCCTCTGCCCTGCGGTTATCCCGGCATCCGGGTGGTGCACAGCTTTGAAGCGCTGCTCGCGACGCCGTTCGAGAGCGAATGCAACGCCATCTGCTGGCGCCGCGAGCTGCCCGGCGACTTCGAGGAGGTGGTGCGCGCGCTCGGCGCGGGTAGCGGCATCATCACGATCGACGACGGGCGGCTGCGTAGCTTGACACTCAGCGAGGCCGGTCGCGGCGCGGTCGAGTCGCTCCTTTGCGACCAGCAGCGCCTGCGCGCCTTGGGCCAGGCGCCGCTGCTCGACTGCATCGATGGCTACCAACGGGACGTCGCTGCGGGGCCGGTGCCGACCGACGTGCATTCGTTCCACGTCGACAGCGCGCCGGTGGCCACCGACACGTTTTTGTGCTGCTACACCGCGCCCGCCAGCGAGGGCCTGCGCAACGACGAGGCGCAGCGCCGCGTCGACGACCCCACGACGCGTGCGCAACTTTTGGAGCGCTTCGGCGGCACGGACGGACCCGAGTTCGTCGCCCACCTGAGCGAGCACTGCTTCGACCTGCACTACACACCGCTGCCCGGCGCACGTCCGTTCTCGTTCGGCGTGGGCAACCTGTGGCGTATCGCAGTGCAGTACCCGGGCAGCCCCGTGCGCGCGTGCATCCACCGCGCGCCGCCGTCACTCCCCGGCCAACTGCCGCGGCTGCTTCTGATCAGTTGAACGACGCGGCACCCGCACCCGCGCGTCGCCGAGTCCCGTGGGGTAGCCGCGGGTTCCGCTCAGCGTGTGGCGGGCGCGCAATGGCGGAGCGGGCGACGTCGCTCGTCGAAAACGTACACTGGCGGGGTTAGGGGTCGCTCACCAAAGGGGGACGGCGAGCTCGATGCGCACGAACTCGGTGTCTTGCAAAGATCCGGGTGTACGTCCTTGGCCGAAGGGCAGGTTGTTGTCGTTGGCGACCACGAGTGTGCTCGGGCCCAGTGCAACCAGGGATTCGAGGGTCCAAAAGGGCATGGCGAAGGTGGAGCCTGTGCCCAGGGCGTCGAGCCCCAGGTAGGAGCTGATGCGCTCTGGATCGTCGATGCGCAGGAGATCCACCACGAGGCGTTTTTCGACGTTGTCGCCCCGGCGCTCCAAACGGTAGACCCGCTTGAAACCCTGCAGGTTGCCTTCGGTGTTGTCGCGCTCGAGCAGCAACAGCGCCCCATCGCCTAGGCTGGCGATCGCGCCCACCGCGTGGCGATCGTGCTCGAGCGGCACCGCAAACGCGTCCGTGAAGGCCCCCGCGTCGAGGTCGAACACAAACAGCCAAACCGAACGCCCGCCGTCCGCGAGCGGGCGCTCCAGGGCAGCCACCAGATGGCGACCATCGGCAGCCAAACACAGGCCCTCGATGCCCGCGCTCTGACCGACCTTCGACCCCATCTGCGACAGGTCGCGCCGGTAGGGCCAGGCGAGACCCGCAAACCACGGCGAGGGGCGGCCCCCATGGGCCTGCAGGTTGGTGCCCCCACCGCTGGGCGCGGGGAAGTCGCCGAGCAACAGGGTCACGTCGACCTTGGGTTCGCGGCGCTGCACCTCCAGCAGCGTCGCAAGGTCAAAACTCTGCACCGCCAACCGGTCGAGCACACCGGCTTCCCGCGCGGCGCCGACAATCGCCTTCACAAACACCTCGGGCTCCCGTGTGCGCTCGGGACGGGCCGGGTCCCGTTTGGTCTCCGCGTGGAAACGCACACGCCCCGCGAGGGCCGCGCGGCGGGCGGCCTCGGGATGCTGCTCGCCCGGACCTCTGCGGTACCACTCGCCGTAGAAGGCGACAAACGCAAAGAGGTCCGAGAGCGACGGCGGTGTGTAGGGACCGTTGAGGCCCCGCGCTGCGGCGAACTCCCGCGCCACCTGCGTACCCGCAGGATCGGCGAGCTGCCGCGGGCGCTCGCGCAGCCTCACATCGGCCATCAGCTCGGCTTGTAGCCAGGCGAGTTCAAGATCGCGGATCGCAAGCGGCGCGCTCCATGGGGTTCCGTCGATGCGGCGCAGTTTGGAGGAGAGCAGCTCGGGCTCGTGGCCGAGCACCGCCCAGCCATCGGCGGTGACACCGACGTCCAGCTCGAGCGTCGTCATGCCGTGGTCGAGGGCCAGCTCAAAACCCACCAACGTGTTTTCCGGCGCCAGGTCCCGCGCGCCCCGGTGGCCCTGCGCGTCGAAGCGCGCCGGGTCGATGGATCCATCGGGCAACAGCAAATCGCCCGCCTGGCCATCCCCGTCGGAATCAAACTCGGCCACCGCCGCAAACAGCACATCGGGCGCGTCGCTGATCAAACCGGCCACACCCAGGGCCAAGAGTCGGTCCATTTGGGCGCGCTCGTTCACGGTGTAGGGCACGACCTCAAAACCCGCGCGCGCAAAGAGCGCCACATCCACCAGTGCGCTGGATGCGGGCGGAAGATGCACGGGGTCCTTGCTTTCGCGCCGGCTGGGGACTTCGAGCGAAGAGCCTTCGACCAGGGCCATGTCCGGCGCAACGCGCACTTTCGCGGTGCTGCCCACACGCTCTGCGTGGGCACGCAGCGCGAGGGCCATGCGCAGGGCGGCCGTGTCCTCGGCAAACGGGTACTGGGGCGAGCGCAACACACCGTGTCCCGTGGGATCGGGCAGGTGGAAGGGCGGGGCAAGCAGCACTCCCGTTGGGTCAAAGTGCAGCAGGAACGGTCCAAACTCCTCGCCGATCCACAGGCTGCCGTCGGGGGCAAGCGCCATGGATTCAGGATCGAAGTCCGCGCCGCTCAGGGGCCGCCTTGGGTCGAAGCTGTGCTGGATCGCAAAGCCCAGGTGCCCCAGCGGGTCGCACAGAGGCACACGCTCCAGCAACTCGACCGCGGCGCTGCCGCCCGCTCCATCGCGCCAATCGACGCGCACCCTGTACACACACAGCTCGAAGTCAGCCGAGTTTTCGAGCGCCCCGTAGCCGTTGTCGAGCAGCGCGAGAAACTCAGAGTCCGAAAGGGCCACCAGCGCCGAAACACCCTGCACCGGTTGGCCGGCGAAGGGCCGCACCAGGTCCGGCGCCACCGAGGCGGGCACGCGGGCTCCGCTGGGGGATCCGGGCACAAACGTCAGCGCGGGCAAGCGGGAGTGGCCGGCAAGGCGCGGCGGGGGGGCGGGCTCCTGGAGAGAACCGGCCACGAGGGCGAGCATGAGGTTCCACACGGCGCCATCCTCGGCCCCAGGGCCGAATCTTTGCGCCGTTTTGAGCAGACCCACCGGTCAAGCGCGTAGCGCGCGACCTCATGCGCCTTCGGTCAGGCCCGCGGCGGCGTGGGTGAGAGCCGATTGGCGAGCACGAAAAAGGTCGGAGCCCAAAGGCCCACGAAGATCCCAAAACGCTCTGCGTGGGCCTGGGTTTCGGGCTCCGTGCCACCCGTCAGAAACCAAATCGCAATGGAAGCTGCGATCGAAACAAAGCCCAGCACAAAACACACCTGGCCGAGGGTCTTGGTATCCATGGAGTCGAAGGGTTCGTTTTTAGGGAGGACGCTAGCCCGGGTTATTCATCAGGTTTTCGAGCAGACGAGCCCAAGTCGTCGCCTGGTGGTGCTTTGCGGCCGCGGGATCCACAGTCGACCTTGAACAGGTCAACGAGGGACGCCCGTGGTCGCAAAGTGCCGCCAGACGGCGAAAGG
>JBBRWC010000083.1:0-18115 GCA_038246255.1 Planctomycetota bacterium
GCCGCAGATGTTGCTCTGCTCGACACACGCACGGACGCGCCGAACATCACGTTGGAATCCGCGGGGCGACTTACGGTGCGCGGTCTGGTGCGCGGTGGCCGCGGAAAGTGTTACGCCGCGGTGGATCCGGAGGACGCCGCGCTGAAGGCCGGCGGTCGAGGCAGCGCTATCACTCTCCAAGCGCCGGACCTCTACAACCTCGGCGTGATCGAAGCGGGTTCCGGCGGGCACGGCGGGGGCGGTGCGGCGGGCGGCGAGGGCGGCGGTTTGTGGATCATTGGCGAAACGTGCACGACGCACGGCGCGACGGAAGAGGAGTTGGCCGCCCAGTTGGGTCGTGTGGGGTTCCGCACCGGTTCGGGCGGCGATGGTGGCGTGGGTCTTGCCGCGCATCCGGCGGGGGGCAGCGGCGGCGCCGGAGGTGGCGCCGTGTGGCAACCGCACCCGCTGCCGGTCAGCGACGAACCTCCTTCGGTCAGCCAGCCCATCTGTCCGACCCACGGAAAAAGCGGCGCGCCACAACCCGATCTGGTGGGCCAGGACGGTGGAGATGGGGCCGACGGGTTCGATGGCACCGAAACGGGTCCGAATGGTGGACCAGGCGGCAATGGTGGGGCGGGGGCCAGCGTGGTGGGTCACGCAGGCTCGCGGGGCACGCGCGGCCTCGATTGTTGCCCGACGGGCAGCAACGGCGCTGGGGGCAATGGGGGAAACGGGGGCCCCGGTGGCAAGGCGACCGGCGGCAGGGGTGGCGACGGGGGGGATGGTGGCGACGCGTGGAGCAGTAGTAGCGGCCAGTCCGGCACGGGTGGAAATGCGGGCCCAGGCGGGAACGCTCAAGGGGGCAGGGGTGGAAACGGAGCTCCGGGAGCGAAGGGGACACCACCCGGCGCCGGCGGGGCCGGGGGCGGCGGCGGACCCGGGATCGGTGGAACCGCCGGTTCCCCTGGCGCCAAGGGCAGCAATGGCGGCGGACAGCCCGGCGCGGCCGGTGTGAATGGCGTTAGCAACGTGGGCCCCACCGGCGATGGCGGCGATGCGGGCTCCTATTGCAACTAGCCCCAACGAGTCCACGGGCGCCTTCGAGGCCGCCGCTTGCTCTCCGCTAGCGGTCGACGCTTCGTCAGGCCTTGGGTTCGCCGGTCGGCGGGTCCGTCGTGCGGGAGGGTGAAAACTCGGCCATGGCACGCGCCCGGGCCGCGGTGGTTTGGGCGGCGCGGGTGGCGGCCCACAGGCTGCGGGCGTTGCGGCTGAGCTCCCGCTCGCCCCGCAGGCGTTTTTGGTGCCGCCAGCGCACCAGACGGCTGCGGAACACGATGGTCAAAACGAGCGCCAGAACGATGAATGCGAGGATCAGGTTGAGGTGGTCGACTTCCTTGTCGAGGCGCTGGACGTTCTCGGCGAAGATCCGCCCAAGGTGCAGCACGATCGGCACCTGAATCGCCGCGCCGATGGCATCCAGCATCAGCCAGCGCCAGTAGGGCATACGCATCGTGCCCGCCATGAAATACCCCGGCCAACGCAACCCGGGCACAAAGCGGCAACTGAACGTGGCCCAGTTGCCGTGCTCGCGGAACCGTCGCTCCCGACGCGCAAACGTGCGGTCGTCGATTAAATGTCGCCACCCCCCGTGGCGACCGTCGTCAGACACCCAACCCGACCCCAGCAACCGATAGTGCGCGGTCGATCCCGACCTCCTGTCCGGCTGAACGGCAACATCCTCGAACGCGCCGATGCGTTCACTCGACCCAGAACCACGAAGATTCGTCGAGTAAGAAATCGTCGCGCGGCAGGACTTGGTCATAGACGGTGGTGGGTTGTACGAACCATCCATCCAGATAACCGTCTTCGTCGCTGTCGATGAGCAAGCCCGATAGCGGCTCTCCATCCGGTCCAGGCGCATTGGCGAGGTACTCGAAACAACGCCCCAGAGTGACATGTCGACCGACAGACAAATGCTCGGCTCCAAGTAAACTCGGCCCGGTGCCGGGCGCGAACGCAACAACCGGCAAGGGCGAATCGGCATTCAGGTCGAGAACCCAAATATTCCGCGGAATCCCTGCCAGAACGTACAAAAATCGACCGTGGGGCTCGACCCTCAGGTCCACTAGCTCGTTTAGCGGGGAGCCCCGGTGAATCTCCTCGCGCTGCGTCGACACCCGGGCCCCTCGCGCCGTGGGCGGCGAGAAGGGTCCACCACCCGCGAGTTGAACCATCGAATGCAAAGCCCCGCCCGCGAACGGTAATCCAAGGGGGGCGGTCGAGACATTGGCAGCCACGTGCCACCCCCCTTGCCACGGCGGTAACATCCATTTCTCGATTACAGTATCGCCGTTGCGTGCGATGCCGGCTACGTAAAGGTTATTTCCGCGGTCCGTTGTGACGCCAGTAATTGCAAAGCTAGTATTTTCTACAAGTTTAGATTCATGCCAAGCCGCGCTGAAGGGATCCATTTCACGATCCACAATGGTGATCTTTCCTTCGGAAAAATCGACCACATGGCGGGTGAACATTGCCGAATGCACCAAGGGCAATGGAAGCGACAGAGGCTCAGAAACTTGAATTGCTGTTCTAAGGTTGAGTGAGAGGGGGGGTGGCGTGGGTACTGAAGCGCTGCTGTCATGCGCTGGCTCGAGGCGAAAAATGTATGCGCCGAGCGCAAACGCCACAAAAAGGTACAAGCAGGTCTTCATCAAACTTGGATTCCATTTGCTCGGTCGAGCACTTTGTGCGCCTCTATTGATCATCGTCACATCCCAAATCGCAGGAATCGCACATAGGTATGACTTCGTTGACGCCGTTGCCCAGCTCCGGATACGCTACGCCACAACCCGCAGCCTGTCCCCCGGTGCCGCCTACTAGGAGATTGTCTAAATCGGGCCAATCTGCCAAACACTTTTGTGCCTTCTCCTTGCCGGGCCCTACCTCATCCCATTCGCCCGGTTCCGTATTCCACTTGTCTTGAATCCTTTTGAGGGCTTCGCACATCGCCCTAATCTTGGCCTGACTATCGTCGCTTAGCCCATCTAGGCAGAAGGGTGGCCCCGGCAATGGCGCTTCGCCATGTTCCAGCAAGACCGCCGCGCAAAGGTTCGAGGCTACAGTGGCGTCGATCGCAAGATGGAGCCATGAGTCATGCTCTTGCTGTGGTTGAAAATCAGGCTCATCGGGGAGCGTATGCTTCGAAGGCCCCATGCATACGTGCAACCATTCGTGTAAGAAAATGTACGTAAGAGCGCCTTCTGCGTAGCCAGCGCCACCTGGCAAAAAGAAGCCACCGACGGCATCCCAGTAATCCGCTCCGTTGGGGAACGCGTTAGCAATCGTTCCAATAAAAAGCGTGATCGTAACTTTAGGCGAATACGAGACGTAGGCTGCAAATTGTTTGCTGGAGACTTCGTGCTTTATTTTTACGTCCGCCTCGAGACTAGGCGGAAGCCCGAGCAAACCCTGGGCGGCGCCTTTCGCGGTATGAACAGCAGACAGCGTTCCAAACAGTTTGCTTGGATTGAAGGGCTTCTGATTTGGCTGTGAAATGGCCTCGGGGCTAAATAAAAGCATCACGCAGCCAATTAGAGCCGCAGCATATTTCCTGAGCCACGCTCCGCTCACTCGCCTGTTTAAGACTATGGTGCCGGGCGAGCTTCCGTCCATCGGTGCGCGAACCACCTCACGGAGCGCCCGAAACATATCGCATCGCCGCGGGCTCTGCGCTGTCGATTCTTCTCCGTGGTCTGTCAAATATGTCATGGTGTGGTCCTCAGTCTGCATGCACCTTGGAGCGCGGGGGAGAGTCATGCAGTGTTGATGTTGCAAGCGGGTCGGTCAACGAGGTTGTCGGGGGTCGTGGGAGATCGGAGGCGGCCGCTTCGGCCTTGTCGAAAGGATTTGTCTAGACCGTTCCTGGTGAGTGCCTTGCCTTCCGACCTACCAACACCGGACAACATATTTGCCGCCCCGTCAATGCCGTGGCGCCGTCGCTAGAGGGAGCCCTGGGCCCGCGGGCGGCATCGGTGGGGCGCCGCGGCCCACGGGCCATCGGGAAGCGCTCATGGAAGCGATCCAGGGCGCGGTCCCGCTTTCGGCCGTCGAGGGCGCAAGCGACGGGCACGATGCGGCCGAAGGATCGCCTGTTACAGGTCACCAAACGTGACTCCCCTTTTGGGCAGGAAACGTGACCCCCTTCCGGCGGTCCAGGCAGCCCTGGGTCGCTCAGGGAGGGCCGGGGCGGCGTTAGGCCTTGGGCTCGCCGGTCGGCGGGTCCGTCGTCCGGGAGGGTGAAAACTCGGCCATGGCGCGCGCGCGGGCCGCGGTGGTTTGGGCGGCGCGGGTGGCGGCCCACAGACTGCGGGCGTTGCGGGTGAGCTGCCGTTCGCCGCGCAGGTGCTTGTGGCGGCGCCAGCGCACGAGGCGGCTGCGGAACACGATCGTCAGCACGAGCGCGAGGACGATGAACGCGAGGATCAGGTTGAGGTGGTCGACCTCGCGGTCGAGGCGCTGCACGTTCTCGGCGAACATGCGCCCAAGGTGCAGCACGATCGGCACCTGGATCGCCGCTCCGATGGCGTCCAGCATCAGCCAGCGCCAGTAGGGCATGCGCATCGTGCCCGCCATGAAATACCCCGGCCAACGCAACCCGGGCACAAAGCGGCAACTGAACGTGGCCCAGTTGCCGTGCTCGCGGAAGCGTCGCTCCAACCGCGCGAACGTGCGGCCGTCGATCAGGCGCTTGAGGAAGCGGTTTTGGAGGGCAGATTTGCCGTAGAACCGGCCGCAGGTGAACGGGATCAGGTCACCGGCGATGACACCGCAGTACACCGTCACGAGGATCGGCCAGTACTGCACTTCGCCCTGGTGCAGCAGCAGTCCCGAGCCGAGGATCGTCAACTCTTCGGGGAGCGGCACGCCGAGGCCGCAGACGAACAGCATCACGAACGCGCCCGCGTAGGTGTACTCGGACACCATGTGCTGGGCGAAGGCCTCAAGGGATGCAATCCAGCCGGACATCGTGACCCCCGCGGCGCCGCACGGTGCGGGGAGAAGGTCGATCCTACCAACCGCGCAACGGCCTCCCGGGTGGGATCGCCGCTCTTTGCGCCCAATTCCGGCGCGCGGGGCCGACTCCGCGCGGGGCGCCTCTCGCTACCATCGGCTCCGTGGACCACCTGACGGATGCAACGGCTCGCCAGCGCCCGCGGCGCAATCGGAAAAACCCCCTCGTGCGCGTGTGGACGCGGGAGGCGGAGCTCGACGGGCGACGACTGATCCTGCCCCTGTTTGTGCACGGTGAGGCGCAGGACCACCCCATCGCCTCGATGCCCGGCTGCGCGCGCCTGGGCGCGAATGGCCTGTTCGCCGAGGTGGAAGGTGCGCTTGCCGACGGGATCGGCGCGGTCGCGCTGTTTCCGGTGGTGCCAACGGAACACAAAACGAAGGACGCGCGTGCGGCCCTCGACCCGCAGGGCCTACTGCCCCGCACCGTGCGCGCGCTCAAGGCGCGGTGGCCGGACTTGGTTGTCGTGACGGATGTCGCGCTCGATCCCTATTCGAGCGAAGGCCACGATGGGCTCGTCGCGCCCGACGGGCGGATCCTCAACGACGAAACGGTGCGCATATTGGTCGAGCAGGCCGTGATGCAGGCCGAAGCGGGTGCCGACGTCATCGCGCCCAGCGACATGATGGACGGCCGTATCGGAGCCATTCGCGACGGCCTGGACCGCGCAGGTCACACCGGTGTGTCGATCCTCGCGTACACGGCTAAATACGCCTCCGCGTTCTACGGCCCGTTCCGCGATGCGCTCGACTCCGCGCCGCGCCACGGCGACAAAAAGACCTACCAGATGGATCCCGCGAACGCGCGCGAGGCGCTGCGGGAACTCGCGCTCGACATCGAAGAGGGCGCCGACCTTGTAATGGTGAAACCCGCGGGGCCCTACCTCGATGTCGTGCGGGCGTTGGCCGAGGTGTCGGTCGTCCCCGTGGCGGCGTACCAGGTCAGCGGGGAGTACGCGATGCTGAAGGCGGCGGCCGAGCGCGGTTGGCTCGACGAGCGCCGCGCCGTGCTCGAAAGCCTGCTGGCCATCCGCCGGGCGGGAGCGAGCGCGATCCTCACCTACTACGCGCGCCCGGCGGCGCGCTGGCTGCGGGAGGGCTGATCGCCGCGGTGCCGGGCCGCGGTGCCGGGCCGCGGTGCCGGGCAGGGTGCCGGGTGCCCGCCGGTGGGATTGTTCCCAAGTCCACCCAGGCTTGGGGCGGTCTTTACCGTTTTGGGCGATGTTCTTCTGCGGTGCGCGCGCGGGAAATCCTCCACCGTTTCCCGCGGCGGCCGAAAACATGGACCACCGCCTCACCGCACGTCCGCCTTTCCCCGCTCCCCGTTTTGCGTCCGCGCGCGACGGCCACCTTTTGTCGAGCCTCGCGCGGTTGCGCCAGGCGGCTTCGCTGCGCGCGCGGCGTGCGCTCCTGTTCGACCTGCAATCGGGCTTGCACTCCGCGGCGGTCGAGCTCGAAGCGGGTGCCGAGCAGGACCTCGCGGCCGCATTGCCGCGGGACGGCGCGCACACCGTCCTCGCCGACCCCGCCCTCGGTACACGGGCTGCGGCCCGGCTGTTTGCGATCGTGCGCCGCGTGCGGCCCGACACGTTGCTGATCGCACCCGACGTCGACGGCGCGCTGCGCCGGCGCGGCGGTTTCATCCTCGCACACGTCGGTGCGCGGGGCCTGCGTGTCGTGCGCATCGCAGACGCGCACAGCGCCATGCAACGCGCCGCCGCCGGCGGCCGAGCGGTCCTGCTCCTGCCCGCGCTCGTGCGCACCCTCGGCACCGCCGGTACCCGCACACCGCGCCGCATGCATCCGGCGATGGCGGCGCTCGTGCGGTGCGTGGGGGGTGGAGTGCTTCCCGTGCACCTTGCGCCGACCGGCTTCGTGCTGCGTGCGCGCAAAGCGCAGCCGTCGGGTTGGCGCATGCGTGTTGGCCGCGTGATCGCGGCCCCGCGGCTCGCACGCTTCGACGACGAAGGCGCGCTGTTTGCGTACCTGCGCCTGCGGCTTTTTGCCCTGTGCTTTGGCGGGCGTGCGCGGCGCGCCGGCATGGGGCGCGAGTTGCGCCGTTTCATCGGCCGGCCGGCCGCATTGCTCGAGCCGATCCCCGCGCCCGAGCGCTGTGAACTGCTGGAAGCCGAACTCGAGGCACTCGGGCCCGCGGCGCGCCTCGTCGAGCAGGGTGGGCTCGCGGTGTTTTTGTTCCGCGCGCACGCGGCGCCGCGCACCCTGAACGAGGTCGCGCGCCTGCGTGAGGTGACGTTCCGCGCCGTGGGGGAGGGGTCGGGCCGCGCGCTCGATCGCGACACCTTCGACGACCAGTACCAGCACCTCGTGGTGTGGGACCGCGAAACGCGCATGCTCGTCGGGGCCTATCGATTGGTGGGCACCGATGAAGTGCTCGCACGTGCCGGTGTGGAGGGTCTCTACACCCGCACTCTGTTCCAGTACGACCGCGGCACCATCGAAAGCCTCGGTCCGGCGTTGGAACTCGGTCGTTCGTTCGTGCGCGCGGAGTACCAGCGCTCCTACGCGCCGTTGCTTCTGTTGTGGCGCGGCATCGGCGCGTACCTGGTGGCAAACCCGCGCTATCGGCGTGTGTTCGGCGCGGTCAGCATTACCGCCCAATACCAACCGCTCTCCCAGGCGCTCATGGTGGCGTACCTGCGGACACACCGCTTGGCGAAGGATCTCGCGGGTCAGGTGGGTTCCGAGCGCCCGTACCGTTTCAAACGCGGTGTGTCGCGCGACCTTTGGCGCGCTTCGCAGGCCGTGTGCGACGTGGATGAGCTGTCGGGTTTGGTTTCGGACATCGAGCTCGACCGCAAGGGCGTGCCGGTACTGCTGCGCGAGTACCTGAAGCTCGGTGGCCAGGTCATCGGCTTCAACGTTGACACGGCGTTCAGCGACGTCCTCGACGCGTTGATCGTGATCGACCTCGTCGAAACTCCGCCGCGCATCCTCTCGCGTTACCTGGGAACGGCCGGGCTCGCGGAGTTCCTGTCGCACCAGGGCGCGGCCGACTGAGCGCTTGCGAAAAAATCGGCCCGGCCCAAACGGGGTCGCTCTCAGGCATCTTTTGACCCATCGCCTGGCGGCGCTGGATCTCGTTCGCGGGCAAAAAGATCTGGTTGGGTCTGACGGTCAGCCAAAGGCGTGGCGGACTGCGTCAACGGCCGTCGATGGCGTCGCGCGGCGGCGCTTCAACCTCTGCCGCACGCTGCGCGCTCCACAGGGCGGCCTGCGCCCCGCGGTGGTCCCCCAACCCGTGCGCCTTTTCGAACCACCGCGCGGCTTCGCGCAGGAGTTCAGGAGCGCCCCCGGGCCACGGCGGCAGTGGCTCCGACTCCGCTTGGACCGCGAGCACCGTCGCCGCGGCCCAGGCGACGCGGCTCGGCCGGTCCGCGCGCTCGATGCCGACGCGTGCGGTGGCGAGCGCCCCTTCGATCCACGCCGTGCGGACCGCGGGGTCACCCTCGCGCAAGCTCGAAGCAAGCCACAGGCCCTGGCGCTGAACCGATTCCTCCCACGCTGCACTCGCACCCGGTCGGACCGCGTGGGCGCGCGCAAGATGCTCGAAGCCCGCGCCGATGCGCCCCGCGTTGAACGCCGCATCGGCGGCGATCAGCTCGCGCGCCGCCAGGGCGGTGGACAGCGGCGCGAGCGCCCGAGCCAGCGGCGTCGAGGCCGCCATTTCCCAAGGGGTGGATCGCTCGTTTGCGTCCTGCACGCGGGTTGCGCGCCCCGCGATGTGCGCACCGGCCGCGATCAGCGCGATCCCCGCCGCTGCGGCGAATGCGCGCTTCAACGCTCGCCCCCTTGACCGTGGGGCCGGCCGGCGGCCGCGGGGAGCGCGACGCACAGGAAGACCGCAAGCACCGCCAGTGCGGGAGCGGACGGCATTCCGGGTGCGAGTCCCGCTCCGATGTGCTCCAGCGCGGCGCCGAGGTCGGCACCTGCGATCGGCAGACGCAGGCGTAGGGCGGCGAGGCAGCCCGCAGCCGCGAGCGCCACCGCGAAACCCGCGCCCACCGCGCGGGCGAGGGCCATGGCCGCCGCTCCGCCGAGCACACACAACGCCGCGCCGTGCAGAGCGAGGCTAACGGGCGTGCCGAGGGGATGCGCATCGCGGGCGAGCAGGGTGATGCCGTCCCGCGCAAGGCCGACCGGCGGCCCTGCGCCCAAGCGCACGAGCGCGAGTTCCAGCGGCCCCGAGCCCGTGGGCACATCGAGCTCGACCCGCATCCGTTCGCGCACACGCACTTCGCGGCGCAGCCACGGCCCCGCCGATTCGCCCGGCGCCGCCGCACCGCGCCGCACGCCCGCCGAAAGCGCTGCAACCACGCCATCGCCGGGGAGCGCGAAGAGCTCAAGCGCGATCCGCGTGTCACTGCGGTGCGCTCCGTCATGTTTACCGCCGGGTGCATCCGGCACGTCGGGAACAGCGGGCCAATCAGCAACACCGGGCACGTGCAGCAACAGGCTCGGCGACTCGGGTAAAAGCACGACGGGCTCCGCAATCGGGCTCGTCACTTCGCGCCACTCGAGCGGCTGATCCGATGCCGCCTCCGCGACGAAGGCGAGCGCGAGCCATCCCGCGAGCGCCGCCCCTGCAAAGCCCGCGAGGTCACCCGCGACGGGGATCACCGCGGGGAGCGGCGCCGCGCGTCGGGCCGTTTCTTCGCCGCCGACGCGGCGCGCGATCAAGCGGTGTTGGGCGAGGGCGAGTGCACCCATCAGGAGGAGGGCGCCAAGGCCCAGGAACCGCGCGCGTCCGGCTCCCGCGAACTCACGCGCGTGCACGTCGACCGCGCCCAGCACGGCCGGCGCGGTGCTCGAATCGACCGCTCCCAGGCCCGCCGCCAACAGCACCGCCACGGCAACCGGCCCAATCGTCCGCTGGAAAGCGAGCCGCGCACAGGCGGCAAAACCGCGTGCGATCACGGCGCGCGCCGGCTCGGCGGGTCGTCCGCGCGGGCCCTGTGATCCCCGTGATCCCCGTGATCCCCGTGATCCCCGTGATCGCTGTTATCCCCCTGATCCCCCTGATCCCGCGTTTCGGAGCCGTCGCGCGCCGTTTCCCGCGGGCCGCTTTGGTCTCGAACAACCGCACCCGCGACGCGCGCTTCCAGCGCTAGCAGCCCGGCGGCGGCGGGCCGCGCCGCGCGAATGTGAGCACCGACATCCGCCGCGGCGCGCGTGAGCGCGGCAAGGTCCGCGGCGCCCTCGAACTCGACCTGCACGTCGATTCGACGCGCATCCGCGGCGAGCTGGGCCGTGGTGCCGCTCGCCGCCAGTTGGCCGCGGGACAAGAGCGCGAGCCGCTCGCAGCGCCCCAGCAGGTCACCCGGCAGGTGCGAGGCGATGACGGCGCTCGCACCGCGACGGTGCGCGTCTTCGAGCCAATCGCCCAAGGCTTCGAGCGCCCAGGCGTCGAGCCCGACCGTCGGCTCGTCGAGCAGGATGAGGTCGGGGTCGTGGGCGAGGCACTGCGCGAGCCCGAACCGGCGGCGTTGTCCGCTCGAGCAGCGCCCCAACGTGCGCCGGGACTCGTCGGCGAGCCCCAACCGCTCAAGGGCATGGTCGGCGCGGCGCGCGCGATCGGCGCGGCGGTATCCGCGCATCGCGAGCAGGAGCCGCAGACCCGCACCGAGGCCGAGATCCAGCGGCCACGGTGTGCCTTCCGGCGTGAAACCCACCCGCGCGCGGGCGGCGCTCCGATGGGCTGGAAGTCCAAAAACCCGCGCGGAGCCGCGGTCGGGGCGCTCCACACCCGCGAGCAGCCGCAAAAGGGTGCTCTTCCCGGAGCCGTTTGCGCCCACCAGCCCGAGGAACTGGCCGCGCGCCAGAGCGAGCGAAACCCCCGCGAGCGCCTGGGTCGGGCGCATCAAAAAACCGGTCCGGTAGGCGTGCGCGACGGATTCGAGGGCAAACGCCGCGTCGGCGGGGCGGTCCGCGGTCCGCGGCAGGCTCGAATCCGGTCCTTTTGCGCGCTCCACGTCCGGCCAGCCTGAACAAGGCGCTCGTCCGCGTCACCAACTTTGTGGGGAGCGGCGCGGCGGCGGGCCGGCTTCCTGGACGGGCCCAAGGGGGCACGCGGCGGACTCGGTTAGTCTCGCGGTCCATGCTGTGGGAGTTGGACGTGCGCGGGGCCGCGGGGTCGGTCGCAAAAGCGGTGGTGGGGTCGGGCGCCCGGGTCGGCCGCGCGCCGTCGTGCGACGTCGTGCTCAACCACGCCTCTGTGAGCCGCGTCCACGCGCGCGTCGAGGAGCGCGAGGGGCGGTTGTGGCTCGTGGACGCCGGTTCGCGCAATGGACTCCTCGTTCAGGGCGAGCGGACGGCAGCCGTGCGCCTCGCCGACGGGATCGAGTTCCAACTGGGCGAGCTGCGTGTGCGTGTCCAGCGAGTGGCGGCGGTGCAGTCGTCCGGCGCGCCCCTTGAGTTCGCGCAGGACGTGAAGGCCCTGCTGGAGCGCACTGCCTTCCGCAAAGCCGACGGACCGCTGCTCGAAGACGCGGCGCTCGAGGACCCCGCGGCCATCCAGTTCGGCGCCCCGCCGCCCGGTGGCTCCGCGCGGGCGTCCGTCGATCCCGCCCGTGCCGCTGCCGGCTCCCGTGCAGTGCCGCCCAGCCAACAGCGCCGTGCGGAACTGCTCGTACCCAAACGGTCCAGCAACCCGCTCTTCGGCGAGCTCGGCCAGCATTCCCTGTGGGTGCAGGCGATCGCCTGGATCGCGGTGCCCGGAGTGCTCGCTTTGGCCGGCTGGGGCGCCTTCCGCCTAGTTGAACTCTTGACCCGCTAGCGGACGTCGACTTCATCTCCAGATCGACGGACTAAATGCCCGCAGAGATTTACGCCTGCGCCAGGAGGCGTTACGTCCGCGTAGCGTCGAGTGGATAGAATGGGCGCTTTAGGGATCTCGATCGGGATGGTCCGAGAATTGCGTGAGCACGGCGGACTCCGTTCCCGCCTCCGTACACGTCTGAACGCGCCCATGGTCCGACTCGCACAGGTTTCGTTCGTGCTCCTGGCCGTTGGCCTGCTCGGCTGCTCGACGTCGAAGACCGACCATGCGGCCGTCGCGGTTTCCGCGCCCGAGGTTCCGCCGCCGCTCGCGGTCGAGGGCACGGTTTACGAGTTCGCCGCCGCCGTGCCGCTGACCCCGGCCGCGCCCGAGGACCACGGCGCGCTACACAACGTTTTCCGGTTGAGCGCGAGCATCGTGTCCGGCTCGGAGCCGCATGACCTGGATGCGCTCCGACAACTGCAGCAGTGGGGCATTCGCACCATTCTCTCGGTGGATGGCAGTGAGCCCATGGCGCAGGAAGCCGCGGCGCTCGGGATGCGTTATGTCCACCTGCCGATCCAATACAAGGGCATCAGCGAGGGCGAAATGCTGCGCATCGCAAAGACGTTCCGCGAACTGGACGGACCGTTTTATGTGCACTGCTTCCACGGCAAACACCGCGGTCCCGCGGCGGCCGCAGTGGGGCGGGTGGTACTCGATGGCGTCGGTCGCGACCAAGCGGTGGCGGAGATGCGCCAGTACTGCGGAACCGCGCAAAGTTACGAAGGGCTCTACCGCGCGATCGCGCTCGAAGCGATTCCCGATGCGGGCCGCACCCAGGCGCTCGCCTTCGATTTTGCACCCGTGAGTCTTCCGGACGGCGTCGTGGGGACGATGGTGCACATCAGCCGTTCGTACGACCACATGGCCGACCTCGCAAAGCGCGATTTCGAAGCGGACCCCGCGCATCCCGATGTCGACGCGTTGAACGAGGCCAAGAAGCTCGTTTCAAACTTCCGCGCCTCCGCCGCCTTCGAAGAGGTGCAATCCGGGCCCGCCGACCAGCTCGAATGGTTCCGCTCGTCCGTCGTGGACAGCGAGCGACTGGTGGAAGCGCTGCGGCGCTACCGCGCTGGAGCTCCGGCGGCCAAGGACGAGGCCAAAACCGCGTTTGCGTCGCTCAAACAGACCTGCATGGCGTGCCACGACTTGTACCGGAACTGACAGCCGCTCGCGCGCCGAAGGCGCGGGGCCCAAATGCGCCTCACAGCTACTTCGTATTGTCAACTACGCGCGTGTACCGCCGAGCGCCATGCGTTGACCAGCGCTTGGGCCGAGTGGTCCCAACGGAACCGGTGCGCGGAGTTTGCCGCGAGTTCTGTGCGCTCGCGCGGCTGTGACCGCGCGGCGCGTTGAGCTGCCGCGCACTGCTCGGCGTCGCCGGGTGGGAAATAATGCGCGAGTTCGCCCGCGACTTCGCGGTGGGCGGGGATATCGCTGCACGCGGGTACGCCTCGAGCGCGGGGATCGAAAAGCCCTCGAGTTGGGACGGCAGCACCACCGCCGCGGCGGTGGCGAGCAACTGCTCAAGCTCGTGGTCGCCCACCGCACCCAATATGCGGAGGCGGTCGGCCACCCCGAGGGCGCGCGCCATGACTTCTAGTGCGGCGAGCTCCTGCGCCCCGCGGCGGCCATGCGCGGCACCGGCGATCCACAGGGGTGGTAGTTCGGGATCGTGCGCGAGGGCCGCGATTGCCGTGCGCCAGCCCTTACGCGGTTCCAGATGCCCGACGCCGAGGTTGAATGCGGGCAGGGCGGGTGTGCGCGCACGTACGGCAAGGTGGTCCGCGGCGTTGGGAACGAGCGCCGTTCGCCCGCGCACGCAGGCCACGCGGCGTGCGAGGTCCGTCGCCGTCGCCGCGGAGACACATACGATCCCCAGGGCATCGCGCGCGGCGCGGCGCGCGACATGTCGACCCACGGCGGCGGCGAGGTTCGACGCGAGCCCGTGGCCGCTCGCTTCGAGCTTGCGTGTATCGTGCACGAGCCACACGGGCGCGGCGCCGGTTCGCCGGATCAGGGCCGTGGCGAAGGGCAGATGACCCTGGTGCACAACGTCGAAGGGGCGGTCTTTGGCGTGTGCGAGCGCGTGCAGGATGGCGCGGCGCTCGGGCGCGGCACGCCGCCAGGCGGGTCCGAAGGGAGCGCCGCTCGCGAGGCGCGCGATGCCGTCGAGTTCCGGTGCGCGGATGGGCTCCCTGCCCTCCAGCAGCACCAGTTCGCCACCCTGCGCGCCGAGAATCCGCGCCGCTCGCGGCAGGATTTCGACCGCGTGGCGATGGACACCGCTCGGACCGCGGCCCAGCACGGTCGCGACGACGAGGACCCGCAACGCGCTCAAATCAGCTCCTCCCACACGTCCATCAGACCCTGGGCGGTGCGCTCGAACGTGAAACCCGCGGCGTGGGCGCGGCCAGCCGCACGGGCAGCGTCATCCACCCCGCGCGCGCGTTCGATGGCGGCGGCGAGCGCACCAGAGTCCGTCGGATCGGCGATTTCCGCGTGTCCATTCGCGAGGTCGGCTCCCTGGGAGTCGGGCGGCACGACGGGCCGCACACACACCGCCAAGGCCTCAACCACGGGCAGCGCAAAACCCTCGCTACGCGCAATACAAAGGACGACACCTGCCGCCGCGACAAGCCCGGGCCAGCGGTCCTCGCGCACCATCCCCGGCGCGACCAACCGCACGCCGAGCCGATGCGCGAGCGCCTCCATCGCAACAAACTCCGGGGTGCGAGCGCCCGTCGCCACGACCACGGTTTGGCCCAAGTGCGCCGCGGCCAAAAGCGCATCCCCGAGCCGTTTTTTCGCGCGCGCTCCGCCCGGTATCAGCACAAAACCCGGCTCGAGTTGGAGCTCTTTCAACACCACAGCATCGAGCGGCTCCGCAAAAAAAGCGGGTTCGACACCAAAGGGCACAAACCGAATCCGGCTCGCGGCCCGCGGGGCTTCCCGTGCGAGATCGGCCGCGGTTCGCCGGCTCGCTGTCACCAGCCGCGCCGCGCGTCGCCAACCGTGCCGCGCCCAAAGACGGTGCGCGAACCCGGCATTTTCGCGCTCGTCGTGGCGCCAGGGAAGCTCGTGGACTGTCGCCGTGCGCCAGCCCGGACCGCGGACGCAAAAACCGCTGGTGAAAGCGTGCAATCCGACGAGGCCGTGTCTGCGGACGAGGCGCGGAAGTTCGAGGTGGCGCCAAGCGCGGCTGCCCGATCCGGGCTCGGGCGCAAGCGGCACCCACTCGAACCCGCGTGGATCCGCTGCGCACAACGCGCCAAAGGTGCCACGCACGGCGCGCACAAGGCCCATGGAGTGGGGTAGAGCTAGCGCCGCGAGGTCGAGGCCGATGCGAAGCGGCGCGGTGGACACGGCGCAGAGACTAACAGCCGCCGCGCGGGGTGTTCCCTTGTGGGGAGCCCGGCGGGGCGCCTAGTCTCGCGGCCATGGATCCCCGTCCGCGCATCGTTTTCCTCTGCATCGGGAACGCCTGCCGCAGCCCGATTGCACAGGGTTGGCTGCGGCACCTGGCGGGCGAGCGCTTCGAGGCGCTCTCAGGGGGCGTCCACCCGATCGGCGTGCAGCCCGAGGCGGTCGAGGTGATGAAGGAGCGCGGTGTCGATATCTCCGACCTGCAATCGCGCTACATCCACACCGTGCTTACGCCCGCACCGGCGGCGCTGATCGCGCTGTCCGAAGAAGCGCTTGCCAACGCGCCCACGATTGCGCGCGCCACACGGGTGCTGCGTTGGCCGATTCCGGATCCCTACACGATCCGCGGCGACCACGATCGGCGGCTCGCCGCGTTCCGCGCGACACGCGACGAACTCCACGAGCGCATCACGGAATGGCTCGCCGCGCAATAAACGCGGGTCACTCCTTGATGCGCACACCCGTCGCGTAGAGCGTGAACTCCTGCACCGGACCCGTCACGAGCGCGGCTTCGTCGTGCTTGCCCTCGTCCTCGAGGTAGTGCTTCACCTGTTCGGCGCTCATTTCCTTCACTTCGAAGCGCGCGTGCACGCGAGCGGTGCGGCCCGCCGAATCCTTGGGCACAAAAAACGCGTAGTCCTTGAACTTGACGCGCATGGGCTCACCGTCCGCGTCGAACATCATCCAGCAGCCCTTGACGAGGCAAGCTGCTTGGATCGGGGCTTCGACGACCACTTCCTTTCCGCGGTACGCATCGACGTTGGCAACGAGGTCGGCGAGCGGGACGGCTTTGCCCGCGGGAACGTCGGCGCCGTAAACCTCCCAACCTTCGACGGGCTGGGCGGTAATCAGGCCGTACTGCGGGTGGTGGATCGGCGCGCGCGACTGGACGGCGGCTTGACCGCCGCCTTCACGGTTGGACGCATCGGTCGAACCGCAGGCGGCGAGCAGGACGAGGGCTAGAGCGGACGCAGAAGCGAGCAGGGTGGACGGTTGCATGGGCGGTTCGCGGTGGGGGCGACGATCGGAAATTCAACGCCGCCGATCTTAACGGCGCGGCCCGGGGTACGGTTGTACGCTTCCCGTCATGCAAACGGACCTCGACGGGTTGACGCTGTTCCTGACGGGTGCGAGCGGGGGTATTGGGCGTGCGATCGCGCGGGCCTTCGCGGCGGAGGGTTGTCGGCTGGCTTTGGCCGGGCACAGCCGCCTCGGCGAGCTCGAGGCACTGGCGAAGTCCGAGGGCTGGGGGCGCGACGCGGCCTTCTACCGCTTCGACGCGCGTGACCCGGGGGAGAGCGACCGCGCGTTTGCCGCCGCGCGGGAATGCTTTGGCCGCATCGACATCGCCGTCGCGTGCGCGGGGGCGTGGCCTGCTGCCGATCAGGCGCTTCATGAGATCCCGCTTGAGCGCCTGCAAACCACCCTCGCGATCAACCTGCTCGCGCCCACGTACACCATGCGCGCGTTCCAGCGCGGCCTCGCGGCCGACGGGCCCCGCGCCGACGGCCGCGGCGCCGCGGCGGTGTTGATCGGCTCTACTGCGGCGCGTTTTGGCGAACGCGGACACGGGGACTATGCGCTCGCAAAAGCGGGGCTTTATGGCCTCATGCAAACGCTCAAGAACGAACTGCCGCGCCTCGATCCGTACGCGCGCATCAACACGGTGGAGCCCGGTTGGACCGTGACCGAGATGGCGCGTGCGGCGCTCGCCGATGACCGCACGGTCGAACGTGTCGTGAGCACCCTGGCCCTGCGCCAACTCGCCGCGGCACAGGACGTCGCGCGCGCGGTTGTGACGCTCGCGAGCCCCGCGCTCTCGCGCCACACGACGGGCCAAGTGCTGACGGTGGCCGGGGGAATGGAGGGCCGACTGCTCTGGGAGCGCTCCGAAATCGATGCGGACCGTGTGCGCGCGCGCTCGGCGGGCGGGCGCTCCGCGCCGTAGCGCGCGCGCAGACGCGCCACCCGATCGGAAGCGGGTTGCGGGCGGGTGTTGCAACCCCGTGACCGACGGCCAGCAAAGTGGGCGCTACCCTGCGAAGGTCGAGCGGGCCGATGCGGCGCGCGCGACGCTGGCCCGAGCGAGTTCTTCAATGCGCAGCAAAACACCCTGTGGATCCTATGTCGTCTATGTGATGGCCGCCTTGCTCGCGACCATTGTGTACGCACGCGCCGCCGCCGCGCAGTCGGGCGCTGTCGACGAATGGCGCGGGCAAGGGCAAGTGGTGATTCCGCAGCTCGGTGGGTTCCCCCTCGACGGCGGGGCGGCGCTCTGGGTGACGGCGATGGCGTGGGACGTTCGCGTGGAGGGTCCGCTCGCCGTCGTTGCGGTTAGCGTGGAACTGCACAATCGCAGCGACCGCACGGCCGCGGCGGAAATGATCCTGCCCGTACCGCGCGGCGCCGTGGTCCGCGGTTTCGACTTCCTCGGAGAGGGCACCGAGCCCTCGGCGCGGCTCCTGCCCGCCGAAGAAGCGCGCCGCAGCTATAACGCGATCGTCGCGCGCGCGATCGATCCGGCGCTGCTCGAGTTCGCCGGATCCGCCGCGATCCGCACCAGCGTGTTCCCCGTGCCGCCGCACGGCGCGCAGGCGTTGCGGATCACCTACGAGCAGTTGCTCGAAGGCGACGGGTCGCGCTTTGATCTTGTGTTGCCGCGCAGCGAAGCGTGGCGTTTTGGTGGCCCGTCGATCGAAGTCGACATCGAAGTGCGCGGCCCCGCGGCGGTGGGGTCCCTGTGGTCGCCGAGCCACGCCATCACGACCTCGCGCGGCGCCGATGGGGCGCTGACCGCGC
>JBBRWC010000084.1:0-17924 GCA_038246255.1 Planctomycetota bacterium
GCAGACGATCTGGCCGTAGTCCGGGTCCGCGTCCACCAGTTCGGCCTGCCGCTCCGGCGGCAGTTCGTTAAACGGCACGGCCACCTTGCGTTGCGGATGAAACTGGCTGTTCGAGCGCAACGGGAGCGGCCTCTTTGCCGAACGCGGCCGCCTCGCGCCCCGCGACTTCGATGGATTGCCCCTGCCCGGCGCCGACGGAGCGGCTTACTTCGGACATGCGTGCGCCATGGTGCCGCCTGCGGACGGCAGCGCGGGTTACATCGCGGGCGGAGCGCCCAACGCCCCCGCCAATGCCCCGCGCTCCGGCTTCGCCGCGGTGTTCTCGCATCCCGAGGACCGCGCGCTGGCACTGATCGCGGGGCCCAGCGCCCTGACGCTGCACATCGGCGGCGAGGTCGTGTTCGAGATGGCCGGCGCGGGCCCCGCAAATCCGTGGGTGCCAAACCCCGCGACCAGCGCCGCACCCTCCCTCGCGGACACGCTGTACCTGGTTTTGGGTTCCGCGTCCGGCACGGCACCCGGATTCAACCTCGATGGCATCCCCGTCGCGCTCAACGTGGACGCCTACTCGCTGCTGGGTTTCGCCGCGTCGAACCAGCCGCCCTTCCAGGCCACGCTCGGGATCCTTCCCGCTTCCGCCGCGGCAACCGCTCGAATCACCCTCGTGCGCGATTCCCCCGCCGGCCTCGTGGGCTTGGTCCTCTGGCACAGCGCGCTCGCGTTCGACCTGCCCAACGGCGGGGTGTGTGTCGCGGCCAGCGTGCCGCGGCCGCTCCTCCTCCTACCTTGAGCCGTCTGCCCGGGCGCCCGCTCGCGTAGGCTCTTTGAGTCCATGTCCCACCGACTCGAGCTCCGCCTTGCCCCCGGGCCGGATCCGGCGCCCCCGGCGGGCCTTGAGCGCATCGCCCGGGAGGCCGCGCGGCAACTCGGCGTGGCGCGCGTGGCGCTGGGTGGAGTGCGGGTCGAGCGCGTCAGTTTCGACGCCCGCCCGCGCCATCGGGTATGGCTCGTCGCCGTGGAGGTTTGGCGGCCCGGCGAATCCGGACCCACAGCTGCGCGCACGGATCCGCCCCCGATCGAACCTGTGCGGCCCGACGCACCCCACGTGGTGATCGTGGGCTCGGGACCCGCGGGCCTGTTTGCGGCGCTGGACCTTCTTGCAGCGGGTGTGCGCACGACCGTGTTTGAGCGCGGCGGCGACGTGCGCCAGCGGCGCCGTCCGCTTGCACTCTTGAATCGCGGCGAGACCGAGGTCGGCGAGAGCAACTACTGTTTCGGCGAAGGCGGCGCAGGCACCTATTCCGACGGCAAGCTGTACGCGCGTTCGGCGGAAAAACGCGCGAAGGCCGCGGTGCTCGAGACCCTGGTTGCCCACGGCGCGGATCCCCAGATCCTGTCAAGCTGGCGTCCGCACGTGGGCTCCAACCGACTGCCACAGGTCGTGCGCGGGCTGCGCGAATCGATTGTGCGCGCGGGCGGCGCGGTGCGGTTTTCGAGCCGCGTCGAAGCGCTGCGGGTGGAGCGCGACGTCGCGGGCAGCCGTCGCATCGCCGGTGTGACGTGGCGCGACCTTGCACGACCGGGCTCCGCGCTCGAACGCTTGGACTCGGACGCCGTCGTGCTCGCCACCGGGCACAGCGCGCGCGACGCGCTCGAAATGGCCCATGCCGCAGGCGCACGACTCGATCCCAAGGGTTTTGCCCTCGGAGTCCGCGCGGAGCACCCGCAGGCGTGGCTGGACACCCACCAGTACGGCGGGTTGCGCGCGACATGCGATCTGCCCGCGGCGTTTTATGAACTCGTCGAACAGGTTGACGGCCGCGGGGTCTACAGCTTTTGCATGTGCCCCGGCGGATGGATCGTGCCCGCCACGACGTCCGGCGACCGTGTCGTGGTCAACGGCATGAGCCTATCCCGGCGGGATTCGCCCTTTGCGAACTCCGGACTCGTGGTGCAACTCGAGCCCGAGGATTGGTGCGGCGCTGCGGCGGCGGACAATGGCATCGCCGAGCTCATGGGTGGCGCGCCGGGGCATCCCGCGGACGATCCCCTGTTCGGCGTGCGTGTGCAGGAAGCGCTCGAGCGGCGCGCGGCGCTCGCGGGCGGCGGACGCGGCCGCGCACCCGCGCAGCGGCTCGACCGGTTCCTCGCTGGCGACGGGTCCGCGGGCACGCTCCGCCCAACCAGCTACCGCCCCGGCATCACGCCGGTCGATTTTTGGCAGTTGCTGCCGCGCGGCATCGCACAACGCCTTGCTCAGGGCATCCGCGCGTTCGAGGGCCGCCTCGCAGGTTTTGCGGGCGATGATGCGCAGATGCTCGCACCCGAAAGCCGCACGAGTTCGCCCGTGCGCCTTGCACGCGACCGCGAACGGCTGGTGGCGCTCGCGGCGGAGGGCGGTGAGCTCGAGGGCCTCTATCCGGCCGGTGAAGGCGCGGGATACGCCGGGGGCATCGTGTCCGCGGCGATCGATGGCCGCCGCGTCGCCGCGGCCATCGCGGCGCGGCTCCAAACCGCGTGAGCGCCCCTGGGCGGCGCCGGTTCGTGGCCAAAGGAGTAGCCGATTGGCCGCGAACGCCGTACGTTCGATCCCATGATGCGGCCAGCCACACCTTGGGCACGGAACGCGCGGCGAAAAACCGCGCGCGGTCTCGCGCCCGCGCTCCTCGCCTTGTTTTGTGGCTTGCTCTGCGGCGCCGCGGCCTGCGGACACGGGGACGCTTAGGTGTCGATCGACCTCGCGCGATTTTTCGAACCCAGCGCAGTGCAGGGCGGACTCGGCAGCATGGCGCGCCGGGCCGCGACGTCCGGCGAGCGCTGGCTTTTGGTGGAGCTCTCCCGCGCGGAGTTCCGCCCGGGTCCGTGGCCCGGCGTGGTGCAATCCGACCGCGCCGAGTTCCGGCTGCTCGACCAGCGTGTCGAAGGGGATGCGGCGCCGCGGCTGCGCGGCGACAACGGTGCCGAACTTCCCTTCGCAGAGCCGTTTTTTGTGCCCTTCGCGGAGGGTGGCGACCCGCGCCGCGCGCTCGAGGTGCGCGCTTTCACTTCCGTCGCAGGCCGGCTCTTCGCGGCGCAAACCTGGCTCGACACCCTGGGGCCCCAGTTTGCGCTCGAAGTGCCGCTCGGACGCGGTTACGCCCGCGGTGAACGGCGCCGCATTGAGTTCGGACCGGTCAGCGGGAACGGTTTTATGCTGCTCCCCGGCGAGTCGTGGACGTTTAGCCTCCCCGACGGGCCACGCCGCCGTCTGACCGCAACGTTCGCGCTGACGGCCTTGCCGTTGCACGGACCCGCGGATCCCGTTGGGTTGACGATCCACCTCGACGGCGAGGTCCTGTTCGACGTGCACGTCGAGCCCGACGCGGAGTTGGGACCGCGCCTCGTCGACGTGGACGTTGTGTTGCCAAGCCGCGCGGGCGAGCTGCGCTTTGCGGTCTCGGGGCGCCCGGCGCGGACGGGACTGCTCGCGCCGCGCATCCACGTGGAGCGCGCGGAGGCTTCACCACCCCCACGCACCGTGGCGCTTTTTCTCGCCGACACGTTCCGCGCCGACCTGCTCGGCGAAGAAGTAGCGGATGGACCGCTCCTGCCGCACCTGAGCGCCTTTGCCGCGCGCGGCCTGGCGTTCACCTCCGCCCGTTCACCTTCGAACTGGACACTGCCCGCCACCGCCAGTCTGTTCTCCGCTCTCGACCCTGCCGAACACGGCGTCCAGAGCCGCTCCAACGCCCTGGGCGCGGATTGGGTCACGCTCGCCGGCCGCTTGCGCGACCTCGGTTGGCGCACGGCGGCGATCACCGACGGCGGTTTTGTGCGCCGGGCTTTTGGCCTCGAGCGCGGCTTCGAGGTGTTTGTCGAGGAGTCGCGTTCGGGCAATACTGCGGTCGGACTCGAGCACGTCCGCGCGCTGCTCGAAAGCGCCGATCCGCGGCCGTTGCTGGTCGTTTTCCACACCTACCGCGCCCACGGCCCCTACCGCGTCGATGCAGCGACCCGCGACGCGATCGGAGCTGAGCTAGGCCTTGGAGCGGACTACGAAACGCTCACGGCCCTGCTCGGATCCGACCCGGGATCGCCGGCCGCTGCTGTCAAAGGCACGTCGGGTGGCGCGCCGGGGCCGCGGGAGCGCGCCGCGCTCCTCGCGGAGCTTCGCGCGCTGTACCGCGGCGGCGCCCGCGACCTCGACCGCGCGTTTGGCGCGTTCTTGGACGTTCTCGAACAGCACGGACGACACGACGTCGTGGTGTTCACGTCCGACCACGGCGAGGGTTTCGAGGAACACGGCGGTTTCCTCGGCCACGGCGATGGGCTGTGGGAAGAGCAACTCGCGGTGCCGCTTCTCGTTTCGGCTCCGACGCTCGCACCCGCACAACGCAACGACCCCGTGTCCCTCGTCGACGTGCCACGCTCCCTGTTCGAACTCCTCGACCTCGCGCCCGACGCTCAGTGGGGTGGCGTTGCGGTGTTCGGTCGCGCGCAGCCCGTGGGCACTCGGCGCTACGGGCTCGTCGCCCACGACGAAATCGTGGCGCTGGAGGGCACGCTCAAAATGATCGCGACGGGGGAAGCACTGGCGTCGCGCACGTGGTTCGATCTTGCGCGCGACCCCGGCGAGCGCGCCCCCCTCGATGCCGGCATCGATCCGCGCGTCGGACCGGCGGCGACGGAATGGATCAACAGCCTCGAGGTCGAGCGCCCCGATTGGCGCACTCCGCGCGCGACACCCGCAGCCGCGCTGCCGTCCAACGACGTGGAGCAGCAGCTCGCGGCACTGGGTTACGCGGGGGAGTAACGGCCAGGCAGCGCCGCCGCGCCGCGCGACGTTCCGCGGGTCACTTGGGCTGCGGCGTGTAGCGCAGGTAGGGGCGCGGCGCGCGGAATTCGCCGAACTTTGCTTTTGCGTCCGCGTCGTTCACGGACAGCGCGATGATGACATCCTCACCCGGCTTCCAATCGGCGGGTGTAGCGACCGGATGGCGCGCGCTGAGCTGCAGGGAATCGATCACGCGCACGAGCTCGTCGAAGTTGCGGCCCGCACTCATCGGGTAGACGAGCATCAGCTTGATCTTCTTGTCCGGTCCGATCACAAACACCGAGCGCACGGTGAACGTGTCCGAAAGACCCGGGTGGATCATGTCGTAGAGCGTCGCGACCTTGCGCTCGGGGTCCGCGAGGATCGGATAGTCGACGGTGCAGTTTTGCGTCGCTTCGATGTCGCTCTTCCAGCGTTTGTGGTCGTCCACCGGGTCAACCGACAGGCCGATCACCTTGACGTTGCGGCGCGCGAACTCCGGGGCGAGCTTCGCGAGGCGGCCGAGTTCCGTGGTGCAAACCGGGGTGAAATCCTTCGGGTGGCTAAAAAGCACACCCCAACTAGTGCCGAGCCAGTCGTGGAAGCGGATCTGTCCGGCGGTGCTGTCCGCGGTGAAATCGGGCGCGGTGTCGCCAAGGCGCAAGCTCATGGGAGTCTCCAGAGGTGGAACGGGGGGACGGATAGCGGGTGTTCCGCCGGCGCCCCTTGTACCGCGGGACCCGGCGGTCCACCATTTTGGAGATGGAACCCGCGATTTCCTCCACGTTGCACGTCGCTTTCCGCCCGGCCGCCGCCCGCCGCAGCGCGGGCGCCCTGCTTGCGGCTTTGGTATGCGGAGCGCTCACCGCCCCGGCCGCTGCCCTCGACGACCCTCAATCACGCTCGCCATCGGCCCGCACCGCCGCCTCGACCGAGCTCTTGATCCAAGCAAACCAGCGGGCGGCGGACGACGCGGCTTACGCGGTTACAGCCTGGGAAGCGCGCCCGTGGGACCCGAACCCGTGGCATCCGCTCTTTGCCGGTCGCCCGAGCACACGCGACGGCGCGTTCGCGGATCCTGAAGCGGCGGGACTCGAGTTGGAGCCGGACGGCGCCGCGCCCGCGCGCGGGTCGTCGTTGCGCCTGTCCCCCGCCGAAGCGTTGGAAGTCCGGATCGGCGCCGGGCTCGAGCCGCCGCGCATCCGACGCGACACGATCGTCGGTGATGCCGGCGCCGCGGCGAGTTTTGGCGGATCCCCGCTCGCCAACGCCCACATCGGCCAGGTTGGGGCGTCGACCGTCATCGTCACGGGTGTCGGCATGTCCGGCATCGCGTTTTCCGAACTGCCAGGGGGCATCGTGTTTGGCCTCGCGACGAAGTGGCCCGACGGCATCGAACCGCGCGCGGTCGAGTGGCGCGCCGACGGCCGTGTTTGGATCGTCGCTGCCGATGGCAAGGCCCACCGCCTCGCGGCGGCGCGCCCCTGTGACCTGATCGCGTGTTTGGAGCAGGCACGGGCCGCGGGTGTGGGCGACGCGCTCGTCAGCATCACACGCAGCGGCCGTGCACAACTGTCGCCGCCGTTTGCCAAGGCTGAGGCGGGAGCCAGCCTCGCGCGCGCCGACCTCGCGCCGTTTGCGCACCTGCGACCGAACAGTGGCAGGCCCGCGGTGTTGGCCGACAAGAGTGTTGTCGTCGACCAAACCGCGCGCATCGTTGTGCTCGCAAACGGCGATCTTTTGCCGTTGGTCGACCTCGAGCTGCGTCTTTACCGCTCCACGGAATCGGACGGGCTCTTTGAATCCAGCGCCGACGAGATCGCAACGCGCGAGCCTGCGCGAGCGGAGCTCGTGCGCGCCCTCCATTTCGCGGGGCGCGCGCCCCAGCCGGGCGCGTCGGCGGGTCCCGCTGCAAAGCTGACGCTGAATTTTGAGCGCCAGACCCCCGGTTGGTGGCAGCGCCCGCCGGTTGCGGCGATCGAAGGATTGGAGCGCGACCTCGCACCGGCGGCACACTTCGCCGCGTGGACGGCGTTGTGGCGCAGCCTGCTGGAGCGCGGCGCACAAGGCCTCTGATTCAGACGCCGGTCGATTGGCCCGACGTTCGCGCGCGGCGGCTTCGAGCCAGCTCGACCACTCGTCGGTGTCGACGGGCAGTTCGAGCACCGCACTCCCGCGCAGCGCTGCTTCGTCCACGTCGATCGTCGCCGTGGGCCCGCTGCGTTTCGCGCTACCCGGCGCGAAGAACCGAACCCTGAGCGGGCCGGGCCGGGCCAGGGCCACACGGATCCCGCCGTTCCATGGGAGCGATATGGAACCCCCTGCGTTGTCCACTCCGACGTTGACCGAAGCCAAAACCGACATCCCCTCTGGGATCGACGCAAACCCCGCGGGAAGTGCGAGCCCAACGGACGCCGTCGCCACGAACAAGAGTTCCAGATCGCGGGCTCCCAGCTGTACTTCGAAGTCCGCAAACCCGTGCGCTTTGACGCGCACCGACACGGGCTCAAGCGGCGCGGGAACCTGGGCCACGTGGGCCGCAGTGACACTGAACGCACGAAATGGAGCAGGAGTCGCCACCGCTTCGATCGAGTAACTCGCCGGTGCAGGCGCGCCGTCGAACACGGCCGATAGGCGAGTCACCGGAGCGAGTCCGGAAAGGTCGAAGACACCGACGTCGTTGGTAGCAAGGGGGACGAGTTCGAGCGGCCACGACGCGCTACGGGATCCGTCGAGCCGCGAATGGACAACCAACGTGTGCGCATCGCTGGGCGCGAGCGGTCCGAAAAACTGGAACTTGGTGTGCTCAATCACACTCGCAGCGGGTTCATTCAACGGAAGACCTGCGACCGATCCACCCCGAGTGTGGATCTGTGCTTTAAGCGCTGCCAGCACCAGTCCGCGGGGTCCCCGAATCAGACCGCGAACCACCGCGAACACCACCGCGAACACCATCGCGAACCATCGCGAACCACCGCGGAGCGCGCGAGCACCAACGTGTGGAAGCCACCGAACTCGAAGGGCACTGGCTGGAACGGCGGAGAACTCGGACGGTGCTTGGGCCAACTCCGCGGCGAGAATCCACGCGCCCATCCGAGCCGCCTGTGGATCAGACCCGTCTTTACCGAAGGCTTCGAGCGCCGGATACGCGGCGGATCAGAGAAACCGAAACTGTGGAGCGCGACCCGAGCGCCCGGCGCGGGCTCCCCCTGTCACCAAGCACGACGAAGACCAACCTGGAAGCGCCGGCATTGCGCCGCACGCTTCGAAGAGGGCGTCGAGTCCCGCGCTCCCAGCATGCAGGTCCCTACTCAATGAAGTGGCGCTGAGCTTCGTGCCTTGCCACGAGCCCACACCATGCACCGCCGTGAGCACGGGTCGCGGGAGGATTGGCGCTCCACCCTGCACCGTCTTCGACCAGGCTGGCGCGTTTGGCAACTCGAGCGCGCCGGATGCCGAACACTACGCGCACGGGGATCTCCTCCGGCGGACCCGACGGCAAAAATGCCAAGGGGCATGGCGATCACGAGGATCGCCAAACGCGTCGAGCGAGACTTTGTCGTTGGAGTTCGATCGTAAACGGAACGCGAAGCCCCACCGCCCGCTCCATGTGGAGCCACGCCATCGCGGGTCGCTTTTGAACCGGCATCCCCACGCCCAGAGCGCCTTGGTGCGGGGCGCGGACCCGACTCGGCGGGAAGTCACCGCCACCGACGGAAAGGGCGGGTAACCTCATGTGCGGCGCCGTGCCTGACGGCTCACTGCGCGGGGCGTAGCCCGTTCGCCCCGCGCGGTCCATCCCCCCACTTTCCTCTTCCCCCCCCGAGCGGACCCCGCAGCCCCCCGCGGAGCCCCACTATGCCGCCCCTCCGTCTCCCCGCGCTATGCGCGGCCATCTGTCTGTGCGCACCCGCCTGGGCGCAGCTCCCCACGCCGATCGTCCCGGCCCACTTCACGACCGAAGTTGTCGTCACCGGTGCCGAAGCACCGACCGACATCATCTCCCTGCCCGGCGGCCGCCTGATCGTTTCCCAGCAGGACGGCACGGTGAAGAGCTTCGGCCCGGGCAACGTCGCCCAGGGCATCGTCCTCAGCCTGTGGTCAGAAGTTGCCTCATTTGCCGACCGAGGGCTCGTCTCGATCGCGGTGCATCCCGGCTTCCTGCCCGACGGCGGCGACACGTCCTGGCTCTATCTCTATTACGCCGTCGGTCCCGACAAGCTCAACGGACTGGACAACGATCCGAGTTTCGGCCGACTCACGCGCTATCGGCTGAACGAAGTGGTCGAGGGTGATCAACTGGTGCTGCGCTCGATTCCGGTGTCACGGCAGGTGCTGCTCGGCGATCGCCTGCCCGATGGCACAGCGCCTGACGCGATCCCGATCCTGCACGAGTCCCACCAGGGTGGTTCGCTGGTGTTTGGAGCGGACGGAACGCTGCTCCTGTCGACCGGCGACGGAGCGGACATCTTCCAGCTCGACTTCGGCGGACTTCACGCCTTTGGCTTCAGCGACTTCACCCATCCGGTCACCGGACTGAAGGGGCCGATTTCGCCGTCCCAGGACCTCGGTTCGTTCCGCGCAATCTACCTGGACAGCTTGAGCGGCAAGGTCCTGCGCATCGACCCGCAAACCGGCCTGGGCCTTGCGTCCAATCCGTTCTTCGACGGCGACACTGCGAGCCTGCGCTCGCGCGTGTGGGCCATGGGCCTGCGCAACGCCTTCCGCATGACCAAGGTGCCCGGCACAGGAGCGGCGGATCCCGCGCTGGGTCAACCGGGTTGGTTCGTGATTGCCGATGTCGGCTCCACGACGTGGGAGGAGCTCGACATCTGCCGCGGCGGCGAGAACTTCGGCTGGCCGTGTTACGAGGGACCCAAGGTCAACGAGCTCGCCACTGCCCACACACATCCGCAGAATCCCTACGGGTGGCCGCGCTGCAACACTGCGCCCGTCGCGGCAACGGCGCCCATCGTCGCGTTCCCCAGGGACGATCCCGCGGGTCTGCAACCGCTTGCGTTGCACCAGGGCATCGACGGCGCGCGCAAAAACGGCTTCCTTGGCATCGCCGTCATCGGCGGGGACTTCTACCAGGGCTCGAGTTATCCCGAAGCACTGCGCGGCAGCTACTTCTTCGCCGACTTCGGTTTTGAATGGCTTAAGGCCCTCGCCCTCGACAGCGCCGGCAACCCGACGGCAATCAAGGACGTGGCCGAGCTCGTGTCCACGATGGTGGGCGCGCGCACCGAAGCCGACACGGGCGACCTTCTGATCGTGCAGCGCGGTTTCCAAGCGGGCACCGCACGCGTGCTCGCGCTGCGCTACGGCGCGAACCAGCTTCCCGATCCGACCTTCGAATTCGAACCCGTCGGCCCCGACCTCTTCACGTTCAACTTCGACGCCAGCGCGACCACGGACGCGGACGGCGACCCGCTCACGTTCACGTGGGACTTCGACGACGGTTCCGCGCCTGTGACGGGTTCAATCGCAACCCACACCTTCCCCGCGGCAGCGGCCTACACGGTCCGGCTTCTTGTGGACGACGGCTTCGGAACGGCTGTTTTCGAGCAACCCGTGCTGCCGGGCTTCGACCAGCCCACCGTGGCGATCACCTCGCCGGGTCAGGGTGGGATCTTTGAACCCGGCGAGTTGCTGGAGCTGCGCGGCATCGGGTCCGATGGCAAAGGCAAGCCCCTCGACCTCGCCTGGGCGATCGACGTTTTCATCGACGGCATCTGGACCCTGGACGTGATCGTTGAAGCCGCCGACGCGCTCGACATCCCGTTCATCAAACCCGGTACCGACGCGACGGACTACAGCGTGCGCGTGAGGCTCCTCGGCCTTGACCCGCTGCGTGGAGCGCTCGCCACTGCGACTGCGGCCATCGTCGTGCACCCCGCGGCGCGTGTGGTCGATGTGGCGGGCGCTGCGCTGTTCGAAGCCAAGGTGCTCGGCCTCGATCCCCCCGGCAGCCAGGGGTTTGGCAACCGCGACCCCGAGGTTTGGCGCGACCGCGTCCTCCCATCAGTGGGCGCGAGCTTGGCCGAGCAGTACGCGACCTACCATCCGCTGTCGCCCTTCGCCGGTCCGCGTGATTGGGTCGGTTACGTCTTTGGCCCCCAGCACCCCCCCGACGCGCGCGTGTTTGCCGTCGAATTGCGCGAGGGCGCGCACCAACCCGAGGGCGGTTGGTTCAAGAAGCCCGAAGTCGAAGTGCTGCTCGGGGGGGTGTGGCAGTCGGCGAGCGACGTCGTCATCGACCCGCCCTATCCGGGCGACTTGCAGGGAGCGGGGTTTGCGACCTACCGTTTCAACTTCGCGCCTGTGGTGGCCCAGGGTGTGCGGATCATCGGTCGTCCCGGCGGCACGCTGAACTTCGTCAGCGTCTCCGAGCTGCGTGTGTTCGCCGCGGCGCCCCCCGGGCCCGCGAAGGACCTCACTGCCCTCGCGGCGGCGCCAATCGCGAACACGCTCGAACTCACCCCGCCGGGTCCCCAGGGCTTTGGGGCCCTCGACCTTGAAAAACTGCGCGACGGCGCCGAACCTGCGCCCGGCTCGACCAGCCAACTCGCACAGGTTTCGTCCTACCACCCCGCCGCCGCGGGTCCCGCGTGGTTCGGATGGCGCTTCGACGACCCCGTCACGCTGAGCGGGGCGCGCTGGCGGGAGGGCCTCGTGTGGTCCTCCGCGGGCGCCGACCTGGGCGGCTGGATGACGAGCCTGCGTGTCGAAACGCGGCTCGACGCGGATGCACCCTGGACGGGGGTCGACAGTTTCGTGGTCACACCCCCGTACCGCACGGTGGGTCCGGGAACACCCAGCTTCGAGGCGTATTCCTTGTCGTTCACACCCCGCGTCGCACGGGAAATCCGCGTGATTGGAGTGCCCGGCGGTGACGCGAGCTTTGCAACCGCGTCAGAGCTGCGCGTGTTCGGTCCGCACGGCTTCGACGGCGGATGGTTCCCGCGGGCGGGGCTCGGATTGACCGGGGACTCGCTCGCGCTGACGGCGACCACTCCCCCGGTGTTGGGATCGCCCGTGCTGCTCGAAGTCAGCGGCGCCAGCGCAGGCGCGGTGGGTTTCCTCGCCATCGCGCCCTTTGCCGCGCTTATTCCGTTGATCGAAACGACGCTGCTCATCGACCCGGCGGGAGCGGTGTTCGCGCCGCTCGTGTACGACGGCCTGGGAACGGCGGACGCACTGTTCGCGCTTCCGCCGCTGGTCGGGCTCGCGGGCAAGTTCCTGCACTTCCAAGCGTTTGCGCTCGATTTTGGAGTATGGGGATTCCTCGCACACTCCAACGGCCTCGACGCACTGATCAGCAGTCAGTGAGGCGCCGCGTGTCCCGCGCAGGGCCGATCAGAGCAACCACCACACCACGGCGGCGATGACGATCGCCACCACGCCAAGCGCCGTCCACTTGAGCGCCCGATCGCTCGGCGGTGGCTGGTCGATTTCGACCCAGTTGAACATGGCGCGCACGCGCGGCTCGAGCGCGGCGTTGCAGTGCGGGCACGTGCGCGGGGTTTCATCGGCGGGCTCGCGCTGGTCGTAGGCGAGCGGAATCACGCCGTGGCAGTGCATGCAGTAGTGGTTGCGCTCACTACCACCCTCCTCGACGCCCGGCGCATGCGAGCGCCAGCGCAGGTAATCGAGCGCTTCCTTGTTCTTCCCGCGCCGCGAGCGCGACCAGTGGTGGTCGCCCATCGAGCCGAACGAACGCACCGGCTGCCCTTCTTCAGACGTGTTGCCCGTCCCGTTGGCGGGGTCACTCGGCGGATCGTTTTTTTCAGTTCCCACGTTGAGTCGCGCCCGTCCTGCGCCCGGGAAGCGATCGTCCTCCATCCTACGCGGGAGACGTGGCTAGCGAGCCGCGGGTTACGGTGGGCCCATGGGCCGCGCCTCCCCGGCTGGAGCACCCCGCCTCCCCGTCGCTGTTCTTTTCGGCGGTCTTCTTGGCGGCCTCGTCGCTGGCCCCGCGTTCCCCACGGCCCAGTTCCCAAGTCCGCAGATGGCGGGGGGCTTCACGGCCGCGCGCGTGGTCGAGGGCTTGGTCGAGCCTACGGACCTCGTCGTCGCACCCGACGGCGCCCTGTGGATCGCCGAACAGGCGGGCCAGGTACGCAGGATCGCGCTCGATCCAAGTGGCGGCTCTGCGGTCCCGGACCACGTTGTGCTCGATATCCGCGTCGAAGTGCTGCAGTTCAGGGATCTCGGCCTCGCGGCGCTCGCGCTGCACCCAGGGTTCCTCGCAGACGGCGGCGAGAACTCGTGGATCTACCTCTACTACGTGGTCGACCCGACCCCGCCCCTCGACCTGCCCAACGGTGGCGACGGGATGTATTCTTTCGGACGCCTCGCGCGTTGGCGCGTGGAGACGCTGGAAGGACTTCCCACCGCGATCGCGGGGTCGCGGCATGTGCTGCTGGGCGAACAGTTGCCGTCGGGGAGCGCTCCCACCGCGCTCGCCGCACTGCACGAATCGCACCAGGGTGGTGGGCTTGCGTTTGGACACGATGGGTCGCTGCTGCTCGCCACCGGCGATGGCGCGAACTACTTTGCGCCGGATGTCGGCGGAATGCAGCCCTTCGGGTTCGACGACCTGGTCAACCCGACGACAGGGCAAGTCGGCGCGCTCCCCAAAGCCCAGGACGGCGGCGCGTTCCGCGCGCAGAGCCTTGCGAGCCTTTCCGGCAAGCTGCTGCGCGTCGATCCACAGACGGGAAGGGGCTATCCGTCCAATCCGTTTTACGACGGCGATCCCGCCAGTCTCGCAAGTCGCGTGTGGGCGCTGGGTTTGCGCAATCCCTTCCGCATCGCCGTGGTGCCAACCGACGACGAAGGTCCGGGACTCGTTGTTGTCGCCGATGTCGGTTGGCTCGATTGGGAAGAGCTCAACGCGGTTCGCCGCGGTGACAACCTGGGCTGGCCGTGCGCGGAAGGGCCCGACACGCGCGAGCCGTTTTTCTCCCACGACTTCGGCGCAAATCCACTGGGTTTGACGGCGTGTGCCGATGCGCTGCTTCCGTGGATCGAGCCGGCGGCCGCGTGGCGCCGCGACGACGCCAGCGCGCAATTGCCCAGCGGCAGCCATGTGGACGCGAATGGAGCGCCGCTCGGCGGGTTCGCGGGCTTTTGTGCGATCGGCGGCGGCGTGCTCGCGGGGCCGGCGATTCCAGCGGCCTACGCGGGTCGCTACCTATTCGCTGACTACGGTTCCACCTGGATCAAGGCCGCGCGCTTGGACAGTTTTGGCGCAGTGGAATCCATCCTGGACATCGGCAAGTTGTTTGCGGGTCCGATCGCGATCGCCGTGGACACAACCACGGGCGCGGCTTACGTGCTGCTGCGCGGTTACGGGGTCGGACCTGCCGAAGTGGTGCGCATCAATCCGCCCAATCTGGAGCCCGCACTCGCCTGGACCTCAGTGCCCGGGGCGGGCCTCGCGGCGGACGTGCTCGTGCTGGAGTCGAACACACCCGCAACCCTCGGCTCGACGGTCGCATTCAACGTCAGCGGCGCAACCAGCGGGTCTGCGCTGGTCCTCGCGGCGACGCTGGGCGGTGCTTACGTCGAACTCCTGCACGTGACGGTGTTGATCGACCCTGCCCAAACGGCGTTGCTGTTGACAGCGGTGGCGTTGGGCGGAGGGAGCGGCACCTTCAACCTGTTGATTCCTAATATCCCGAGCCTCGTGGGAGTTCCGCTGCACTGCCAGGCGTTTGCGTTTGACATCGCCGTGGAGGGTGGATTGGCGGCCTCCCAGGGACTTTTTGCGCTGTTCAGCGCGCCGTAACGGCGCTGACATTCCGCATCGATCAATCGACTTCGAGCAACGCGCGCGCCGCGTCGAGCGCTTGTGCGTCGATCGGAAGCAGGCGCGTCGCGCTATCCACGTCCAACGCCACTTCGCCCACCAAAACGACACGCCGTTCGGTGCTCGTCACCCGCGCCAACCAGACCTCCGCACGCGCGGGCCCCTTGAAGCGCGGAAAAAGCACGAGCCGTCGCTCGCCCACGAACCAATGGGGCTCGCGGTCGGCGGTGCGTTGCGCAGCGCCCTTTGCCGCCGCGGGCTGAAGTCGCACGCCGAAGTCGAAACCTGTCCCCACGTCGTACGCGCCACCCAGTTCCGCGGGCAGTTCCAGTTCGAGCCGCGGCGCGCGCTCCAGCGCCACGACGATGGGGCCCGGCGCAACCAAACGCAGCGGAGTGTCGAGGAACAAACGTGCGCCCGCGACAACATCCAAACCCTCGGGCGGGACCTGGACACGCACCACTGCGCCGTCGGATTGCATGCCGCCCGCACCGCTTGGCGGCGCGATGAAACCACCGTCCACCGGCCGAATGGAGGCGTTGGATGCTGCGGTGGAGCGCTCCACCAGCTGCACCATGACGGTTTCGACCGCGGAGCTCCACTCCACATCCCCCAAGTCGATTCCACCCTCGTGCGGCACCTCGAAATCCGCGATCCGCCAGTGCGCGAGCCGTCCGTGGTCGAGCACGAACAACGACGAAGGACCCGCGCGCGCGCCGTCGATGCGAAACGGTGTCGCGCCGTTCCCCAACATCAGAATCGTGTGCGGCGCGGCCGCTGGGTCGGCGCTGCGAACTTCCAGCCGCAACACGACGGGCACGTCCGCGGAATCGCGACCGGCGCCCGACGGCGCGCGCAGCACTCCGGACACGGAGGCGCCCGCGCCAAGCGCGAGTTCGACGTCGAGCGCTCCAAGCGGCGCCCGCTCGATCCACGCGGGCCCGTGCCCCGGCGCGCGCGCAACCAGCGCCACATCAAAAAGCGGCGGATCGCCGCGCATTTCAAAGCGGCCCAGCGGGTCCGTGCCGACCACCTCGAAGGGCACCATGGTCTCGCCCATGCGCAGGGCGGGCCGCGGCTCCAATCCGACGGCTGCACCTTCGATGCCACGCCCCTGTGCATCCACCACGCGACCGGCGAGCAGCAGCGGTGGCTGCTCGAGCCGCAGCACTCCAAGATCGTTGGCCCCCGGCTGGATCGCGGCCACACGGAAGCGAGCGCGCTCGGTTTGGTGCACGGGTCGGCCCATCGTCGACAGCGACAGCTCAAACTCGGGCGGCGGCGCGTTCCAGCGAAGCTCGAGCTCGATTTCGCCGGACGCATCGACGCGGGCTCGCGCTGTAGGCGCCGCTTTCCGACCGTTGACAAAGATCTCGGCGCGGATTCGGGCCCCGACAGGAGGTCGGCCGTCGGAAAGGGCGATGCGCGCGTTGAACCAGGATCCGAGTGAGCGCGGGTGGAGCTCCACGCGCACGCTTTCGCCGTCCGCCTGCGGTCCCTCGAACTGCGAGGGCCGCATCCGTACACCTTCGGGCCCGACGAGCGCAAAGGTGTGGCCAAGGTGCACAGGTTCCAGGCGCAGGACACCCTTTTCCCAGTAAAGCGGAAGCGGGGTTTCGTCGAATCCCGGCATCTCGATCGTGTACTCCCCCGTTTTGGCGTCTGCGGGGAACACAAACTCGAGCGCTCCGCAGGGCGGCAGTTCGAACTGCGCGTTCGGATCCCCTTTTGCCCCGCGCCCAAGATCGATCGTCTGCGCGTGCCCACCGCCACCGACCCAACTCGCCTCGACGTCCATCGGCTGCAAGGTTCGCCAGTCGGGATCGAAGCGCACCACCCCCATGCCATCGCCGTTTGTCAACAGGACCCTGCCATCGGATCCGCGCACCGTGACGACCAGGCCGGGCACCACGCGTCCGTCGGCGCCGACACACTGGAAAGCCCCCCACGACAACGGTTGCGCCTCTTGCGTGCGAGCCGTGCTCGGCGCACGGGCTGTCGCCGCCATGCTGTCTTGCACGTCGAACTCCGTGTCCGCTGGCGTTTGCTGCTCGGCAGCCGTGGGCAACGTCGCGCTCGCGCGCGGAGTGGGATCCGAACAGGCGCTCAAAACGCTAAGAAGAAGCGCGGCTGCAGCGATCCGCACACCGAGGTGTCGCGGGGCCATTACGGGCGGTCCCCGTCAAACTGCCATTCCACCGCATTGTCGCCCACGCGGATCTCGCGCCATTGCGCCGCGCCGCCTGCGGCTGCCGTCGCGCGAACCCAAAACCGCTCCCGCAGCGGCGGCGTAGGTGGCACGCGGACTTCGAACACGCCGTCCGCGCGGGAACGCGCGCTCCAAAGAGGCGTCGTGCCGCCCTCGCCGTCTGGCGGACGCTGCGCAAAGCCCTCGAGCGTGGCTTCGACGAGAGCCGACCCATTCGGAGCGCGCAGCGTCCCTGCACAAATCAACGGTGCCGGGGGCAGCACGAGATCACCCAACTGCTGCGCTCCCGCGGCGAGCCCCGCGAGGTCGATTTTCGCCCAGCGCCGGGGTTGCCATACGCCGGGGGAGGATTCGTAAGCCGCGGCGTCGAGCTCCAGCACGAGCGTGTCGGCGCGCAGGGCCGCGCGGTCAACCTCGATGCGCACAAGGCCACCCTCGTCGATCCGCCACTTCGGCGCGCTCCACTCACCCCCTTCCCAACGCAACACCACCGCGAGGGGGCCGCCACCCGGAAGCGGCAGGCCCGCTTCATCCACCAACCGCGCGCGCAATCGCGGTGGCAGTTCGGGAAGACGCCATGCCTGCGTGACCTGCTCGCCGTCCGTCGACGGGCCGACAAAGCGCGGGCCCTCCAACGCTTCCGACCACCCTGCCGTGACCACACGCAGGTGGAGCCCACATCCGATGCGCTCGAACCGCACCCTACCGTTTGCGTCGGTTTCGCCCGAGCGCTCGGCAAAATGGGCAGCGCCGGGCGCGCGCGCTGCGAAGAGCAACACTTCCAGGCCCGCGGCCGGTACCGGCGCTTCACCGGCGGTCAGCACGGCGAGTTCCACCGCACCTAGCGGCGGCAATCGGAGTTCGAGCGGTCCATCCGGCGGCTTGGTGAGTGCGAACCCGGGCAACGCCTCCGCGACGACGTCGCACTCGACGCGCCACAGGTGCGTCGTGCGGCGGAAAAACTCGCCGCTGTGGTCCTTGAGCACCGCGTTGCCCGTGGAGTCCGTGTCCGCCGTGCACAACTCCAAGGGCAGACCCGGGGGAGCGCCCGCGACCTGCGCTGCTCGCCCGCGCACGGCCACACGCACCCCGGCGGCGGGCGACCC
>JBBRWC010000085.1:0-17829 GCA_038246255.1 Planctomycetota bacterium
CAGGCCTAGACCACCGAGCGAAGCGGGTAACGGGATGGATTTCTTGGACTGGGGGTCGGGTGCGCGGGTGTTATGGGAGGTAAGGGGGGGAGAGGGTTGGGCCCGCCCCGCCGAGTGGGGCGGGCCCGAAGGCTACGAGAGCCGTTCGTCGATCCTGGAGTGGATCAGTTCTTGAAGTCGACCTTGACGCCGTTCGAGATTTGGAACTCGGACGGTTGGCTCGGGTCGAACACCAGCGTCTGCAAGAACACGTCGGCGCTGCTGCCGGCGTTGTTGTTGATCGGCAGGGTGAACTGACCCGCGCCGTTCGTCGCGGCGCCAAGCGTCACGGCCGGGATGGTGATGACGGTGCCGCCGAAGATCGGCAAGGCGGTCTGCGACACGCCGATGAGCAGCACAAGGGGGCTGAAGGCCGGCGCGCCCGCAACCGTCAAGGTCGCGTTCTGGCCGGTGAACAGCGGCTGGCCGCAGACCGCGAGGGTCGTGGAGCCGGGGCCGCCGGAGCCGAGGTTCTCTTGGCAGACAACCGGGTTCACGTTGCTGACCCACACTTCGCTGACCGTGCGGCGGAAGACGACCATGTCGTTGTCACCGTCGTTGTCGAGGTCGAAGACCGCGACGTCGTGGGTGCCGACCATGTCGGAGGCGTTCATGCCGAGGACACCGATCCAGCCCGAGCCCTGGTTGCCGGTGTTGCTTTGGCGCTCTTCGCGGATGACCGGCTGGGCGCCGGGCACAGTGCCCGTGTTGTGGTAGATGTGCAGACGGCGGCCGTAGCCACCGATGTCGACGTCGACGTCGGCGATCAGCACGTCGTTCCAACCGTCCATGTCGAGGTCGGCAAGGAGGTTGTTGCTGCCGAAGCCGTCGTCGCCGCCGCTCAGGAAGCTGAAGGTGAGGCCGTTGCCCCAGATCACGCGGCCAAGGCCGTCCGTGCCGGTGTTCAGGCGCCAGCGGTCCGCACCGTCGTCGGTGATGATGATGTCAAGACGGCCGTCGTTGTTCAGGTCCGCCACGTCGATGTGGTACGGCGCGAACACGCTGAAGTCTTGGTAGATGTTGAAGAAGCCGGGGTTCGCCGGGTTGTTGTAAACCACCGCGACGTGCTGCGGGGGGTTCAAGGACGTCTGCTTGATGACGTCGTTGAGCCCGTTGAGGTTCATGTCGTGGATCTCGGACGCCGCGCCGAAAGCCGACAACAGCATCGTCGGGGTCATGCGCGCCTGGGACTGGTCGGTGAAGAAGCCGGCCCCGTTGTTGATCATGAGGCGGTTGTTCATGTCCGCCCCAGCCGGTTGGCCTGCGCCACCCGCGCCCGAGGAGTCGTAATCACCGAAGTACAGGTCGTTGAACCCGTTGTTCGTGACGTCGCCGAACGCAACCGAGCAGAAACGGGGGTTCTGCGCGGAGCCGTTCGAGAAGGAGAACATCTGCGGGAAACGCGCGTTCTCGAAGCGCATTCCGAGCCAGTTGCCACCGCCGTCGTTGCCGCGGTTCATGTAGATGCGCGGGTGGCCGATGTGCTTCGGATCACCGTCGCTCAGGGTCGTCGCGGTAACGAAGTCGAGCCAACCGTCGTTGTCGAAGTCGGCGATCTGCACGTCGCGGTCGTTGGTCGCCGTGACAAAACCCTGGTCGCCGGGGACGTCTGCCGCGCTGGCGCGCAGTTGGGTGCGGTCGACGAGGACGCCGTTCTCGTTCATAAGCAGCAGGTTGACCCGCTTGCCCGTGGACGTGAAGTCCTGCTTGCGCACGCCGACGAGGTCGACCCAGCCGTCCTTGTCGAGGTCGTTCCAGTGAACGTCGATTTCCGTCGAAAGTTCTGTCGGCGGCACGATCGGGCTAGTGATCTTGCCTGCGGTCTTCGTGAACGAGACCCACTGGTTGTTGAGCTGTGCGTCGGCCGAGGGGGCCAGCGCGCAGAAGGCCGCGGCGGCGCTGACGAACCCGAGGGGGCGCAGCGCGCGGCGAACCGAGGGAGTAGAAGCCATTCTTGGAATCCTCCAGATGGAGCGGTTTGGGAGCTTCGATCGAAACGGGAGAGACGCTTAGGCCCGCCAGGTCAAGGGATCAGCGTGACCGACACCGAGTTGCTCGCAAAGTCGAGGGTCGGGGTCACGAGCACATAAGCGTGGTGCAGCGTCATTCCCGCGAGAAGGGGGCTGACGCCGGCGGGCAGCGTGAACGCTGAAGCCGCCTGGCCCTGGCCGTCGAGCATGCCGAAGCTCGTGAAGAGCGGACCGACATTTGGAGCGACCAGGGTGTAGTTGAGGTACGGGTCCGCGTTGAGCGGCAGCGTGATCCCGTTGGCTGTGATGCCGGGCAGGGTGCCCGACATGCTGCCGAGAACGAGGTAGATACGGCCCGCGTTGATGGCGCCGGCGTCCAGGGCGAGGGCTTGCGTGCCACCGCTGCTGAGCGGCACTTGGGCGACGTCGCGGGCGAGGGTACTCGCGATGTCGATGACGAGGCCTGTCGTGGTGACGTCGAGGGCGTCGACTGAATAGAAAGGGAAACCGCTTTGGCCGGCGACGATGCCGTTGGCGAGCGCGTTTTCGACGCTCAGCGTGAACGAACCCCCTTCGGTCGGCGCTTGGACCGTGCCCGTGAGCACGAGCACCGCGGAGCCCGGCTGCGCGACCCCGAACGTCACCGCGCCGCTGGGCACCGGCGCAAAGAAGTTCTGGATCGTGTTCTGCGCGCCGCCCACTTGGACGAGTTTGCCGTCGATCAGCGTGCCGCCAAAGCCAGCCGGGTTGCTGATGCCGACCGGCGAACGGAACGCGAGGGTTGGGCCGGTCGCAGGAGCGACGGCTGCGCCGAGGTCACCGCCGTCGAACACCAGGTCGAAGGCGAAACCACCGAGCCCCGCGGTGAGCGCGTCGCCCAGTTCGATGGTGACGGTGTAGGGGACTAGAGCTCCGGGGGCGACCGCGACCGACGACACGCCGTTCGAATGAACGGTGATGTCGAGGTCGGTGGCCAGCGCCAGAGGGCTGGTGGAGAGAAGAGCGAGACCGAGGAAGCGAAGGCTCAGCATGGGAGGGTCCGTCGAGCCGGAGCCGAGAAGGGCGTGTGGCCGGGGTGGATGGGGACGGTGAGCACGGCCAGGCGCGGGCCGCACAGCGCACCCAAAGGGTGCATATGCTGTTCGGACGCGAATGGACGCAGTTGGGACGGGGCGGGCTGGAATGAGGTTCCCAGTTCGGCAGTAAGGCCTGCGTCGCGCGCTGGCTGCTGCAAAGCGGGGTCGATCAATTCCGACCTCCAAGTGTTATACCCGCCATTGCGATCGGCGCATGGAGTCTTCCCTACTTGGGAGTAAGACGCGTGCAAGCGCGGGTTGAAAGTCCCTAAGTCGTTGATCACCATGGCTTTGCAACGGTGGGTTCGCGTCTTTGCGCGGGACTGCCCGAGCCCCGTCTCGCGCCCTCCCCCCCGACAGTTCGACGTGGATACAGCAACCCCGGGCGCCGCAGCCGGCGTGCTGATCGCGCCCCAAACTCCGATGCCCCACGCCCTCGACCCGCGCCCACGCTCCGTTCTCCCCTCGACGGTGTTCAAATGCGTGGGCCAAATCCTGGTGGGCCTGGTTTTTTGCGCCACGGCGCTCCTTTCGGGCTGCGGGCCGGACGAACCGCTGCCCTTACCCCCCGACCCCATGGTCATCGAGGGCGAACGCTTGCTCGGGGCGGGCAAGTGGAGCGCGGCCGCTGCGCTGTTGGAGCGGGCCGTTACACGGCGCCCGGGCGACGGGCGCGCGATGCTGTTGCTCGGCACCGCGCTGCACAAGCAAAAGCAGTACGCCCTCGCGCGGCCGTGGCTTGAGCGCGCCGCGGCGCTCGACAACTATCCGCGTCACGAAGGAGCGCACTACTTCCTGGGTTGGTGCCTGTTGAATCTCGGCGAAATGACGGCCGCGCGCGCGGCGTTCGAGCGCCACGCCGAACTCGTGCCGATCGAAGGGGACACGCAGTTTGGCCTCGGCCTCGTCGCGCTGGAGCTCGGCGAAGCGGACGCGGCGGTCGCGCACTTCGAACGCGCGATCGAGCTGTCCGAACGCGCTGCGGTCGAGCGCCCCGATCGGCGCGCGGACGCCGCGAAAGCCCACGCGCGCATCGCGGATGTCCTCGTTGAACGCGGCGACCTGCAGGGCGCGCGGGACCGCCTTCAACTCGCATTTGCGATGTGGCCGCAGCAGTCGACCGTGGCGTTCAAGTTGATTGAAGTGCTCGAGGAACTGGGCGACACCCGTGGCGCAGAGGAAGTGCGGCGCATGGCGGAGCAGCAGCGCGGTGCGCCGCTGGGCCCGCGGTGACCGGCGCGTTGGCACGCTCCCGCTTTATGGCGTGGGTGCTGGGCTTGCTCCTCGTCGTTTCTACGGGCTGCGGCAAAACTGAGCGCGACTCCGCGGTCGGTGAAACCGCGCAACCCTTGCAGACCTCGACACCCGTTGTTTCCAAGATCGGATTCCGCGCGGTCGGTGCGCGCAGCGGGCTCGACGTCGTCGTGACCGCGGGCATCGATCCGCCGCGCGAGCTGCCCGAAGTCAAGGGCACCGGCCTCGCGCTCGTCGACATCGATCTCGACGGTGCGTTCGACGTGTTCGTACCGAACGGCGCCACGCTCGATTCGCCCGAGCGCGGCCCCGGCGCCAGGGTTTACCGCAACGCCGGCGGCCTGCGCTTCGAGGACATCACGCAGGCGATCGGGCTCACGTTCGACCGCTGGGGTCAGGGAGTCGCGGTGGGGGACGTCGACGCCGATGGCCGTGACGACCTGTATGTCGCGGTGTTCGGGCGCGACGCACTGATTGCCAATCGCCCCGGTCCGAAGCTCATCGAAGTGACGGAGGGCAGCGGGCTGGGATCGACCGCCTGGGGCACCGGTTGTGCATTCGCCGACTTCGACCTCGACGGCGACCTTGACCTCTTCCTCGTTCAGTACCTCGAGTTCGATCCCGCTGCACCGCCGCCGCCCGCGAGCTTTCTCGGCGTCGACACCTTCGGCGGTCCGTTTGGTTTGCCCGCGGTCGGCGACCGCCTGTATGCCAACGATGGTTCAGGCCGTTTCGAGGATGTCACTGAAACGAGCGGTATCGCGCGCGCCCAGGCGCGCCACGGATTGGGCGTCGCGGTCGTCGACTTCGATGGCGACGGGCAGCTCGACATTTTCGTCGGCAACGACTCCATGCCGAACCATCTGTTCCGCGGCCAGGGCGGCCTTCAGTTCGCCAACGTCGCGACGGACACCGGCGCCGCGACGAACGGCGACGGTGCGGCCCAGGCGACGATGGGCATCGCACTCGCCGACGTGAACGGCGACGGGCGCGTGGACATTTTCACGAGCAACTTCTCGGACGACACCAACACGCTGCTCGTGCAAGCGGACGCCGCAGACCTGCGCTTTCGCGACCAGACGCGCTCCTTTGGACTTGGCCTCGTCAGCCGGCCCTTCCTCGGCTGGGCTGCCGCGTTTGGCGACCTCGACCACGATGGCGACGAAGACCTCGTCGTGGTGAACGGCCACGTGTACGGCGACCCCGTGGCGCGTCGCCTGGGTTCGTCGCGGGCGCAGATGCCGTTATTGTTCGAGCGGCTCGCGACCCGCTTCGAGCGGGTCGAGCCGCCGCCGTCGAGCGCAGCCGCGGACACCGGCACTCAGGCGTGGCTCGGAGCACTGCACCCCGATCGAAGCCTCGTGCTGCACGATTTCGATGACGACGGCGACCTAGACCTCTTAGTCCTCGCGATCGGCGAATCGCTGCGGCTCCTTGAGAATGTTGGCGCCGCGCCCGGCGACTCGCTCGCCGTCGAACTCCACGACGGCCGCGCAGGTTGGGGCAACCACCGCGGGCTCGGCAGCCGCGTTGAATTGACGAGTGGAGCGGGGGAAACGCGTATGCGCGCGACCCGCTGGATGGCTAGCGGCGGAAGTTACTTCGCAGCGGGCGCTCCCGTTGTGCACTTCGGAGTGCCCGCGGGCAACGGTCCGCACACCGTGACCGTGCGCTGGCCGGATGGCCAACTCCAGGTACTCGAGAACGTCCAGCCGGGCCGCCGCTTGAAGGTTACCCGGGCGCCTGCGGACGAGTGATCGGAGCGGCGCCCTGGGCCGATGCGCCCGCGGCGGTCGCTACTTCTGGGGTCCGAGGCCCGCGCGTTCGAGCTCGGCCTCGAGTTCGCCCAGGGCTTCGGGTCCGCGGGTCTCGACCAGCAGCTCCACGTCGACAAAACCGACGGGCACACGCCAACCGCCGCGCTGATGTTGGATATCGAGGATGTTAACACCCTGCCGGCGCAGCACTCCGCCAATGCGCTCCAATTGACCCGGCTGGTCCGGGACACGCAGGCGCAGGCGATGGGTGCGTCCCGCCTGAGCGAGCCCGCTTTCGACGACACGCGCCAGGAGCGTGAGGTCGATGTTGCCCCCGCAGGTGAGGACGACATTGCGGCGGCCGGGTCGCGTGCGGCCACGCAGGAGCGCAGCAAGGCCCGCCGCACCTGCACCTTCGAGCACGATTTTGGATTGCTCGAGCGCGCGGGCGATCGCGAAGCACAGGTCGTCCTCCTCGACGGTCACACATTCGTCGACGAGCGCCTGCACGATGGGCCAGGTGTGCGCACCCACACGGCCGACGCGGATGCCGTCGGCAATCGTGGTCGGGCGTTCGACCTCGACCGGATGCCCGGCCTCGAAGGAGCGCACCATCGGAGCGGCACCGGCCGCTTGCACACCCACGATCCGCACGTCGGGCCGCAGTGCTTTGAGGCACAGCGCGACACCGGCGATGAGGCCGCCGCCGCCGATGGGCACGACGACGGTGTCGAAATCGGCAACCTGCTCGAGCAGTTCGAGACCGATCGTGCCTTGGCCCGCGATGACCGCCATGTCGTCGAACGGATGGATCATCGTCCGCCCACCGGACTCGGCGAGTGTGCATGCGTGCACGTACGCCTGGTCGTAGTTCTCGCCGTGGAGGACCACCTCGGCGCCGAAGGCCGCGGTGCGCCGAATCTTGATCTGCGGTGTTCCGGTCGGCATCACGATCAGCGCCGGGCAGCCGCACAACTGCGCGGCGAGACCGACCCCTTGAGCGTGGTTCCCCGCGGAAGCCGCGATCACTCCGCGGGAGCGGGTCGCGGGCTCGAGGGTCAGGATGCGGTTCAGCGCTCCGCGCACCTTGAACGATCCTGTGCGTTGGAGTATTTCGAGCTTGAGGTGCACCTGCGCCCCCACGTCCTGGCTGAACGCGTGGCTCAGCACCGTGGGTGTGCGCACGATGTGCGGACCGATCACCGCCGCGGCGCCACGGATCTGTGCAAGCGCCTCTGCGAGGTCGAGTTTTGCGGGTCGTTCGCCGTGCACCGCCGAGGCACCCGCATGCGACGCGCGGCGAGCGGTGGAGGGTGCTGCGCTCGCAGAAGCGCCCGGCTGCGCTTTCGAGGCCTCGGGGTGCGCGGCGGGGTCGTGCGGCGGCTGGGACTGCGGCATGGGGACAGCCTAACAGCCCGAGTGAATGCCCCCACAGGCGGACCGACGCGGCTTCCCGTGCGTCGACGCGGCTTCCCGTGCTGGGCAAACGCCGAGGGACGCGGAACAGGGCAACCGTGGCCGCTGACCGGGCGCACCCCTGAGGTCGGATCCCGTCTGGGCCCCCCAGGGCACCCGACCGCCGCGAACGCCGCGTTTTGGGGTGCACTCGGAGAGTGATCACGGCTGCCACTGCTCTCGCAAACCCCTCTAGCGCGGCGATTCGCCGGTGGTGACAAACTTTTTGGCGCGCCCGCCGCTGCCCGTAGAATCCTCCGCGCCCATGACCCACTACCTCGTCCTCGGTGCGGGCCTGCAGGGCACGGCCGCTGTCCACGACCTGCTCGAGCGCGGGGACGCACGGTCGATCACCTGGCTCGAGCGCGATGCCACACGCCTCGCCGTAGCCAAGGCGCGCGTTGAAATCCTGTGCGCACGCGCCCTCGCTCGCGCCGGTTTCACGGGCCTCGATTGCCGCGCCGCGGATGTGTCCAACCCGGACGTCCTGCGCGCGCCAATGGGCGCGGCGGACGTGTGTCTCAATTGCCTGCCGTACCGCTTCGCGCTCGACGTCACCCGCGCGGCGCTCGACGGGGGCACACACTTGCTCGACCTCGGCGGCAACACCGCCGTTGCCGAGCAGCAGCTCGCATTGCATGCGAAACACCCACACGGCGAGCGGCTGTGTGTCCTGCCGGACTGTGGATTGATGCCGGGGATGGGGAATCTGTTCACGGCTTTGGCCGTCGCGCGCATGGGGGATCTCGACCGTGTGGCTCTGCGCTGCGGCGGACTGCCCCGCGATCCCAAACCGCCCCTCGATTACATGCTGCTATTCAGCGTGGAGGGACTCACGAACGAGTACTTCGGCCACGCGGAGATTCTGCGCGGCGGCCGTCGGGTGAGCGTCCCGACGTTCAGCGAACTGGAGGAGATCGATGTCCCCGGGCTCGGCCGGCTGGAGGCATTCATCACCTCCGGCGGGTTGTCCACGGCGCCGCGCACGTTCGAAGGCCGGATCCAGCATCTCGACTACAAAACCCTGCGCTACAGGGGCCACCACGGAAAGTTCAAGCTGCTGCTCGACCTCGGGTTGCTGGACGAGACGCCGGTGCGGGTCGGTGATCAGGACGTTGTGCCGCGCCAATTGCTGCACGTGCTGCTCCAGCGCGAACTGGCGCACCCGGGCGACCGGGATGTCGCCGTGCTCATGCTGACGGCGCAGACGAAGGCTGGCGCCCGATTGTCGATCCACGTGGAGGACCACTTCGACGAAACCACCGGGTTCACAGCGATGGAGCGAACCACCGCGTATTCGGCGACAGCATGCGCGCACCTTGTCGCGCGCGGGGAAGTCAAGCTTGGCCCCGGGCCGCTCGAGTCGGTCATCGATCCCGAGACGTTCCTCGTCGCGCTGCGCGCGCGCGGCATCCGCGCGGATGTGGTGGAGGAGCCCGCGCCGCGCGCGGGCAGCCGCGGAGTCAAAGCATGAATATCCTGATCACCGGAGCGGGGCGCGGCATTGGGCTCGCGCTTGCCCGCGGAGCGCTCAACCGCGGCCACGCGGTAGTTGCGACCGTTCGCAGGATCGAGGACGGGGCGGGCCTGCGCACGCTCGGTGCGCGCATCGAGCTTTACGACGCCGAGGATCCCGTGGGTGCGGACACACTCGCGCATGTGCTCCGGGATTTGGCCCTCGACGTTCTGGTCAACAACGCGGGGGTGATGGGGGCAACCGAGCCGCTGGGCGCGATCACGCTCGCAAACCTTCGCCACGTGTTCGAAGTCGACGCCGCAGCCCCGCTGCTCTTGACCCAGGCGCTGCTTGCGAACCTTCGTGCGGGCGGTGCAAAACGCATCGTCCATGTGACGAGCCGCATGGGCAGCATCGGCGACAACACGAGCGGCGGCGCGTATGCCTACCGGGCGGCAAAGGCTGCGCTGAACGCCGTGCACATGAGCCTCACGCGCGACCTTGCGGGCGCGGGCTTTGTTTGTGTCGCCATGCACCCCGGGTGGGTGCGCACCGCGATGGGCGGATCCGCTGCGCCGCTCGACACCGAAGCCGCGGCGGAGCAGATGCTGAACACGATCCTCGCGCTGGAAGGCTGCGACCACGGGCGTTTCCTCGGTCCCGACGGCAGCGCAATTCCCTGGTGAGGATCGGTGAAACTGCGGCTCCAACCCGCGCGACCCTTCGATGCAGCAGCACCACACACACGGCGGCGAAAGTGAGCGCGGATCCCAGCAAGCGGAAAAGGTCAAAGGGTCTTGGTTGGGCGGTGCGCGCGAGTTTGCGGGCTCACTCGCGACCGCGCACTACCCGCCAGACCTGGAGCTCGAGCCTGTCGATCTGGCAATCGGCATCCGCATCGACATCGAAGGTCAGACGCTGGACGTGGAGGTTCGCTACACCCTCGTTGCCCGTCGGGTCGATGCACGCCGGCTGACTCTGGACGGTGTCGGCTTTGAGGGCCTTACCGTCGAGGGTACCCACACGTCCGGCGACGCCATCGAGTGGAGCTACGATGGGCGCAAGCTCGACGTGATCCTTGGACCGGGTGCAGTTCCCGGAGAAGTGCGCACGTTCGTCGCACGCTACCGTGTGGTGGAGCCCGTCGCGGGGGTGTATTTCAGCGCACCCAGCGCGGACCAACCGGCTGCGCCGCGGTTCGTCGCGACGGACCACGAAACCGAACGTGCGCGTTATTGGCTGCTGTGTGTCGACCATCCCGGCGCTCGCCCGCGCCTTGCGTTTGCCCTGCGCGCACCCGCGGGAATGACCGCGCTCGCCAACGGAGCCGCAGCGGGGGTGGAACCCCACAGCGACGGGACGAGCACGAGCCATTGGCGCTTGGACGCACCGTGTCCGAGTTACCTCACCTGTTTTGCGGTCGGCGACTTCGTGCGCGCCGACGACGGTGAACACGTGCAGACCCTCAAAGATGGCAGCACCCAAGCGGTGCCGATCGCCTACTTCGGACCCAAGGGTGTTGCGCCCGAGCGCCTCGTCGCGAGCTTCGGCCGCACCGGCGCCATGCTGGCGTGGATCGAGGGTTTGCTCGCCGTACCCTATCCCTACCCCAAGTACTTTCAGTTCGCGCTGCCTGGCATCGGCGGTGCGATGGAAAACATCAGCCTCGTCAGTTGGGACGGGCAGTTCCTCCTCGATGTCGAGCGCGAGCCCGAGTGGACTTGGCTCGTCGATCTCGTGAATATCCACGAGATGGCGCACACGTGGTTTGGTGACCACGTGGTGTGCCGCGACTTCGCCGATTCGTGGCTGAAGGAGTCGTTTGCCACGTTCATCGAAACCGTGTGGATCCGCGCTTGGCACGGCCGCGACGCGGGGGATTGGCTCGAGTGGCACCAGGCGGCGAGTTACTTCGCCGAGACCCGCGACAGTTATCGACGGCCGATCGTCACGCGGCGTTTCGAAAGCTCGTGGCAGCTCTTCGATCGGCACCTTTATCCCGGTGGCGCGCGCCGCCTCGCGATGTTGTGCGCGGAACTCGGAGCACCCACGTTCTGGCGCGGGGTGCGCGAGTACCTGGCGCGTTATGCGGGCCAGGGTGTCGAAACGGACGACTTCCGCCGCGTCATGGAGGAGGTTTCCGGACGCTCGCTCGCGCGCTTTTTTGACCAGTGGCTGCGCGCCCCGGGGCATCCGCAGCTCCACGTGCGCTTCCGCCGCGATGCGATCACCCAACAGGGCCAGTTCGAGATCGAGCAGAAGCAGTTGGATCCCGGGGGCCAGCCCACGCCCTTTGCGTTCGGGCTGACCCTGGCGTGGCGCGTGGGTGGCGTGTGGCACGAGCGCCGTCTCGCGATCGAGCGTGTGCGCGAACAGATGGTCGTGCCGCTCGACGCAGAGCCTGAAATGGTGCGCGTTGACCCGCGCTGCGAATCGTTGATCGAGCTCGAGTTCGATCCGGGGGAGGACCTCCTGCTCGCGCAGTTGGAGCACAGCGAAGATGCGCGCGGCCGGTACGAAGCGGCGTGGTTCCTCGCGGCAGCACCGAGTGCGCGGCGCTCCCGCGCGGTGGGTGCGGCGCTGGCTCGCGAGCCGTTCTGGGCGGCTCGCGGCGAAATGGCGCTCGCCCTCGCGCGCGCTGGGAACCCCAGTGCGCTGCGCGAGATCGCGGCGGCGATCCGCCGCGAGCGCGACCCCCAAGCGCTTGAACCTGTTCTCCGCGCCGCGCTCGGCCTTTTGGATCCTGACATCGCCGCCGCGGTCGCGGAACGCCTCGACGCGGGACTTCCGCCGCGCGCGCGCGCCGTGGCGCTCGAGGTGTTGGGTGCGCAGCGCGAAGGTGCCCCGCTCGAGCGTCTTGTAGCGGCCGCACGAACGCCGGCGTCCAGCATGGAGCCCCAGTCGGCCGCCCTGCGCGCGCTCGGTGCGACGCGCCGCGAGGCGGCGCTCGAACCGTTGCTCGCCGCTCTTGAACCCACGTTCGCGCGTGCCGATGCACGGCCCGCGGCGTCCATCGGATTGGGAGAGCTCGCACGGACGCTCGAGCGCGGTCCGCGCGAGCGCGCCGTCGATCGACTGATCGCTGCACTGCGCGATTCGGACCGCCTGGTGGCGCTCGCCGCGGTCCGGGGACTTGCGCGCGTGGGCGACCCGCGCGCCGCCGATGCGCTGGTCGCGTTTGGAGCAGGGCTCTGCGTGCAGGAGCGTGTTGCCGTCCACGGCCTTGCGCGGGCCCTGCGCGCCGGCGAAGCGGCAGCGGCAGACAAAGAGCTTGAGCGACTGCGCGCGCAGGTCCGCGCCCTGGAGGACCGTATGGACGGCCTCGATGCGGTGCAACGGGGATCGGCGGTCACCGCCAAGGGTACGGGCTGCGCGGGAGGAGCTGGCGCCGCGCCGTGACGCGCACCGAAGTTTCTGCGTCCCACGCGGGAGCGGCAGTTGGCACACGGGACAACACCCGGCGTGTCGATCCGCTCGCCGATGCGTTGCTGCGGGTCGAAACGCCCGAACAGGTTTCGATCCACCTGCCCCTCGCCGGATTGGGATCGCGCTTTGCCGCGCTGTTGATCGACGGGCTCCTGATCTTGGCGGCGTTGCTGGGATTCCTTTTGGTGGCCCTCGCGCTCGCCATGGCGGCGGGTAGAGCCCTTGGGGGCGTCTTCAGCGCCGAGTTTTTGATGATCGTCTTGCCGGCGATCGGCTTCGTCGTGACCTGGGGGTATTTTTTCGCCTTCGAAGCGTTCGGGGACGGCGCCACACCCGGCAAACGCTGGTTGCGTCTGCGCGTGGTGCAGGACGGGGGTGATGCGCTCAACATGACCTCAGCGGCACTGCGCTGTTTGGTCCGCATCGTCGACCTCCAACCGGGTTTGACCGGACTGGTGGGCGGGGTGGTGATGCTGTTGCATCCACGCTCGAAGCGTCTTGGCGACATCGTTGCGGGCACCGTCGTGGTGCGCGACCTTCAGGGTGTGCTGCCCGCCCTCGTCGAAGAAGGCGAGGAAGTCGGAAAGCCGGAGCTCAACGAAGCTACGTTTGTTGGACTCGAGCGTTTCCTCGTTCGCGCGCGCCTTTTGGACGCCAAAACAAGTGCGAAGCTTGTTGCCATGTGGAGCGCTCACTTGCCAGTGCACAGTCCCCGGGGCAGTTTCGCCGCACTACAACGCTGCTATGCGCAAGAGCGGATACGCCGCCAGGCGGTCCACGGTGGCCAAACTGGAGCCGTCGCGAGTCTCGTGCGCAGCCGCAATGCTCGGTGGCATGGATTCCAAAAATCGGTCGGCCGTTTGACGCGCCGCAAGCTCGCGCTCGCGAGCGAGGACCGTGTCGCGCAGTTTGCGGCGGAATACCGCGCGATCAGCGCTGACCTTGCGCGTGCGCGGACGTTGGGTGTTGGCACCGAAGTGCGCTGGGCGTTGGAGCGCCTCGTCGTGCGCGCCCACGGGCTTTTCCATCGGCCGATGAAGAGCGCGCGTGGTGCGGTCCGCAACTATTTTGCGGTGGGTTTGCCACGCGCGGTGCGCGCACGCAGTCGCGAGTTCGCGCTCGCCTGCCTGTGTTTTTTCGGAACCGGCGTTGTGGCTTACACCCTCGTCGCGAACCGTCCCGAGCTTGAACCCGTGCTTGTTCCCGCGGCGCTGCTCGACCGCGCCGAACTCGCCGCCGCCAACCCGGACTTCGACTACCGCGACACGTTTGCGAGCGAGAAACTCAGCGCCGGCGGGCTCACCAGCATGGTGATGTTCAACAACGTCCAGGTGGCCTTTTTTGCGTTTGCCGCGGGCGTGCTCGCCGGTATCGGTTCGCTTGCACTCCTGATCCTGAATGGGGTGCACCTTGGTGGTGTGATGGGAGCGTTTCAAAACCGCGGGGTGCTCGGAAATATCCTCGCGTGGGTTGCACCACACGGCCCATTCGAGCTCACCGCCATCGCCCTTGCTGGCGCGGCGGGATTCCGCGTCGGCAGCGCGTTGTGGGCGCCGGGGCGGCTGTCGCGCGCCGACGCGTTCCAGGTGCGCGGCAAAGAAGCGCTTGTGTTGTTGGGTGGCGCGGTGGCATTGCTCGTCGTGGCGGGGGTGCTCGAGGGTTTTGCTGCGCCCGCACGCGTCGCTCCGGAGGTCAAGTACACGATCGGCGTCCTGACAACGCTGCTGATGGTCGGGTACTTCGGATTTGCGGGTCGCGACCGGCAGCCCGCGCCCATCCGCGTCAGATCGATCCCTGGCGCTTGATGCGCAGGTACTGGGCGACCACCGCCGGGCTTGCCTCCGCGGCTTCCACATCGAGCACACGCACACCGCGCATGCGCAAGCTTTCGAGCGCACCCGCCCGCGCCCGCGCGAGCTCGATCAGCGCGGCTTCGAGGTAAACATCCTCGGCCCGGTCGAGGGGGCGGGTGGCCGCGGCTTCGAGCGCCGGCGCGCGCAGTGCGACAAACAGCGAAAGGTGCCGGCGTGCGAGGAGCCGGAGACCGGCGATCAGGGGTTCGGAGACTTCCGAATCCACCGCATCCGACAGCACAACAACCAGTGCGCGCCGCGGGAGGCGTTGGGCGAGGCCGAGCAGTGCTCCCTTGTAATCGGGTTCTTCGCTGACAGATTCCAGCAGCGCAAACTCCTTGGCAAGCGAACCCAAGCTGCGCACGGCCGGCGGCATCAACCGAACCACCTTGCCGGCAAATGCCATGACACCGATGCGGTCTCCGAATGCTCCGGCTGCGCCCGCAAGGCACAACGCGGCGGAAAGCGCGTGGTCGAGCCGCTCGCGGTCGTCGAATCGCTCGCGCTGGCTGCGGCCAATGTCGATGGCGAGCACCACGTCTTGGCGACGCTCCGCAGCCATCAGACGCACAACCGTTGATCCGCGCCGCGCGGACGCTTTCCAATCGATGCGCCGCGGGTCGTCGCCGCGCTGGTACTCGCGCAGCGAGTCGAACGCGCCCGAATCCTCGCGTTGGCGCGTGGTGTGGCGTCCGGTTTCCATGCGGCGGCCCGTGCGGTGCGCGAGTTCGATGCGGGTCGCCGCAGCCAATCCCGGCGCGACGAGCACCTTGGCCTCGAACGGCCGGCGTTCGCGGCGGTCGGCCAGCCCCAGCGGTCCTCGCACCAGCACGTGAAACGCACGGACGTGGTGTTCGCCGCGCCGTCGTGCGCCCAGTCGCAGTGGCACGGCGACCGTCTCACGCCCTGCGATAGCGACGGGATGGATCGTTTCGGCGTCGGGGCTCGCAAGCGCGCTGTCGAACTCGAGCGCCACGCTTCCCGTGAGCTCGGCACCAGCGTGTGCGCACACCTCGATCTGCGCTCTGACGCTTGCACCCAGCGACGCCCGCGGATCCATTTCAAACGCAAGTTCGAGTCGATCCAGGGTTCCCGCGCGCCGGCTGTCGAGAAGCGCCACGACGATGACCACAACCCACGCTGCCGTACCGATCCACGGTGCGACGAGGAATCCCAGACTGCCGATCGCCAGGGCGGCGAAACAGCGCGGGGTGGGCAGGGGCGGCGGAAACATCGCGGGATTCAGCGCGGCGCGGGTGTGCGTTCGAGCGCGGCAGCAATGCGCTGCTCGGCGATCACCCCTTCGAGCGCGGCTTCGGGGCGAACGCTGATGCGGTGGCGCAACACCGGCGCGGCGAGGTGCGCCATGTCCTCGGGGATCGCAAAATCGCGGCCCGCAAGCAGCGCCGCGGCCTGGGTCGCTCGCAGCAGCGCAACCGCGGCGCGCGGGCTTGCTCCGAGGCTCAGTTCCGCGTCGGAACGGGTCGCGCGCACGAGCGTCACCACAGCGTTCGAAAGACTCGTATCGATGCGCACGCGGCGTGCGTCGCGCCGCAGCTCGATGAGTTCACCGCGCTCGAGCGGCTGATCGATGGGATACGTCGCGGGGACGGCGGAATCGAACCCCGCAAGGGTGGCGGCGAGCAGCTCCTGTTCCGCGCTCTCGGGCGGGTAGGGCACACGCACATGGAGGAGGAAACGGTCGAGTTGCGCTTCGGGCAGCGGATACGTGCCCTCGTATTCGATGGGGTTTTGCGTCGCGAACACGCTGAACAGCTCGCTCAAAGGGTGCGAGGTCCCGTCGACGGTGACACGCCGCTCCTGCATCGCTTCCAGCAGCGCCGATTGGGTTTTTGCGGGCGCGCGGTTGATCTCGTCCGCAAGCACGAGCTCCGCGAAAATCGGACCCGGGCGGAACTCGAACTTGCCGCCTTGGACGAGGACGTTGGTGCCGGTCACATCGCTCGGCATCAGGTCGGGCGTGAACTGGATGCGACCTGCGTCCACCTTCAGCACGCGGGCGAGCGCGGAGGCGGCCAGCGTCTTGCCGACACCGGGCACACCTTCTAGCAGCGCGTGCCCGCCGGCCACCACCGCGATCAGCAGTTGTTCGAGCACCTCGCGCTGCCCGAACAGCACACCCTCCAGTTGCGCGAGCAGCGCTGCAAGGCGTTCGCCGGACCGTGCGGCCTCTTCAGCGGTGAGCGGTTCGAACGGCGGGATGTGGGTGTGGCGGGTCATGGTCAAGGGCGCCGGAGGGCCAGGAGGATTCTTCGGCGCGATTGGCCCAGTTCAAGCAGTTGAGCGGGGCTCGGCACGGCGCCCGCGCTCACCGCGTTTGCGATGCGCTCGGCGTCCGCGTGCAAGTCGGGCTGGGTGGTGCCAATGTCGCGCAGTCGCCGCAGCAACAGTTCGTCGCCTCCGCTCGCGCTGCCGCGGCTACTGACACGGCGCACGAGGTCCTGCGTCAAAAGCACCGTGGGTCGACGCCGCGCACCCGACGTTGCCCAGAGGCTGGCGAGGGACGCGACGTGCTCCAGGGCCGAGCGGCCCCCTGGATCGGCATCGCGCAGGGGGAGTGGGGGGCCGCGGCGTGCTCCGGAACATACGAGTGCGAGCACGGCGACCGCGAGCAGTGCGGCCAGGGTGTGGCCCTCGGGTTCGCGCACGATCCAGGCCGTGAATCGGGCAATCGGATCGATGCGCGCACCGCGACCGTGGGCGGTTTCGTCGAAGTGCACCCGATCGCCGTCCGCGAACTTCAGCACATTGAGCACGAGATCCACCGCCAATCCGGGTTCTTCGACGGCACCGGACCCAACGCGCAGTCCACGCAACTTGGCGGGCCATGCGCCCCGCTCTTCCAACTCGCGCTGGAGGCGTGAGCGCGGGACCGGGATGCCAAGCAACCGCGAGCTCATCGTGGCCGCGGGGTCGTCGAGCATGAGGACCTCGCCGCTCCCGTACCCTTCGTCAAGCGCGGCTTCGAGCCGGGCCGACGGCCGGGCCTTGAGTGTTGCGTCGTCCGGCAGGTACGACGGTGAAAAGACGAGCCGCCCGCCGCCTTGGACCCACGCGGCGATGGCCGCAGCTTCGCGGGTGCCGATGTCCCGCGTCGGCGCAAGCACCGCGCGCACACGCGGATGATTGCCCGCGGCTCGGCCCCACTCAAGCGGTGGCGAGAAGTCCGCGATCGGAGCCGGTCCCAGCTCGCCCAGAGCGAGGAAGAGCGCGCGCCCGCCCCACGGTCCGGGGAATTCCGCCGACAGGCGGGGAACGCCCGGCGTGCTTCTGGACCCGCTGCGCAGCAGCACCAACAGTCCGAGCGCGGCAATGACCGCGATCAGGATCGTACGGTTCCAGTCCCTCACCGCGCCGCTCCCGACGGCAGACCATTGTCCGCGGGTGTTTTACCCGCCGCTTCACCGTCGTGGGGCGCGGCCCCGCCCCCCCCCCCCGCCCCGCGCGCCCCGCGGAAGTTGGACGCGCGCCCCCGAACGCCCCCCCAAACCACCGGGGGGAGGGCGCCCACCAAACCGTCGA
>JBBRWC010000086.1:0-17731 GCA_038246255.1 Planctomycetota bacterium
AGAAATCGTTGGTCCTTAAATATACAAGGCGGGGGGCCGCGCACGCGGCGGCGGTGGCCGGGGCGCCGCGGGGGGGGGGGGGGCGGGGGGCGGGGGGGGGGGCCCCCCGCCCCCCGGCGGGGGCTCCCTACCCCCCCCCCCCCCGGCGGGCCCGCCGGGCGGGGGGGCCCCCCCCCCCCCCCCCACCCCCCCGCGAAGTCAGACACGAACGGCACGTTGGCGTGCGGATGGTTGCGGACAAACCGGCCAAAAGCACAAGCTCTGCGCCCATGTCGGCGGCGCTCCACTTCGAAAGCCGCGCCGGTGCGCCCCCGACCGGACGGCTTGCGCCCAGCCCGACCGGCCCGCTGCACCTTGGCCACGCGCGCGCGTTCCTGATCGCGTGGTGGAGCGCGCGTGCCGCGGGCGGCCGCGTCCTGCTGCGCATCGAAGACATCGACCGCGCGCGCTGCCGCCCAGAGTACGCGGACAGCGCGCGCGCCGACCTCGAATGGCTGGGGCTCGACTGGGACGGACCCGTGTGGTTCCAGTCCGCCGACCCAACGCCCTACCGAGTCGCCCTGGACACCCTGCTCGCAAGCGGCGCCGCCTACCCCTGCACCTGCTCCCGCAGCGACATCGCCGCACGCGTCGACGCACCCCACGCGGGCGACGGCGAACTGCGTTATCCCGGCACGTGCCGCGGGCGCTGGCCCAGTGTCGCCGCCGCTCAGGCTGCCACAGGCCTCCCCGCGGGAGTGCGGCTGCGGCTTCATCCCGCGCTGGCCGCATTTGACGACCGAATCCACGGACGTGTGGAAGGCGACGCCGAAAGCGACGCCGGCGACGTGCTGCTCCTGCGCCGGGATGGTCTGTTTGCGTACCAGCTCGCGGTCGTCGTCGACGATGCGCGCCAGGGGATCGACGCGGTCGTGCGCGGCGACGACCTGCTCCCCAGCACCCTGCGCCAGGGCCACCTCCAGCGCGCCCTAGACCTTCCCCATCCCACCTGGGCCCACGTGCCCCTCGTCGTCGACCCGAGCGGCCGGCGGCTCGCGAAGCGCGACGGCGACACGGCGATCGGCGCTCTGCGCGCGGCGGGTGTCGACCCCCGCGCCGTGGTCAGCGCCATCGCAGGCAGCGCGGGAATGAGCGGCGAAGGCATGCCGGGACACCGCGAACGCCTGCACGCGCGCGAGTGGACACCGCAGTTCCACATCCGCCGTGTCCCGCGCGCGCCCGTGACCTTGGAGTTTGGCGCAAACGATGCGCCGCTCGTCCCGCGATTCACGGTCCAATCCGCACCATGACACGCGCGCTCGACACGGATCCGCGGGCCGATTCCGACGGCGGCGCGCCCGCCTTTTTCAGGGAAATAAGCACGACGGCGGCCCCGTCGCGGGTGCGCGCGGTGCTGCTTGCCGTTGCGCTGTGCACCCTCGCGGCCCAGGCCTTCAGCCTCGTCCTCGGTTTCCAGCTCGACGACTACACACTGCTTGCGGCGCCCTGGTCGTTGTTTGCCTTAGGAGCAAGCGGTTCGGAGCTGCACGGCGACATTTTTGCCGTGCGCTTTTCGATCTGGTTTGTGTGGGGACTGCTCGACGTCCTGCCCGGTGCGCCCGCTGAGCTCGCGCACCGCGCGGTTGGGCTCCTCGCACACACCGCGGCCGCGGTGTTGATCGCGCGGGTGCTGCTGCGCGCCCACGGCGGCACTGCGGCGGCCCTCTTTGCGGGTTTGCTCTTTGGAGTGGGGTCGGGCGCCGCGCAGGCTTTCACCTGGTCGGCAGCCTGGGGCGATCTGTTTGCGCTGCTCGGCGCCATCGTCGCGGCGGACCGCTTTGTCGCCGCCCGCTTCGGAGGCCTGTCCCGCGCCACCGTCCGCCGCGCCGCGGGTGCCGCCGCGCTGTTTATCGGCCTGCTCGCAAAAGAGTCCCTTTTGCCCCTGGGTCCCGCGCTGTTGATCGTGTTGTTGATCGTCCGCGAGCCGCGCCGCGGGGGGCGCTCGCGCCGCACCGATGCCCTGTGGATCGCCGGCGTCGTGCTGGTTGTCCTGGTTGTGCGCGGCCTCTACTTGGGGTCGCTGGATCCCCGTTACGGCAGCTTCCAGCCCAGCCGTGCCGACATGCTGGCCGCACCCGGTCGCGCGCTGGAACTGCTTGGACGCGCGCTCGCGCCGTACAACGCCGACCCGTTGGTGGCGGACCTCGTGCACACAGGGGTGCTGGGAGCGGGGCCGTTTGCTGCGCTGTTCACGGGTTTTGGCGCGCCCGCGGTTGGGCTTGTGCTTGCGGGTCTCACGCTTTTGATGGGCGCGCTCGCGCAACCGCGCCACGGGATAACGATCGGAACGCTCGCCATCCTCGCCATCCTCGCCGTCCTGCTCGCGCTGCCCGCGGGCCTTTTGCCCGTTGAACTTGTGCACAACGGCCTCGGGCGCACCATGTACGCGCCTTTGGGTTTTGCCGCGGCCGCGCTCGGACTCGCTTTTGCGGCCCTCGTGCGCGCGGCTCGATGGCGGGTCCTCGCCGGCGCTGTCGCGCTCGCGTGGATCGCCCTGTCGGTGCCGCTTTCGATTGCCAACGCGCGCATCGAGTTGGAGGCAAACCGCGAGCGCCAGGCTTACCTCCTCGCGGCACATCGGGGTGCACCCGGGGCCAGTGCGGAGCCGCCTACGCAACTGCTGTTGCTCGAGCCCCCCGGAGCGTTCGCGGGTGTGTCGCAGCTCGGCGAGCTTTTGCCCCACGCGTTTGCACCTCCGTTCGAGCACGCGTTCGCGGGCGACGTCCACTCCGCCCGCGATACCGTCGACCTGCTGCACGTCATGAACACACCCACCGCGGGTCGGGAGTGGACGCGGGTGCTGCTGCCGGAGGGCGAGAGGTTGCTCGCGGTTGATCCCGGCCTCGCGGCGCCTGCGAATGCAGCGGAAGCGCGCCGCCGCCGTGCGCCGCTCGCCTTCGATTTTCCGCCGCGCATGGTCGGGAGCCGCACGTTCACCGTCGAGGGCGGAGCGGTCTCGTTTGATCCGCCGCTCGCGCTGCTGGGGCATCCTGGGTTTGCGTTTGATCTGGCGGACGGTGTCGATGGGGGCGAGCCTGCGGTGTTCGCCGTGACGTGGCGCACAAGCGGAGGCGCTCGTTTCGAGCAACGTTTTGCCCTCGAGGGTCCCAGCGCGGCACCGGGCACGCTGGTCCTCGCCGTGCCCGCGGACCTTCGCCTGCGGCTTTCGGTTGCGCTCGTTGCGCTCGAATTTGCGGGCGATTGCGTGGTCGTGCGATCGGTCACGGCGCTGGACGCGCCACCCGCGCTCGTGCTGATTCCGCCCGCAGGGGGCGTCGACCTGGGAAACGTCGCGACCATCCCCACTGTCGAGCTCGAACTCCCGGACATCCCGCGCCTTCCGCCCTTCGTTCGCCTCGAGCTGTGCCTTCGATGGCCCGAGGGCCCGACCCGGGTTTACTGCGACGCGCGTCTGCCCGCTGGCGCCCGCCCGGGGGCCCGCGTGCAAGTACCGGTGCTCACGGTCCACAACGACCGGACACGCCGCCCGGCGGACCCCACCGAAGGCCCAACCCAACCTGTGCCGTGGGCGCTGTTTGTCGAGCACGCCATCCGGCCGGCCCTCGCCGCCCGCGGCATGGCTTCGGGCACGTTCGAATGGCGCGCGGCGTTGTGTTTTGCCGACGGAAGCACCGGGGCCCGGTCCGCGCCGGTCGCGGGCGCATTCACGGGCGCATTCACAGGCGCATTCACAGGCGCATTCACGGTCCCGTCCACCGGCGCGCGCTGAGCTAGCGGCTTGCCGCAAGACCCAAAGCCGCAAGACCCAAAGCCGCAGCACCCCGAGCCGCGGCACCCCAAGCCGCAGCGCCCCGGGCGCCGCACTTGACACGGGCCGCGCCGCGCGTAACCCTCTTCAGCCTTCCGCGCCGCCGCGCCCCCCGATCGGGGAGCGCCGTGGGGTGGAGCGACAACACATTCCCCGATAGCTCAATGGTAGAGCATTCGGCTGTTAACCGAAGGGTTGTAGGTTCGAGTCCTACTCGGGGAGCCATTCACGCCGCCTTGCGTCCACCTGAGCGCGGCGCTCGGTGAGGGACGCCGACGCGTCCCCGAGAGTCCCAACAAGCCCCGCCCGCGGCCAGACGGCGGGGCTTGTTGGGTCTCCGCACCGCTGATGGGGCCGGCGGGGTCGATCAGGCCTGGGTCGGCGCGGGGAACCAGCTCTTTGTGCGGTTCGCGAAGGCCACGAGCGAGAGCATCAAGGGCACCTCGATCAGCACTTCGACCACGGTGGCGACCACGGTGGCGAACACGGTGGTCGAGCTGAACCCGAAGAGGCTGATTGCCACGGCCACCGCCAGCTCCAAGAAGTTAGACGTGCCGATCATGGCCGCCGGCGCCGCCACGTTGAACGGCAGTCGCAGCGCCCGTGCGAGGCCGGCCGTGTGGTCGGAAAGCTGCTGAATGACCCGGTCTAAACAGTCAGCGGCCCACGGTACGGTCGAAAAATGCCTGCGCTTCGCCGGGGTCTTCGGTGCCGTCGACGAGCGCGCGGCCGTCGCGGAACAGTGTCAGTCGCAGGGCACCGCTTGCCGGATTCCACGCCAGCGCGGCGGCGGTGCGTCGCACCTCGCCTCCCAGTGACCGCAGTCGGATTTCGAGCGCCGCCAGGTCCACGGCGCCCGCGGGGGGAAGCTGCACGGCGTTGCGGCCGCACAGGACGAGCGCCGCGTCGGTTTCGCCGCGCTCGAGAAACGGAAACTCCCCGCGGCCACACGCGGGGCAATCGGGATCGGCGGCGAGCTCGAGTTGCCGCATGGCGCCGTTCCAAACGTCGAGCTCGAGCAAGCGCGCCACCACGGGTTCGTCCTTATCACGGGCGAGCAAACGCAGGGCCAAGCCGGACTGCAGCGCTGCCACGGCCGCCACCGCGGGCAGGATCACACCGTCGGTGTCGCAGGTCGCCACCGTGCCGGGCGGCGGCGGGTCCGGGAACAGGCACCGCAGGCAAGGGCCCTGCCCCGGCACGATCGCAAGCACGAGCCCCGCGGCTCCCACGACGCCTCCGTAGATCCACGGCACCCCGTAACGCACACACCAGTCGTTGACGAGGTAGCGGGTCGCGAGGTTGTCCGTGCCGTCGAGGACGAGATCGACGCCACCCAAGTGCGTGTGGACGTTGGAGGCATCCAGGTGCACCGCGAGTCCCTCCACCTTCGTCGGACCGCCAATGCGCGCGAGCGTCTGCGCGGCCGCTTCGACCTTGAGGGCGCGCGTTTGCGCGTGGACTTCGTCGAAGAGCACCTGACGCGGCAAGTTGCTGAGCTCGACAACGTCCCGGTCCAGGATCGTGAGCTGGCCAACTCCCGCGCGGACAAGGTTTTGCGCGATGCTGCCACCCAGGGCACCACATCCGATCAGCGCAACGCGCGCGGTGTGCAGGCGCGCCTGCCCCGCCGCGCCCAGGGGCGCAAAACGCAACTGCTTTTCGAACCGCGCCCGGCGATCGCTCACGTTGGCCTCTTGACCCCGTTCTGCGCGCCCGCGGCGGCCGAAGGAGCCCGCCCGGCGCGCGCGCCCACGCTGGAAAGAAAATGGGGTGAGTGAGGGGAATCGAACCCCCGACCCCGAGAACCACAATCTCGTGCTCTAACCGACTGAGCTACACCCACCATCCGCCCGCCGCGCCTGCGGCAGGCCCCGCGCCCCGGGTTGAACCCGGCGAACAGGGGGCAACAGGATCACGGGAGCGAGGGATGTTGTCAACGGCGGAGCGAGCGAGCCGGGCTGGCACCGGTTTTTGTCGCGGCCCGGCTGCGGGGCGCGCGACCCCGATCTTTGTCCCCGCTGCGGGCCGGGTCGGCCCGAGCCGCAGAGCAACGCGAGGGTCCGAGCAGCGGAGGGCCGATGCTGGAACACGTCGCCCAAAGGCCGACTCCCCCACCTCGCAGCCCGGCTCTGGCCGATCCGCACGATGCGCCGATCCCTCCTCGCTGTCCTCGTCCTGCCCCTCGTGTCGGCCGCTTGCACCGCACCCGGTGTCGACATCGCACTGCGCGCGCAGCAGCTCGACTTCAAGGGCGACCTCGGCGCTTCCAGCGGCAACACCGTGGCAACGTCCACCGCGGACCGCCTGGGCCTTGAGGACGATCCCATCGCCCTCTCGCCGCGCGTTGATCTCGTGGGCGGCCCACTGCGCGTCTCGATCGACGCGTTTCAGGTCGACTACGACGGCACGGGGACCGCGGACGCGGACTTCACCCTCAACGGGGTCACGATCAACGCGGGCACGGACGTGGACTCGAAGCTCGACCTGGGCCTCGCGCGTGCGGCCCTGACATTCACGATCTTGCCGCTCGGGATAGTGGAGTTTGGCCTCGGCCTCGGATTGGCCGCCGCGGACCTCGACGCCGAACTGCGCGATGTGAACGACCCCTCGAACGCCGTCAGCATCGACGAGGTCGCGCCGATCCCCTTCCTCGCCGCTCGGCTCAATGCAGCGTTTGGCCCCGTTTCCGCGGAGATCCTCGCGGGGTATATCGAACTCGACATCGACGACGTGGACGCACGCTACCTCGACATCGAAGCGCTCGCACGTGTGCGCCTCTTCGACAGCGCGGTGCGCGGGCACCTGATCGCGGGTTACCGCTTCGTCGCGTTGGACGTCACCTACGACGACGGCGACGACCGCGTGCGCGCCGACTTGGAACTCGCGGGCCCTTACATCGGCATTTCGCTCGGCTTCTGACCCGGGCCCGTGCCGACCCCCCCCGATCCAAGCGAGCGTGCCGCGCCCGCCCCGACGTCCCACCTCGTGCTCGTGGTGCCCGCCGCGGGAGCGAGCCGCCGGCTGGGTGAGTGCAAGGCCCTCGTCGACTTCGGCGGACAAAGCGCCCTTGAGCGTTTGGTGCGCGCAGCCAGCGCACTCGTTAGCGATGGCGCCACGCGGGGCGGGGCACCTGTGCCGCGCACCGCGACGGTTGTGATCACCGGCGCCCACGCCGCAGCGATTGGGCGCGAGGTGGAACGGCTCCAGCGGCTTGGGCTCGGTCCACTCCGAACGGTCCACAACCCCAACTGGGAAGCGGGTCGCACGGGCGGGCTGGCGCTCGCCGCACGGGAACTTTCTGGGCGCGCGCTGTGCATTGCCCCCATCGACGTTCCGCTCGTGCCCGCTTCGGTTTTTGCCGCCATCGCGGCCGCATGGCGCGCGGCGGAAGCACCGGCGATGGGTTGGCTCGCACCGGCCCTTTCGACCGCGGCCGTCGGCGCTGGCGGCGCGGGCGGCGTGGCGGTGCGGCCGGGGCATCCCATCGCCATCGGCGCGCGGCTTGCTGCGCGGCTCCTCGCGTTGGACCCGAGCACACCGTTGCGCGAACTGCGCGCGCTGGCAAACCCGCTCTGGACGGTGAACGTCGACGCGCCGGAGATCCTCGACGACCTCGATACGCCGCTCGACCTCGCCCGCCTGCGCAAACGCCTGCGAGGCGCGGGCGAAACTGGCCCGCGGTAAGAGGCCCCGGGGCCCGGGGTGGTGTTCCGGGCAAAGCGGGCTCCAGCCGCGTTGCCCCCCGGACCGATACGCCCCATTGAGCCGTCGTTTCCCCGGACACCCGTCGAGCGGCGCGCGCCACCCCCACTCCGGCAACCACGGACCGGCAGCCCCTTTGCGCCCACTCAGCCCCCACCCATGAGCTTCCAGGGAGACGTAGCCGGAATCGGCCTCGGCGAGCTGCTCCAAGGCCTCGCCAGAGGCGGCAAGGACGGGGTGCTCACGCTGTACGGCCATGGCGTCGCGGCCGCGATGGGCGTCAAGAAGGGGCTTTTGTTCCTGCTTGAATCCCCTGAGGAGGATCCCGACCAATGGCGTCTGCGCTGTGAGCGCGCCTGGGCGGACTTCCCGGACCCGCGCCTCGACCATTCGCGACGGGACGCGATCGCGCGCGCCGAGCGGCTCGAAGTTGTCTTTCAGATGCTGGAGGCGAATAGCCTCCACTTCCGTTTCGAGCCCGGCGCGCTGCCGCTCCCGCGCAACCACCGCGTTCGGCGCGGCAACAGCCTTGGCACCGGAAACCTCGCCCGCGGTGAGGACGCCGTGTTCGGCCAGGGCATGCCGGTCGAATACCTCTTGCTCGAGCACGCGCGCATCAGCGACGAAACCTCCGCCGGAGGCGCGCGCCCCGAACGGGAAGACGTGCCGCGGCCCATGGACGCGGGCTCGCAACCCCAGGAGCTGCAAGCGTTCCTGAGCCAATGCGACGGGATGAGCTCGATCGGCGAGATCGCGGATCGACTCGGTTGGCCCCTGCGTCAGTGCCGCGGCGCCATCAACGAACTCGTCGTCCACGGCGCCCTGCGACTCGCGCCGCCCCGGGAGCTGTTGGCGCTCGCAAAGCGCGAACTCGACGCGGGCCGATTCGAGCGCGCCGCCGCACGCCTCTCCGGCTGGCTCGGGCGCAGTCCGGGTGGTCCGCCCGAACAGGGGGATGCGGAGCTGCTGATCACCGAGTGGACGGCCGGTCAGCTCGCGGAGGCCCTGCCCCGGCTTGAGCCCCGCCTCGGCCGTGCGCTCGCGCGCCGTCTGGATTGGGCGCACCCCGATCGCGAGCATGCGATGGCCCGCTGGGACTTGCTCGCGAAGGGCCACAAAAGCTCGGACATCGCCCGCCTGCGCGCGGCTGGCCAACGCAACCTGTGGCCCGAAGAGCCCGAAAGCGGACCGACCCTCGAGCTCCTGCGTCTCGCACGCTCCTTCCAGGACGCCGGACGTCGCATCCGCGCGGCAACCGCGCTGCGCCTTGCGGCCCAGCGTCCGCCCGCGCAACCCTCCACACGCGTCGAACTCGGAAGTCGACTCGTCGAGATGGGCCTCGAGGCGGAGGGCGCGCGACTGTTGTTTGATGTGGCGCGCGACCTGATCGCCGCGGGCGAGCAAGAGCGCGCCATCACCGTGCTGCACACGCTGCTCAAAGGAGTACCGCACCACCGCGAGGCCCAGGGTTTGCTGTTGCAATCCCGAGCCGAGATCAACCGCGGCCAACGCCGGCGTGTCCAGTCGCTCGCCGGACTCGGGATCCTGTTGATCGTTGGAAGTGTCGGCTTCGTGCAGATTCGCCAGCAGCGTGTCTACGAACAGCACCTCGCCGACATCACGGACATGCTTGGGCGCCCGGCCGACGGCCTGAAGCGGGTCGACGGTCTGTTCCCTGGCGACCAAAGCCCACGGGTGCTGTCCCTGCGCGGCGCGCTTTTGCAGCGCTTGCGCGACGACGAATCCGCGGCGCGCGACCGCTGGCTCGAGCGCCACGCGCGCAACATGCGCGAAGTCCAAGAGGGCGATCCGATCCTCGCGCTGCGCCAAACCCTCGAACTGCCGCCGCCGCCGGGACTCGTGACCGCTCCCAACCAGGTGTGGCCGCACGCGAGCGAGCTCTTCAATGAACTCGCAAAGCGGCTCGAAGCCGATGCCGCGCGCACCAACCCCGGCATGGAGTCCCGGCCCGAGGATTTCCACGCCGAGGAACGCCTGATCGATCTCGTGGGTCAACTCGTCGAACAGATGCGGCAAGCTCCACTCGACGCCACACGCGACGCGTTCGCGTTCCGCCTCGCGACCTTGCACCAGGGGCTCTTGGGGCGGCGCAACGAGCGCACCGCAGCGCTTGAGATGCGGCTTGCCCGGGAACTCGAGGAACGCCAGGACTGGATGCTCGCCGCGGCGCGCGCCCACGCTTCGAACCAGCGCCTCGAACTCGCAGCGGACGGCTACAAGGCACTGGCCGAACTGCCCGGCACCGAAGAGCTGATCCCGCTCATCCAAGACGAGATCGATCGCGTCAACAGCCAGCGCGGTGCTTTCCGCCGAGCCCAGGACCTCGCCAATGCGGGCCGCCATCCGGACGCCCTCGTCGAACTCGAGCGCGCGGGCCTCGACCCTTCCCTCTTGCTCTTGCCCTGGCGCGTCGACACGTCTCCGAGCGGCGCGACCGCACGCTTGAGCGATGGCAGCGTGCGCAAGACACCCTTCGTCGTCCAATCCACCGCGGGTACGCCGCTCGAACTGACCTTTGAGCTCGAGGGCACCGAAGGGCGACGCATCGTCGTCGACACACCCAACGACCTGAAGCTGTCCATGCACCGCGTCGCGGAGCGGCGCTGGACCGCGGGACACGTTGTTCAAGCCGCGCCGGTGCCCGTCGGGGAAGATCACGTGGTTGCCGACCGCGCGGGCAACCTCGCCCGCGTGCGACCCGACGGCACGGCCGCCTGGTCGGTGCACCTCGAATCCCTGGGTGGCATCGCACGGACACCCCAGTTCATTCCCGCTCGGCCTGGAACCCTGCTGGTCCTCGGCGAAGACGGGGAATCCTGGCTCGTTTCGGCGAGCAACGGTGAAGTGTTGGGTTCCCATCGGGTCGGTGCACCGCCCCGGGACGGGCCGATGCCCGTTCGGGGGGGATTGGGTGTGATCTACACGGATGGCACGGTGGCGATCTGGGAGCGCTCCCACGAGCCCCGCCTTACGCCCGGTGGCGTGCTGGTGATGCAGGAGCCTGGCCGAACCGGCCCCGCCAGTGCGGACCGCGATCCGCGCATGGCGATCCTGCGCCGCGGGAGCGGCGCCCAACCGGAGTTGCCGAGCCCCGGCTCGTCCTGGCGCGCGGAAGTGCTGGCCGACCAAGTGCTCGTGCGACGCATGGGCAGCGACCAGAGCTTCAGCGTCCGCCGCTTTGGCGACTGGTCCTACATCGCCTGGGAAGCGCCCCACGCGCTGATCCCCGAGGGTCGCCTGTGGGTCGCGGACGGCGAAGGGCTGCGCTCCTTCATTCCGCCCGCCGCGCCTAAGCGCTGATCCGCACCGCATTGGCGCTGCGCAGGCTCCGCCCTCGCGGGGCCTGCGCAATCCATCACCCGCCGATCAGAACTCCAAGCGGCAGGGCGGCGAGAGTCGGAAGGTGGATACGTCGATCACCTGGAACGACCAGCCGGTGTTGCCCGTGTGGCCGATGCCGGCGCCCACGAGCGGCGGCGCAATCGGATGCACGAGTTGGCCGTCGCCATCGAGGAGCAACACCGCCGCGCCGGGACCGGTCATGAGGCCCAGCAACGCCGAGTCGAACGGGTTGAGCTGCCACGTCCCGTAGCCGCCGAGGAAACCGTCGACGTAGAAGCCGGGTGTCGCGCTGGCCAACGCGAGTGCAACCCCGCCGGGTGTACCGCCCGACAGTTGGCCTACGTGCCCCGTCCCCACGCCCGCGGGTTCGATCCACAGGGAAAACGGCTCGTTGATCGCGCTCCACGACTGCGGCAGGCGCGCCAGGCCATCGATCTCGGCTCCGCCGAGTCCCAGTTCCCCTTCCGTGGCGACGAAGCCCGGATTGGGCGACACACGCAGCACACCACCGTCGGCGCTGCTCGGCGATTGCACGGTCACCCAGATCTCACCGGCATGCCATTCGAGGCCCTGCACGTCGCCAATGGCCGCACCGGAGCCGGTCGCGGCGGTGTAGGCCGCCTGCACGTCGGCCTCGCTGAGCACCCTCGTCGCCGTGCCGTTGGGCTCAAGGCGCAGGATGTCGCCGTTCAGGATGTCCCCGAGCACGGGGCTCATCACGTCGTTCTGGAGCGTGAACAGGAGTCGGCCCGAGCCATCGAAGGCGATGCCATCGAGGTCGAGGCCGTTGCCGCTGATTCCGAGCCCGAGCGCGAGCGTCGTTTCAGGGATGTACACGAACGGAGCACCGTTGGCTCCGAAGGCGATCACATCCCCGTCCTTGAATCCCGCTTGGTCCGAGATCAGCGAAAAACAAATGCTGCCGTGGAACAAACCCGCCTTGCCGGGAACGAGCGCGAGCGCGTCGATGTCGGTCGGCACCAGCGCCGAGAGCGCCAGCCAGTTGCGCTCGAGCAACCAGGGCTGCGGGTCCTCACCCGGGCGCACAACGACGAGGGCCTCGTCGCCGAACGCGCCCAGGGGACCGGTTTGCGCGGTTGCAGCGTCCGAGGTGGAAACCAAGAAGCGCTCGCCGCTTTGGGCCGCGACGGGCGCCGCGAACAGCGCGGCGACGAACAGCGCCGCGGAGCCCGAACCGCGCCCCCCCTGCGCCCGCGATCCGCAGCGCGCAGGCTGCGTGCGCGCGGCGGCATCGGAGACCGCCGGCCCGCGGGCGTCGGCGTCCCCGCGCGCAACGGCGCGCAGGGATCCGGGGCGGTTCCCTCCGGCGTGGCGCTTCGCGGAGCAGGGCTGGTCGGGACCGTGCGAAACGGCGCGCAGGGGATGCGCCGTATCCGGGCGGGGCGCGCGCAGCTCGAGCGCACAGGGTTGGAACGGGGGTTCGATGGAATCGTAGGAATACATGGGCAAAGGGAAACGTGGGGTTCGGCGCGCCGACGTGGCACACCGGTGGGCGCGTGGCCCACAGACCGTGAAGACGCTCCCCGATCGCCGCGGTTGCAGCCCAACTCGATTTCTTCCGCTTGCACTCGCGCGCGCCGCGAATCAAGCTCGGCGCACACCGATGAACGTTTCGACCCACCGCACACGCGCGGCTTTGTGCACCGTCCTCGCTCTTTGCCTGCTGGGCTGCGCCCATTCCCCGCGCACGGACGGCGGCGCACGGACAGGACCCGAGTCTCGCGCGCCCCTCGCCCTGCCCGCGGACTGGCGCGCATGCACGCCGCTCGCTTTCGAACGCTTCGTCGCGGAGCACTTCCAGGTCGAGCGCACCGCCTCGTCCGCACAAATCGCCGTGCTGGTGACCGCGCTCGACGCCGACCCCGTACTCGCGACGCGGGCTGCGATCCTGCTGGCACACATCCCCGACGGCGCTGCGACCGCCGCGCTGCTGGAGCGCCTGGAGCGCCGTGTGGCGGGTGCCGCGCGCGCCGCTGACGCCGGGGACTGCACCGCCGCCGCCGCGCTGGGCCGCAGGCCCCTGGAATCCGAGGACACGTCGCGCCTCGCAGGCCTGGTGCTTGACGGTCCAGGGGCGCACCCCGACTTCGAGGTGCGTGTCGAGTGCGCCCGCGCGTTGCTCGACCACGGCGACCTTAGCGGTGTGCCGTTTTTGCTGGCGGTCGCGCGCCACGACACCCCCTTCGCACGGGAGCGCGGCGAGCGGCTCACCGATTCCGACGCCACCGCGTGGCCCCGTTGGCGGGCAGCGAGCGGTCTGGAAGCCTGGTTGGGGCTGCCCGCGCGCTACGATCCGGACATGCCTCCCGCCGTGCGCGACATCCTCGCGCGCGAACTCGAAGCCGCCGCCCAGATGCGCTGAACCCTACGGTTCGATGCGGTGCATCAGCCGCGGCCAGGGCGACGCTTCGCGCACGTGTTCGAGTCCACAGATCCACGCCACCGTGCGCTCAAGGCCGAGGCCGAACCCCGCATGGGGCACGCTGCCGTAACGGCGCAGGTCGAGGAACCACTCGAAAAACTGCTGCGGCAGCTCGTGCTCCGCGATCCGCTCGATCAGCACGTCGAGGTCGTCCTCGCGCTGGCTGCCGCCGATGATTTCGCCCACCCCCTCGGGCGCGAGCACGTCGACACACAGCGCCTTCGAGGGATCGGCGGGGTCGCGCTTCATGTAGAAGGCCTTCACCTCCTTGGGGTAGCGCGTGACCATCACGGGCCGATCGTGCAGCGTCGAAAGGATCGTTTCGTCCGGTGCGCCAAAATCCTCGCCGTAGCGGAAGGTCGAGTCCGGGTGCGCGACGAGGATCTTCGCCGCCTCGTCGTAGGTCAGGCGCGGGAAGGGCTTTTGGATCGCCTCCAGTTTCGAAATGTCGCGCTCGAGGATTTCGAGCTCCGGCCGCCGCCGCCGCAGCACCTCGCTCACCACAAAACACAGCATGTCCTCGGCGAGGTCCATGACGTCGTCCAAGGTGCCGTACGCGATCTCCGGCTCGAGCATCCAAAACTCGGTCAGGTGGCGGCGTGTCTTCGACTTCTCGGCGCGGAAGGTCGGTCCGAAGCAGTAGACCTTGCCAAACGCCATCGCAGCCGCTTCGGCGTAGAGCTGGCCCGATTGGGTCAGGTACGCCTTGCGGTCGAAGTAATCGACCTCGAACAGCGTCGATGTGCCTTCGCACGCGTTCGGCGTGAACACCGGCGAATCGACGCACAGGAACTCCGCGCGGTCAAAGTACGTGCGCAAGGCCGTGATGACCGCATCGCGCACACGCAGGGTTGCCCACGGGCGTTTGGAGCGCAGCCACAGGTGGCGTTGGCTCAAGAGGAAGTCGGGACCGTGCTCCTTGGGTGCGATCGGGTAACCCTCGACCGCCTGCAGGACGCGGCCGCCGCTGACCGCAATCTCGAAACCGCCGGGAGCGCGCGCATCCGCCTTCACGCGGCCCACGAGTTCGAGGCTGCTCTCCTGCCCGGCGCTCCCGACGGCGTCGAAAAGCTCCGCGGGCACGTCCTTTTGGAACAGCACGCACTGGGCGATCCCCGTGCCGTCGCGCAACTGCACGAAGTGCAACTTCCCCTTCGAGCTCTTGTGGTAGATCCAGCCGCGCAGGTGCACGTCCTGGTCGACGAAGCGGGAGAGGTTCTGGACGGTCGCGATCGCGGTCATCGGAGGGGCAAGGGGGGGGTAAGGGGGGTAAGGGGTCGCGGTGCGCCGACAGGTCGCGGCCGAGGAGCTTGCTGCGGGTGCGGCGCGGGTGGCGCCTCAGGGGAACATCGCGTACGGCGGACGCATCTCGACGTCGAGGATGCGCCCCGCATGCACGAGCACGCGGCCCTTGTGGACCGTGCCGCCCTTGCGCGCTTCCACCGCCAGGGATCCGCGGCCTTCGACGAGCGACGCCACGTCCGCGCGCTCGCCGACGATCTGGACACGGTCATAACCCAGGGCAAAAAGCCGGTTGTGCACACGCTCGACGAGCGCTTCGGCGGGATCCGCCGGCGAAGCCCCCGGTGCGGCGACCCCGTCCGCGCTGCGCCGCTCGGCGAGAAGAGCGTCCTGCAGCCGGCTTTGCCCATCGCGGATGTCGATCAGGACGTGCTCGAGGCGACGCAGGTCCAGGTCGCCCCGCTGGGCAGCCGCGCGCGTCACGAGGGCGGCGAGTTGCTCGAGCGCTTGACCCTGGGCGCCAATCAGGCCGCCGAGGTCGTTCAGCCGCTGGAGCACGCGCAGCGCCACCACGAGAAGGCCTCCAAAGGCCACGAGCCCGGCGATCTCGATCAGCGGGACCAGCGCGAACCACGGGTCGGCGGCGGCGTCCAACGCGCTCGCGGTGTCGGCGAACGCGCTCGCGGTCGAACCCAGGGCGCCGAGGGCATCGCTGAGGAGCATCCGTCTTAGCTTAACCGCCGGCCCGGGGCGCCCCAAGGACGGCCCACCCTCGGGTGTTCGTTTGCGCTGCCGGCGGCTCCCGCAACTCCGACAGGGTGCCGACCCACCCACGCGCCGTGGGGACGTCCCCCGCGGCGCTGGGTATCCTCTTGCCGCTCCACCGCTGCCCGAGCCCACGCTCCGGGACGCGGACACGGCGCCGACTTTCCGCGACCCCCGCTCATACACCCCAGCATCGACCTCCCGGCGGCAAACCCGTTCCGCCCGCGCCACGACCTTGTCGAGTCCGATCCCGAGCGCCGCCGCCCCTTTCAGGTGCACGCGGCTTTGCACCCCCGTCGACGCGCCCTGTTTCGGCGGGATACCGATGCTCAGTGCGGCGCAGGGAGCGCAGCGGTGAGTTCAGTGGACAGCGCAAACACGGCGCGGAGCCGATCGGGGTCCCCCGCCTTCGGACGCCGCGTCCTCGTGGGCGTGGCCTTTGGCGTCGCCGTTTACGTCGGTATTGTCCTGTGGCGCGGCGTCGACAGCCTGGTCGACACGCTTGCGAACTTCAACTACTGGCTGATCCCCGTCGCGCTCGGCCTGTCGTTTGGCAACTACGCGCTGCGTTTCCTCAAGTGGGAGCGCTACCGGCGCCTGCTCGGGATCGAGATCGGCGTCGGAACCTCTTGGCTGATTTATCTGTCGGGTTTTTCGATGGGAGTCACGCCCGGAAAGATGGGCGAAGTGTTGAAGTCCTGGCTGCTGCGACGTGTCGCCGGCACGCCGATCCACGCCAGCGCGCCCATCGTCATCGCCGAGCGTGTCACGGACCTTTTCGGCTTCCTCATCCTCGTCGCCGTCGCGGGGATCGCGAGCCATCCGGGCTTGCAGATCTACTTCTCGGTGCTGCTCGCCCTGTGCGTTGTGGGTGTCGCGCTGGTCAGCTCGGGCCGTTTTGCGTGGGTGGTGGGACGCACCGTGGCGCGCACACCCTACGTGTGGCGTTTGACCGCGAAGGTGGACGGTTCGTTCCGCTCGATGCGTGTCCTTCTTGCGCCCAAGGAAGTTGTCTTGCCGACGCTGCTTTCGAGCGTCTCATGGGGACTCGAGTGTGTCGGGTTTTGGCTGCTCGCGCGCGAAATCAACCCGGACTTGCCCTTTGGATATGCGGTCTTTGCGTACGCGTTCAGCGCGGTCGTCGGCGCCGTGCTCGTCATCTTCCCAGGTGGCCTCGGTCCGACCGAGGGTTTCCTCGGCAAGCTCCTGATCGACCAGTGGCGCCCGAGCCTTGGCCGCCAGATGGCCGACGCCGTCGCCCACGACATCGCGCGCAACCAAGCGGCGGCGGCGACCCTGCTTGCGCGCCTTTGCACCCTGTGGTTCGGCGTGCTGGTGGGTTTTGTCGCACTGATGGTTTTCCAGCGCCGTTATGGCCGCATCGAAGAGGCGACCGAGGCCGAAAACCTCGTTGAAGAGCGGGCGGTCGCGGACGAAGCTACGCACCCGTGAGCGCAGCCACGCGCACCGTCTCACTGCGCACCGTCTCACTGCGCACCGTCTCACTGCGCACCGTCTCACTGCGCACCGTCTCACTGCGCACCGTCTCACTGCGCACCGTCTCACTGCGCACCGTGCCACCGCGCGGCAAGCGCAAACGCCGCCGCCGCGGCGAGTGCGAGCGCCGCCTGGGGCCAGGACAGCATGGCGCCCCCGGCCGCACGCGCGGCAACCCCTCCAAAACCCTGCGGAGCGATCGCCACCGGTGACCCCATCGGCACGCGCGCCAACGCCGGCAGCACCCGGTCGGGTTCGCGCAGCGCCCCGTCCAAGAGCCGCGCCCACGAAAGCGCGAATGCGGCGGGATCCCCGCGAGGCTCGGACCACAGTCCCGGTGCGAGCGCCAGCGTGCCCCGGCCATCCGCCATCACCACCGCGCTGCCGTCGGCCAGCGCGAGCCACGGTGCCCGACCTGAACGCGCGGTCACGTCGCGGCCAAGGCGTTCTCCACCGCCCTCTGTCCTGTCCCTGGGCACGAGCGTGGCGCTCCACCCGTCGCGCTCCACATCCCCCGCACGCACGGGCGGTGGGAGCGCGGCCAGCCTCAGCAGCACCTCAGCGTCCGCGTCGTCGAACTGGAGCCCGCGATCGCTGGCCCACAGGCGCACGACATCAAGCGGCGGCCCGGTCCACGCGTCCCGCGCAGCGTCGTCCGCAAATCCGACCCCGAGTGGTTCGTTGCGCGGCGACGTGTTCCAAACCCCTCCCGCGCCGTGGATCCAGCGGTCCTTCGTCCACGCCACCGGACCCGGCGCGGCAGCACCGCCCGCCGCGACCAGTCCGGCGCGCTCAGGCAAACCCGCGGGCGCGCGCGCGACGAGCCACAGGCGATCGGGTGCGTCCGCCGGAGCGAACACCCCCGCATCCGCCCCGTCGCGAAACCATTCGAACGGCGGCGCGGCGCC
>JBBRWC010000087.1:0-17639 GCA_038246255.1 Planctomycetota bacterium
GAGCCCCGCCGCCGCCACCGCGACCAGCACCCGCTCGAGCGCCGCCGCGCCGCCAGCCGCCGCGCCGGCAGCCGCCGCACCGGCAGCCGCCCCACCGGCAGCCGCCGCGCCGACAGCCGCCGCGCCGACAGCCCCCGCAGCGAGGCCGAGGGCCTGGCCACAAGCGAGCAGCGCTGCGATCGCGATCGCGGGCCGCCGCGCGCGCGGGCCGGTCGCGGCAGCCGAGGCGCTCGCGGGATCGGGCTCGTGGACGTTCACCGGCACCAAGACCGCCGCTGCCGCGCTCCGGTTTCCGCGCGAACCGAATTCCGCGCGCCCGTACACTTCCCGCGATGACCACCACGCCCGCGCCGAAGGGTCGCCACGCCCTGTTCCCGGGCACCTTCGATCCGCCGACCCTCGGGCACCTCGACCTGGTGCGCCGGGCCCTGGCGCTGTTCGAGCGTGTGACGGTCGCCGTCGCGTCGCACCCGACAAAACAGTCGCTCTTCCCCGTCGAAGAGCGCCTCGAGCTCCTGCGCGCCATCACCCGCGACCTGGGTGACGTCGGAGTGACACGCATCGAGGGACTGCTCGTCGAGGGAGCGCGCCAACTGGGCGCCGACGTGATCGTGCGCGGGGTGCGCAGCGGCACCGACTTTGATTACGAGGTGACGATGGCGCGTGCCAACCGCGTGCTTCTGCCGACGGTCGACACGGTGCTGCTCGTTCCCGACACGCGTCTCACGCACATCACCGGCACGCTGACGCGGCAGGTTGCATCCATGGGCGGAGACGTGACGCAGTTCGTGCCGCCCCTCGTCGAACAAGCCCTGCGCCGCCGCTTCGCGCGCGCGGACGGATGACGGCGCGACCGGCGCGGCGCGTGGTGCTCGCACTTTGTCAGCTCGGTGGCCTCGTGGCCGCGCTCGGCGCGTGTGTCCCTCGGCGCCGCGCGGCGCCCGATCGAAACCCCGCATCTCCCTTTCACCCACCCGATCCCATGCAAAGCCCGACCGCCGTTTCGACTCCCGATGCCCCCGCCGCCATTGGCCCCTACAGCCAAGCCGTCGTGAGCGGCGATTGGGTTTTTTGCTCGGGCCAGATCGCCCTGCATCCCAAAACCGGCGAACTGACGGGCACCACGGCTGCCGAACAGGCGGAGCGCCTGCTCGAGAACCTCGTCGCCGTGCTCGCCGCCGCCGGCGCCCGCCCGGCCGACGTGGTGCGCTGCACCGTCTTCCTCGTCGACATGGGGGATTTTGCCGCGGTGAACGCGGTGTACGCGCGTTATTTCGACGGCCCCGTGCCGCCCTCCCGCGCAACCGTCGCCGTCGCCGCCTTGCCCAAGGGCGCGCGCGTCGAGGTGGATTGCATTGCCCGTTTGCCGCACACGCCGCGCGGCTGAACGCCTTCGTTCCGCGGGCGCCAGCGAGCGTCCCAGCGGCCCGGTTAAGATCTTCGCCCTCCCATCTCCCCCAAGCTTCCTCCCATGAGCCTTGCCGCCGGCATCGTCGGTCTGCCCAACGTGGGCAAGTCGACCCTCTTCAACGCCATCACCGCCGCAGGTGCGGAGAGCGCGAACTACCCGTTTTGCACGATCGAGCCCAACGTGGGTGTCGTCGATGTGCCGGACGAGCGGCTCGAGGTGATCCACGGGTTCATCAAGACCCAGCGGGTCATCCCGGCCGCGGTGAAGATCGTCGACATCGCGGGGCTCGTCGCCGGTGCGTCGAAGGGCGAGGGCCTGGGCAACAAGTTCCTCGCGAACATCAAGGAGACCGACGCAATCCTGCACGTCGTGCGCTGTTTCGACGGCGGCGAGATCGTGCACGTCTCTGGCAAGGTCGATCCGAAGGCCGACATGGAGGTCATCGAGATCGAGCTCGCGCTCGCGGACCTCGAAACGGTGCAGCGCGCCCTGGACCGCGTCGGCAAGAAAGCGCGCGCGGGCGACAAGGAAGCGCTCTTGGAGCAAGCGACGTTCGAACGCGCCAAGGTGTCGCTCGAATCGGGCACGTCCGTGCGCGGGCTCGACTGGACCGATCCCGAGCGCCGCGCGCTCGCGTCCCTGTGCCTCATGACGATGAAACCCGTGCTGTTTGTCGCCAACGTCTCGGCCGACGACCTCGGCGGCAAGAGTCCGCTCGTCGAAGCCGTGGAAGCCCACGCGCGGGCGACGGGCGCCGGATGCATCGCGCTGTGCGCGGACATCGAAGGGGACCTGTCGGGAATGGAACCCGCCGACCGCGCGGCGTTCCTGGCCGACCTGGGGTTGCCCGAGTCGGGACTCACGCGATTGATCCGCGCGACCTACGACCTCTTGGGTCTGCAGACGTACTTCACCGCCGGTGAGAAGGAAGTGCGCGCCTGGACGATCCACAAGGGCGACAAGGCTCCGGTTGCGGCCGGTGTGATCCACACCGACTTCGAGAAGCTGTTCATCCGCGCCGAGGTCTACTCCGTGGGCGACCTCGTGCAGCACAAGACCGAAGCCGCGATCAAAGCGGCGGGCAAGCTGCGGGTCGAAGGGCGCGAGTACGTCATGCGCGAGAGCGACGTTGTGCACTTTCTGATCGGCAAGTGACCCCAGCGCGCCGGGGGTCGAGGTCGCCCATCGCTCCAAGGCGGGCCTGGAGGCCCGCGCTCCCAGCGCACTGCGCATCAAAACGTTGCTGCGCTTTGAAGCTGTCGCCGGGCGGGAGCGCGGGCCTGGAGGCCCGCCCTGGAGCCAGATGCGAGCTTGAGCGCCCACGGACCCCTTTCCAACGCAGACCGTGGGCCCGTCGAAGAGCCATACGAGCCCGCCGCGTCGGTCGAGCTGCGCTCCCCGCCGGGCCGCGGGCCCGTTTCGGGAAGTGTTTTGCATGGTCACTTTGTCGTTATGCGCCCCGACGTTCGGATCTGGGAGCGCTTGAGAGCACACCACGTGGCCGGGGGAGCGCGGATCGGGGATCGGACGCGACGCCGCGGCACACGGGAGGGGACAGCCGGGGTAGGCTCGCTCTCTCGGGCTCCGCTCCGGTGGCCCCGCTCCGCGAACCCAGGAGTTCCCATGCGCGCACGCTTTTTCTCTGCTCCGCCCACTTCGCAGCCGCAGCGTGCCATCGGCGGGGGCGGTGCCATCCGCCGCCGCGTGGTGATGCCGGTCGCCGCGTTGCTTGCATGGATCGCTTGCTTTGACGTCGCGCTTGCGCAGAACGTCTGGCGTGTCCACAAGAATCCGTCGAGCGGCGCGGACTTCGACCAGGTCCAGCCGGCGATCGACGCGGCTTCCGATGGCGATGTGATCGTGATCGAGACCGCGGCCGGGCCCGACTACGCGGGCTTCCGCTTGAAGGGGAAGTCCCTGACGCTGATCGGAAAACCGCTCGTCATCGGATCGTTGGGCGGTTTGATCCTCTTTCCCGGCATCCAGGGCCGTGTGATCGTGTCGGACATTGCCGCGCACCAATCGGTGACCGTTCGCGGCATGCGCATCGTCACGATCGACTCCCTCGGGCCGGTGCTTTCCTTCGAGCACTGCGAAGGGCCGATCTTCCTCGAGACCATCGAGGTCGAGGGATTTGCGTTCGACGACAACCTCGGAGCGCAGCATCCCCAGCTCCTGTTGCGACGCTGCGCGGCGGTGCACGTCTCCGGCGCGCGCGTTGGGCCGGGCACGACGATCGGCCAAGGCCAACTGCCCTTCCGCGGGGCAGAGTTCGAAGGTTCGAACGTCGCGTGGTCCGGCGGTTGGATCCAAGGCGGTGAGTCGGTGCAGGGCTTCAAGATCGGCAGCCTGCTCGTGCCGGGCCTCGACGGGGCCGAGGCGCTGCGGGTCGCCGGCGGCCGCACGCTTCTGAGCGGAGTGCAGGTGGCGGGCGGCAAGGGCGGCAAAGGCTTTATCGACACGGCAGGCACGTGTTTTCCGAGCGGTTCTGGTGGTGTCGGCTTGCGCGCCACCCACGGAGCGCAGATCCATTCCGAGAGCGCGCTGATTTCGGGCGGCCCGGGGGCCGCTGCGGTTTCGGCGAGCTGCGCGGCCGGGATTGCGGGCGAAACGGTCGTGCTCCTTGGGGCTCAATTCGTGGATCTGGCGGCCGGCCCGCGATTTGCGCGCACGACCTCACCCGCGAACCTGGGTGAATCGCACCCCATCCGCGTCGCCGCGGAACCGTTCGACTTCGCGCTCCTGATGGTGGCGACAGAACTCGCCGGCATGCCGTTGGACGGTGTTGCCGGCGTGCTCGCGCTCGTCGACCCCGTGCCGTTTGCGTTCATCCAAGTCGGCGCCGGCGGCACTGCGGACTTGAACGGCGGAATGGGTCTGCAACCCGCGCCCGGCGCCGCTGCCGTGCGGCTCTACGTTCAGGCGCTGGTGTGGAACGGATCTGGTGCGGATCCCCGCTTTTCGGCGCCGAGCGCGCTTGTGCTGCTCGCGCCCTAGGCCCGGTTCGTTGGGAGGAGAGGGTCAGCCGCGCGGGCGCGCGCCACCCAGGTGCTCGCGCAGGAAGCGCTCGCGCAGCACCGTCCAGTGGTTGCTGCGCACCCCGTGGCGCGACGTGGGGTAGAGCATCATTCCGAAGGACTGCGAACCCGCTTCCTGCAAGGCCAGGACCAGTTGGAAGGCGTTTTGAACGTGGACGTTGTCGTCCATCGCCCCGTGCACGATCAGCAGCGGCCGCTCCAGCTTTTTAGCCGCGGCGATCACCGACGCATTGGCGTAACCACGCGGGTTGTTGGCCGGCGTGCGCATGTAGCGCTCGGTGTAGATCGGGTCGTTGAGCGCCCAGTCGTAAACGCCGCCGCCCGCCACCGCGCAATGGAATGTGTTGCTCTTGAGCAGCGCGTAGGCGGCGATGAACCCGCCGTAGCTCCAGCCGCTGATCGCCACGCGGGCGGGGTCGCAGTAGGCGTGCGTGTGCACGAGCCACGCCACCGCGTCTTCGAGATCGCGCAGTTCGCTCGCGCCGAAGTCCTGGTAACAGGCGGCGGTGTACTTCATTCCCCGGCCGCTGGCGGAGCGCACGTTGACCGACAACCCCACGTACCAATCGGCGCTCTTGCGCTCGCGGCGGAAGCGGTCGGTGATCGAAGGGCTGTCGGGACCCGCGTAGGTGTCGAGCCAGACCGGATAGAGCTGCTCGGGATCAAAATCCGCGGGCAAAGTCACGACCACGTCGATCCACTCGCCGTCGCGGGTTTCCACCTGATGCCAGTTCGGCACGGCCAAGTCCGCGGGCAGCTCTTCCTGCGCGACCTGCCGCACTTGTTCACCTGCGGCGGAAAGGATCCAGGTCGCGCCCGGATTCCCCATGTGTTCCATGCGCGCGAGCGCGAGACTGCCGTCGCCGTTCCAATCGAGCTTCCAATGGCCGCGGCCCTGTGTGATCCGCACGACATCCGAGCCATCGAGCTGCGCGCGCCAAACGGTGTCGCCGATGGCGTACTCGGGCGCGCTGCCCGACACGGCGATCCATCCGCCGGCTTCGTCCACACGCTCGATGCCGCGCACACGCCAATCGCCGTGGGTGACCGCGGCGATCAACGTGCCCGCTTGGTTGTAGCGGTAAAGGTGTTCAAATCCTGTGCGCGCGCTCTGGAACAGGAACGTGCCGTCGGAAAGCCAGTGGAGTTCCGGCGGGCGGTCGACCCATGCGCCGGGGGAGCTGTCGCGCAGGAGTTTTTTGGCGTTGCCCGTGTCCGGTTCGATTTGCAGCAGATCGCACCAGGTCTGCTCGCGGTCCTGCACGAACGCATACGCATGTTCGCCCTTCGGGCTCCAGCCGACACGAACGATCAAAATGCCGTCGGCCGCGTTGTAGGCACCCAGGTCCACCGGCACCACGGCGCCGTCCGCGGCGTGTGCGATGGAAAGCCGCGCGCGGGGATTGGTCGTGCCGGCTTTGGGGTACTTGAGCGGCTCCAGCGTCTGGTTCTGCGGCCGGTAATCCGTCACAGTGAACGTGTCGACTCCGGACTCGTCGATCGAGATGAACGCAAGATGGTTGCCCGTCGGCGACCACCAGGCGCCGCGAAAGTCGAAGCGGCCGTACAGCTCTTCCTGGTAGACCCAATCGAGCTCGCCGTGGAACATTTCCTCACCGCCGTCTTGCGTGAGGGCCGAAACGCGACCGTCTTCGGTGCGGGCAAGCGCGAGGTCGAAACCGTCGATGTACGCCACCGTTTTGCCGTCGGGAGCGATCGTGAAGTGCCGCACACCTTCGAGGCCATCCGCGCCGACGGGCACTGCGCCGGAACCGTCGCGCCAGACCCAAAGCTGGCCGTCGAGCACGATCGCGCCGGTCACTGCCTGGTCGTCAAGCTGCAGTCCGGTCGCGACCTCGGGCGCGCGCGGAAGCGTCGATCGCGACCGTTGGCCGGCGAGCGCGTTGGCGGGCAGCGGAGCGACCCGGGCGGCTTCTAGGGCCAGTTTGGCGCGCTCGCGCGCGGCGCCCCGATCGGGTGCTGTCGGCTCCTCGGCCGCTGACGCCGGGACGGACGACGGATCCACGGGTTCGCCCGTGCGTGCATCCACCGCCACTCCATCCACGGCGAGGTGGATGCCATCCGGCGCCCAGCGAAACGCCTGGCGGCGCACAACGGGCGATTCCTGGGCGAAGGCGCCTGCGGGAACGAGGACGAGGGCGAGCAGCAGCGGCGCGAGGGCGCGGCAGAGAAAGCGCATCATGGGGACTCCCTTGGGGGTTGGCTGCGCATGGTAGCCGGGGAACTTCGCGCGGCGGACGCCGTTGGCTTCGGGCGGTTGGCTCCCAGCGCGCGTCCTCTGTGGCCGCCGCGCCGCTAACGCCGTTCCTGCATCAGGTCCGGCGGCAACTGGACGCGCAGCCAGCGGTCCCAGGCCGGTGTGGTTTCGATGTCGACCAGGTGTTCGTACGTCGCGGCGAGCAGCGCCGCGACCTCGTCGGTGATTTCGAGGACGAGGCGGTCCTTGGCCTGCAGCACAACCCGGCGACCGTCGGCGAGGGGAGGCAACAGGGCGAGCTCCAGCGGTGGCTCGCTGCCCGTCGCAAACAGTTGGATGCGCGCCACGGGATGCAGCGCGAGTTCGGGATCGACGTCGCGCGCTTCGAGGAGGCGCTCGAACTCGACGCGGAACAGGAACGTGAGGTAGAGCCCCGCGAGGCCCTCCTCCGCGTCGCGCACCCCGCCACCCTCGAGCCGCTCGAGCCGCCAGCGCCACGCCTCTTCACCGTCGGGCCCGGCGGGCAGGCGCTCCCGCGCGAGCGCGATCCCCGTGCCACCGTCGCGTTCCACGAGCACCTGGTCGACACCACGTGTGCGCCCGTCCCAAGCGGTGGGGATCAGCAGCTTTTCGATCAGCGGGGGTTGGCCGGGTTCGGATGCGAGTCGCTCGACGAGGTCCAGTTCCAGTGCGAGGACACCGTCGCGCCCGGGGATGCGAACGAAGTTTGTGCCCTGCGCGCTCAGCGCGTCGCCCACGTCGAGGGTGAAGAGCACGTCCCGATCGGGTTGCGCGAGAACCTGCGGCCCGTGGAGTTCGATGCGCAGCTCGGGCACGGAAGTCAGCCCGTAGCGCGCGGGTTCCGCCGTCCGTCCACGCGGGCTGACCTGGGCGTTCAGGAGATCGGCGATCAGTTGGTCGATCGCACCCTCGGTCACCCACGCGTTCGCATGGGTCAAACAGCGCCATTGGCCGTCCTGACGTCCGAAGAGGAACGGGCGCGTTCCGCGGCGCGAAACCGTCACCGCGGCGACCGTCCAGGTCTCTGCCACAGCGGGCTCGACGAGCGGCTCTACCGCGACCTTGGGGGCTGTCCCGCTGGGGGCGGTTTTGGCGCGCACGAACGCGAGGACGACCACCAGTATTGCGAGCACCGCCACTGCCGCGGTGGTGCGCGAGCGAGGTGAAAGCTTCACACGCCTCACGGGCGCACCCCCGCGGTGCTCCGCGCTGCTGCCGGAGGGATTGCGCGGGTCGTGCGAGCCGTGGCGACGCGGCGCAGGACAAACGCCGCGAACGCGACCGCGGGACCGCCGGCGATCACCAGGATGCGCCACAGCACACGCCGCTCGTCGGCGACCGGCGCCAGGCTCGGCGGAACCGCGCGACGTCCCGCAAGCTCCGCGATCGGCGCGGGCAATGCGAGGTGCGCCGCGGCGTTGACGAGCAACCGATCGGCGCGAAAGCGCGGGTCGAGGATGCGCTCGTTCTTGAACAACTCGGACCCACCGATGAGCAGAAGTTCGCCTGGGTGCAGTTTTGGAGCGACCCGCACGGCTTCGCCTTCGACGGCCGTGAAAAGCGGTTCGACCGGCAGGGGGAACTGGCCCGTCACACGCACGGCGACGAACTTTTCGCCGGCGAAATCGGGCGCTCCGCTGTCATCCGCCGGCGGGCCCAAGAGCAATTCCGGTGGCAGGTAACCCCCGCGCCACGGAAAACTCCACGTGCGCGGGCTCGTGCGCATCAGCGGTGTTGCGACGAGGCCGCGCGCCGCGAGCCGGCCTTCGTCGAGGCGGATCGCGTTGCCAAATGGCAGCACCTGGTCGCCGATGCCCGCGGTCACGGGATCGACGGTGTGCTGGGACGTGCCGATCCGCAGCAAAAACGGGAGCGCGGACGTCTGCACGTCGTACGCCTTCTGAACGGGGTCGCTGCCGATGCGCGTGACGAGGGGCACGTCGGCCGAGAACTCATCGAACAGGACTTCGCGCACGAGCTCCACGCCGAGTTCCGGCAGGTACGTCGTTTCGAGGTCCGGGACTTGCGGCTGGGGCCAGTAAACCGACCCGAAGTCGCTGCCCTCGTGCTGCTGCGGCTGGATCGCGAAGTGCTGCGCGGCGATCAGCGCGCGGCCTCCGCCGGCCAGATGGTGCACGGCCGCGTCGAGCATGCGGCCGATGGAGCGCCGCGGCTGGAGCCAAACGAGGGCATCGGCGTTCTCGGGCAGCGCGCCGGTTTGGGGCGCAACGTGCACCACGCGGAAATCGGCGCGTTCCAGGGCGGCACGCGCGAGGCTGTAAACGTCGGTGCCGCTCGGGGCGAAGCGTTGGCGCGCGAGGAACTCTGTCTGGGCCTCGGCGGGGGAGAGGCGCGGGGAATCGGTTGCAAGTGCGATGACGGCGGAGCGCCCTTCGCGCAGCCGCCACAGCGCGTGGGCCAAGCGGAACTCGGCGTCCTCGAACGCGAGGCCGTCCGGGAAGAGCAGGTCTTCCGTGCGTGACCCGTGGCGGATACGCAACGTGGCATGGACCGCGCGGACTTCGGTGCGCTCGCCGTCCTCGGTGCGGACCTGGAAAGGCGTGATGCCGGTGGTTTCGAGTTCCGCGCGCGCTTCTTCGGCGAGGCTCGCAGGATCGATGCGCTCGAAGCTCGCCGCGCCACCGGCCTCACCTGCGAACTGCTCGAACAGCGCCAGCGCGCGGCGTGCACCCGCGCGCTGCTCGGGCGCGAGGCGCGCGAGCGCGGAGCCATACCACGTGAGTTCGACCGGTCCGTTGGTTTCGAGTTCGCGGGCAAGGGCAAGGGTTGTCGCGGAGACTCGGTTGACGCCGCCTGCGGACAGGTCCGCCCAAAGGCCGATGGTTTTGCCGAGGGCTGCGAGCCCTGCGCCGCACAGCAGCAACACGACGAGGCCGGCAAGGCTCGTACCCACACGCCGGAGCCCTGTCCGCACTCCGTCGCGCGGCCGTCCATCGCGGCGCGCGAATCCCACGGCGAGGAGCAAACCCGGCAACGCCAGGAGTACCGCGAGGCGCAGGGCGATGCGCTGGGCGTTGCCGAGCGCGGGCAGGCGTTCGGGCCGCTGCAGGTCCGTGCGGCGCGCGACGAGTCGCGCGTTCGAGAGCAGTTCGATCGCGACGATCTGCGCGAAGCGGTTGTGTGCAAAGAGCGGGTCGTCGAAGCTGCCGTCGTGCAGCGCCGAAGCGGAGCCGAGGGCGAGCAGGGCGCCTTGCCACGTGTCGTCGGGTTCGACGAACACCGCGAGAGGCTGTTTGGCGAGCGGCCGTGTTCCCGGCGCTTCGACCGCCACGTCCGCGAGCGGAACCGCAATAGGACTGCCGGGCGGCCCGATCGCGAGGTCGCGTGTTGTGGTGCGGTCGGAGCTCGTCGCAAGCACGCGCGCGCCGAGGCGCCGCTGGGCAAGCGCTTCGCCGTTCAGCGCAAAGGCCGTCGGCGCGGCAAACAGCAGCGATCCCGCGGGTTGGTCGACAAATCCGCGGAAATCCTGGTTGTGCCCGATGCTGCGCACGAGGAATGGCAGGTCGAACTCGCTCTCGCCCAGCACCACACGCTGGCTGCGCTCGTCCAAAACCACGCGGCCGAGGGTTTCGAGGCCGAAGTTCGACCACAGCACGCGTGCGTCGAGGCCGCGTTCGGCAAGGCGCAGCTCCGGTTGCCCCGCGGCGTTTGTGCCCACCTCCGCGCGGAACTCCGACCCCGCGATCAGGAGCGACCCGCCGTCCTGGCGGAAAGCCTCCAGGTCCGCGAGCAGGCGGGGATCCGTGTTGCGCGGCTCGAGCCAAACGACGAGGTCGGCGTCCGCGGATGGCCGTGCGCCGCCGTCGAGGTCGATGCGTTCCACGTCCGCAACTTGGGCGAGCAGCGCTTCGAACGCCGAGAATCCCGGCGGCGCGGCGAATGCGACCCGCGGACGCGGTGGTTCGAGGATCGAACGCAGGTGGGTCAGGATCAGCGCACGCAGGTGCGGCAGGTGCTCGGGGCCCAGCGCGCGAAGGAGCACCGGCGGGTTCGCTCCAGCCGCGATTTCGAGGCTCGACCACACCGTCGCTTCGCTGAAACGGTCCGCAACCACCGAACGGCGCCGGAAGGGCGCAGCGTTGCGGCTCGCGGCGAAGCGCTCGATCGCGGGGTCCGCATCGGGCCGCAGGACGCGAACCTCGATCCGCCCCGCGGACGCGCTGGCCAGGTTGTCGAGCACCGCGCGCACACGCCGCTCCATCTGCCGCATCGGCGACGGGAGCGCGTCGGGGGCGCCGACGTAGTACGTCAGGGTGACGTCCTCGGGGTACTCCGCGAGGAAACGCGCTTCTTCCGCGTCCACGCGGGTCGGTCGCCCGCGTCCCAACTCGAGGACCGCGTCGATCGGACGGGCGACGTCGGTCGCGAGCATCGCCGCCGCGAAGGCGAGCAGCGCGCACAGGCCGAGGATCAAAAAGCCGCGCAGTCCCATCGGGCGATCAATCGCGGGTGCGCTCAAGGAGCAGCCCGTTGAGCCACAGGAAGGCCGCCGATAGGCCCGTGAAGTAGAGCACGCTCGGCAGGGCGATCACGCCGCGGGCAAAGGCCTCGTAGTGCGGCATCACGGAAACGTGGTCGTAGAGGAACGAGCCCGTGGCGAGGTTCGGCGCGAGGCCATCGAGCACGGCGACAAAACGCTCGTCCCCGGTCAGAACGAGCAGGAACGCGAGCAGCGCCGTCAGGACGAACGCCGTGATCTGATCGCCGGACACCGCCGACAGGAACAGCCCGAATGAGAGGAACAGCAGTCCTAAGAGCCCGAGGCCCAGGTAACCGCTCACAAGGCGCCCCGCGTCGGGTTCACCCAGTGCGAAGAGCATTGCGACGATGGGTGCCGATGAGAGCACAAAAACACCGAATAGGCCCAGGGCGGCCAGCAGCTTGCCGAGGATTGCCTGCACCGGGCGCAGGGGCAATGTGAGCAAGAGTTCGATCGTGCGTTGGCGCTTTTCCTCGGCCCACGACCGCATCGTGACGGCGGGCAGGAACACCGCGAGCAACAGCGGCATCGCGTCGAACCACGGACCCATATCGACGTGGCCGGCCAGGAAAAACTCGTTCATGAAGATCGAGTTCGCGAGCAGCGCAAACGCGATCGTGTAGACGTAGGCCACGCCGGAATCAAAGCTCGCGCCCAGCTCCCGCGCCGCGACGAGCCCGATGCCGCGCGCGAACCCGGGCCGCAGCGCGGTGCCGCGGTTGGTCGGGGGGGCGCTCTCCCGTGCCACACTTTCGCCGCGCGGGGCGGCGGTGATTTTGGCGCTCATCGGCCAGCTCCTGCCGCAGCGGATGCGGTCTTCTGCTGCGCCGGACCCGCCCGCACGATGTCGAGCACCACACGCTCGAGGTCAACACCCTCGGATCGCGCGCGCGCCTCCAGCGCAGACACCTTGGCGTCCGCCAGCAAGACTCCGCCCTGGATCACCAGCACGCGCTCGCAGATCGCCGCGACCTCGCCGAGGATGTGGCTCGAGAACAAAATGGCTCGGCCGTGGCGCAGGCCGCGCAGGAACTCGCGGAACGCGACGACCTGTAGGGGATCGAGGCCGTGGGTGGGCTCGTCGAGCAAAATCACCTGCGGGTCGTGCACGAGTGCCGCCGCGAGGCCGATGCGCTGGCGAAAGCCCTTCGAGCACTCCTGCACACGCTTTTTCAGGACGGGGGCGAGGTTGCACGCATCCACGACCCAATCGAGGCGTTGGGCGAGCAGCGGCCCCTCGAGGCCGCGCGCGCGCGCCATGAAACGCATAAACGCCGCGACGCGCATGCCGTCGTACAGCGCGTTGTGCTCCGGCAGGTATCCCAGCGTCGCGCGGACGCCGAGGGGGTCGCGCACCACATCGTGGCCCGCGACGCTGGCGGTTCCAGACGTCGGCGGAAGCCACGTCGAGAGCATTTTCAGAACCGTGCTCTTGCCCGCGCCATTGGGCCCGAGGAACCCGACGATCTCATCGCGCTCGACCGCGAAGGTCACCCCGTCGACGGCGATGGTCGCGCCGTAACACTTCCTCAGGTTCTCCGCCCGAATCATGGGGCAGAGGATACGTCCCCCCCCGGCCCACCGTGAGCGCGCTTCCGCTCCCGATCCGGCACCCCGTGCGGCCGGGAACCGATCCACGGCTAACTGTCACGCAACGGGAAAAAGATCGTTGATTGGGCCGCGGGCGCGGCCGGGGCACCCGGCTCCTCGCCGAACTGCTCGCTCGCAAAAACGCCGTCTTGACGGGCCGAGCTTCCGCGACCCGACCCGCGCGGGACTTTACGGCTGCTGCGCCAGTGTCTCGGAGGCCGCGAGTATCGCGACCGTTTGCCGGTAGCGCGTGACGAGGAGGCGCGGCAGCCCGTCGGGATGCCCGACCGGATACGGCCGGATGTCGGAGACCGCGTTGGGGTGTGTCCCGCCTTCCCAAACCTCAGGTGTGCCGAGCCACGTGCCGTACGGATCCTCTTCGACCGGGAACTCGAGCACGGCGCCGGAGAAGCTGCACCCGGCGTAGAGCCGGTACGAACCGTCGCCGACTTGGAAAAACTCGAGGGGACCTGGCTTGAAAAAGTCCGTGCCCGGTATGCCATCGACGCCGCCAACCGCATCCCACACGAAGTAATCGATGTTCGCGATCTGACCCGTAGTTTCGTCCTGCGCTAGGAGGACGATTACCGCGCCTGCGTCGCTTGGTTTTCCCGCGCTGATCGCGATCGTCCCAGGGATTCCGGCGACCCCCACCACATCGGGGTACTCGTTGCCATCGTGGAGGCGGGTGGGGTCCTGGGATGTCGCGACCGTGTAGAACGTGTCGACGGCCGCAAAGTCCATGGGGGACGATGCGCTCCCAAGATCGAGGACGACGATACCGTTGTGAAGCGCAACGATCCCCCAGCGATCGAAACCGTTCGCGTCGCGCGCGATCGCAATGTCTTTGACGTAGTCTTGAAGTTTGTCCTCGGGGTCCGCGATCGCGGTCACATCGAGCACTTGCCAGACGGGGTTCTGTCCACCGTACCGCGGCCAGTAGCGTCCCACGCGAACCTCCTTCGACAGGCCTGTCGTGAAGTAATCCACGAGCAGTAAGGCCGTTGTGCGTGCTCTGACCACCCCGCGGTCGCGCAGTTCGCGTAGGCCTCCGGCCACGAGACATCCCAGTCGAGCTCGATCAAAGTCGGCGGCAATGGGTTCTTCGTGAACGCCGGCAGCGCCGTGTCGATCTTCCACTCGAGGATGTCGCCCGCTCCGTTTGGCGTGAAGAGTCGGAAAGGATCGGTCGTCCCAGGGAACCGGATGAGGTCGATCTGCTCGATGATCTGTTCTCCCTGCGCCGGCACGATCGCGGGTTGGTAGGAGTCGTACACCGGGGTGATCGCAGGAGGCACCGCACCGCCATCGTCGAACATCGTCCCGACGTCGAGTCGCGCGATCCCGGCGAAGTACCCGAAGTACACGGAATCGAGCTCGGGAACCGCGACCCCGCCGTCACAACCACCCGGAGCAAAGCGCTTTTCGAGCACGTCGGGCGCCTCGAGCGCGGGGTTGTGGAACCGGTCCGTCATATCGAAGATCGTCCACGGATGGCTCGTCTCCGCGGCGACTGTCCACACATGCTCACGGTCGCCGTTGGTGGTCAGCGTTTGCTCGACGACGACATGCCCTTCCATGTCCTCGCCGTTCCGGAGCCAATGGTTGGTCTGTTGGTAGCTGTGCAGCGTCCGATGCACGCAGTACATGTGGTGGCGCCCCGCGACGTAGAGAAGGTCCACGTTCTGCGCGGGCTCGTGCCGCGCAGCGATCCAGTACAGGTTGTCCGAGCCATTCGCGATCCCGGGGTTGAAGGGGATCTCGATCACAGCGCCCGGGACGAAGCCGCCGGAACCGACCACGTTCGTGATGTCGTACTCCCGGACCTGCCAGGCGGAGCCGCACGCGAGATAAAGCAGGGTCTGGGGCTCCTCTTCGGCGTTCACCGTGTCGACGAAGTCGAGCCACCGCACGGAAATTGCATCATTGGACGGCGGGTTCGCCGACCCGGTGCAAAGTTGCAGGTATTCGGCTCCGGCCGGGTCGATGGCGTGTTGCGGATCGGTCATCCAGACAAGCCGATCGGCTTCGAGCGGGGCATCCGCGTCGATCCGCACCAGCCCGACACCGCGCGGCATCGGGTTGTTGTGGCCGTCGACGGCGATTGTCGGAAAGGCAAGCAGATCGTCTGCCACGCGATGGGCAAACACCCCGAGCACGCCGCGAACGTTGTGGAAGCTGCCGCCGCCGCACGGAAGCGGAACAAGCCCTGGCCGCGCTTCCGCGATCTTCACCAACTGATCCGGTTCCGTGGGCGATGGTTGGCCGTACCGAAAGAGCATCAGAATCGGCTCGTCCTTCGTCAAAGGCGAAATACTCTTGAGCGTCCCCCCGGCGAGTAGAAGCTGCTCCTCGGGAACGACGCAGATGCTGACGATGTCGTACGGGCGCGGGGTCGTGGACGGATCTGTGAGCTCGACGAGCGCGACCTCGAACGGAGCCCCGGGGCTGCTGACATTCAAGTACTGCAGCTTCCCAGGCACGCCGGTCCTCTGCTGATAGGCGGTGAGGACGAAGAGTCGGTGATCATCCGTGACCGGACTCAGCTCGTCGAACTCCAGATCGATGATCTCGCTGGAATAGTCCTGGCCGACTAGCTCCTCACTGAAGTTTCGCTCGCGATTGTCGATTTGTATCTGCGCTCGGCGGACTCCCTGCCCGACCCAGAATCGTTTTTCGTCCGGCGCTTCCGTGGAGTTCTGGGTCACTGCGCTGGCCCTTGCGATCCCGTCACCCAAGTTGATCAGTGGATGCAGGGGCGACTGGGCTGCGACAGACGCGGGCGTGGCGAGGGGCGCCAGCAAAGTTAAAGCGACCGATAGGAGTTTGGTCATGATTCGGGAGCGCGGGTCGTTAGGGGCGAAGCCAGGAACCCGACCTATACCTTACAGTGCGTTGGCGGGCTGTGCAAGGTGGGTGTTGCAATTTTGTTCTTCGTCCGGTAGGCTGGATCGTGTTGTAAAAGGCGATGTCCGTGTCAGCGAACCTCTAGACCGTCGGGCCGCTGCGTCCCCCCACAACAACCAACCATGCGTCGCTTCGCTCCAATTGCTGCCTCCCTCGGCCTTGTCATGATCGGGCACGGTCGCGCCCAAGTATCGCCCTGCGAAACGCTGCGAATCGATGACCCCTCGCCGACGGATAGCTGGTTCGGGCATGCCGTCGCCGTTCGCGGAAATGAAATCGTGGTGGGCGCGCCGTCCCCCGCTCCCGGCCGGGCCTTCGTGTACGAGCGGAAGGACGCGGGGTGGGAACTGTCCGCGACCCTTCAGGCCTCCGATGCCGCAGATGGCCAGCGCTTCGGGTGGTCCGCGGCCATCGACGGTGGGGTGGCGCTCGTCGGGCGGCGGGACGACGGCGTCCTCAACTCGAAAGGCTCCGCTTACGTCTTCACCCGTCGTCCGGACGGCACGTGGCCCCAGACTCAGAAGATCACCATCCCGGACGCGGAGTGCTGGGCGTTTGGTTGGTCGATGGCGATGGACGGGAATCGCGCGGCCATCGCGGCCAAGGGGGCGTCGGTGCTTGGCGGCAAGGGGCGTGTGTTCGTCTTCGAGCGCGAGGGCAGCACCTGGGTGCAAAAGGCCAAGATCATCCCGTCGCTCGATACCCTCGACGATTGGTTCGGCGCCGCGGTCGCGCTCGAGGGCGATCGATTGGTGATTGGTGCGCCCAAGGGCGGCACGGGTCGAGCGTACGTCTTCGACCGCCAGAGTTCGGGCGACTGGGTCCAACAGGCGCTGTTGCTGCCGACCGATTTGGCGTCGGCGGATGAGTACGGGTACGCGGTTGCGCTGCGCGGGGACGCAGTGGCGATCGGTGCCGTTGCTCACGACAAACCGTTCATCAACGGCGGAGCGGTGTACTTGTTCGAAAAAGGACCCGAAGGGTGGCAGCAGACGTACAAGTTCGCCGAGCAACCCTGGGGCGCGCTGCCGCGGTACGGCTACAGCCTCTCCCTCACGGATGAGGAGCTGCTCGTCGGAGCGCCCGCGCATTGGTCGGCACTCCAGGCCGCGGGCATCGTGTATTCGTACCGCCGGTCGACGAACGGATGGAGCGATGCGATCCAGGTGGCAGGCAGCAATCCGACGGTCAGCGGATGGTTCGGGGCGAGTCTTGCACGCGATGGCGATCAGTTCGCTGTGGGCGCATCCGGTCAGACGAGCACCACCGCCCCGGGTCGCGTGCACCTTTTTTCCTACGACGGGGGCGCACACCTCAATGGCGCGTCGTCGTCCGTGGCGCTCGGAGCCGGTGGCGCCCAAGCGATGCAACTTGGCGCGTGCGCCCAGCACGCGGGCGATTTCTACCTGCTGCTCGGCAGCGCGACCGGCATCGAACCCGGCGTGCCGCTCGGCAACGCAGTGCTCCCGCTCCTGCCCGACGCCTATCTCGCGCAAACGCTCTCCCAGCCCAACTCGTCCATCCTGCAGGGATCGCTGGGAGTGCTCGATGCGTGGGGCCGAGGTTACGCGACGTTCGAACTGCCGCCGGGCGTGCCCGCGTCGCTCGCTGGCCTCACGCTGCACCACGCCTACCTCGTGTTCGACGCGGTGACGCTCGAAGTGAAGCTGGCGAGCAACCCGATCCCGGTGCTACTCACGCCGTAGCTGTGCTCGATGCTTCAGATGCCCCGCTGGTCCGCGCTCGGAAGGCCGCGAGTCAACCACGCTGAAGAAGCCCGCCCGGGGTCATCGGCTGAGAGGATGTCCGCCTCCTTGTGAGTTTTGGAGGGGGCAAACCTGGCAGGGAGGCATTCAAGCAGCGGTTTCCGGCGAGTGCAAGGGTGTGTGGGCCAATGCCGTCATCAAGATGGGCAGGTCGGCGTAGCCTTTGATTCGGCGGAAGCTGCCTTCA
>JBBRWC010000088.1:0-17457 GCA_038246255.1 Planctomycetota bacterium
ATTGCGTTGGTCGCTATCACGAGCACGTCGCGGCGACGGCCAAAATAAAGGGGTCGAGCGAGTTGCGCCCCCGACAGACGCACGCCCGAGTCCACCGTCTCGGCGACGAGGCCCTGTTCCGCCAACCCAATCCAGTCCGGGCGCTCCAAAAGTTCGAGTGCGAGCTTGCCCGCCCAATTGGTGCGGCCGAGGGCGATCCACTCAAGCGGCGCCGTCCCGGCAGGTCCGAGGAAGCCCGCGAACGCCAGCTCGCGCCCACCGAACAGGGCCAACGGCTCGACCCCCGCGGGCAGTTGTGCGCGCTCAATCTCCGCCCGGACGGTGGCTTCGATGTCGATCAGACCGAGCGACGTCGCCCATCCGCGCCACTCGTCGGAGGCGAGAAAGTCGCGGCCAGCCGGGTGTGACTCGAGTTGCGCTGCCAGCCGGGGTTTCGGGAACGTGTCGAAATCCCCCGCGAGGTTCGACTTCGACGCATAAAAATCAACGTCCCGCGGCACCAGCGTCGCCAGCTTCGGGCCGTAACCGGATTCGAACGGGTCGAAGAAAAACGTGCGGAACGCGAAGTAGCCGGTGAAGAGGACCACGCCGAGCGCGATCAGCAGGTAACGCAGGATGCGTCGTTTCATGAAGGTGTCTCGGGGGGTAGCCGCGGGGGTTCCAGGTTAGCCCCGCGGGCTGCCGGGGCGCCGCTCGAAGGGCGCGATGGGGCCCCGTTCGCACCGCCGTCGAGAGGAAACGCGTCCAACCGGGTGCGGGTTCCGCTGCAGGCGCGGTCGGAGACCGGCGCCCGGGTCGTGGACGCGGGTGGGTCGCGCCCCCCGCTCCGCGGGCGGCGCTCCCCGCGGGGTGGACGCGCGAGTGGGCGCGATCTTCCCGTGCGGTGTTCGGTTGTCGGCGCGGGGCCGCGCTCCCACAATCGTGCCGATGAAGACCTCCGCACGCGTCCAGGGCATCGCCCTGTCCGTCACCCTGGCTCTCGACGCGCGGGCGAAGGCCATGGCCGTGGGCGGCCGCGACGTCGTGAACATGGCCGTGGGCGAGCCCGACTTCCCCGCGCCCCCCGAAGTCCGCCGGGCGGCGGTGGCGAAGGTCGAATCCGGCGATGTCCGCTACACGGCGGCCGCGGGAACGCCGGCCCTGCGCGCAGCGCTCGCGGCGCACCTTGGCGCGACACGAACGGGCACGTGGACACCCGCCGAGGTGGTGGTTTGCCACAGCGCAAAACACGCCCTGTCCGGCGCCTGTCTCGCGCTGTTCGAGGCCGGCGACGAGGTGCTCGTCCCGCTGCCGGCCTGGGTCAGTTACGAGGAGATCCTGCGCATCGCCGGCGCGACTCCGGTCTGCGTGCCCGCGCGCGCCGATCTGGGGCCGGACCTCGACGCGATCACGGCCGCACTGACACCCCGAACCCGCGGCATCCTCTTGAACTCACCCTGCAATCCGACGGGGTACATCTGGACGGCCGACGAACTCGCGGCCGTCATGGACGTGGCCGAGCGCGCGGACCTGTGGGTGCTGACCGACGAGATTTACCGGCGGCTCGTTTACGACGAGCGCCCGTTCGTGAGTCCCCTAGAGGTCCACGCCCGTGCGCGCGAGCGCTGCATCGTCATCGACGGTGCAAGCAAGGCATTCGCGATGACGGGTTATCGCATCGGCTTTGCAGCCGGTCCGCGCGACGCGATCGAAGCCATCGCGCGCCTGCACAGCCAGCTCACGGGATCGCCCAATGCAGTGTCCCAGGCGGCGTACCTCGCCGCGCTCGCGACCGAACCGCCCCAGGTCGAGGAGATGCGCGCGAACTATGCGCGCCGGCGCGAACTCCTCATCCGCGGGCTCATGCACCTCGGCCTGCCGACACCGGGAGCGCACGGCGCGTTTTACGCGTTTCCCGACGTTGCCGCACACCTTGGCGGCGCGACCGATTCGAATGCGTTCTGCGAGCGGCTGCTCGACGAGGAGGGTGTGGTGCTGGTGCCGGGGAGCGCGTTTCGCGCACCGACCCACGTTCGGCTCAGCTACGCGCTGGGCGAAGCGCAGTTGCGTGAAGCGCTCGTGCGGCTCGGCCGGTTCCTCGGCATGGCGGCGGGCTGAGAGCGATCGGGCCTCAACCCGCCTTGGCCCGCGCGGGCGGCGGATCGATCAGGAGCACAAGGTCCGCGCCAAACGCGGGGTATAGCTCGCCCGAGTCGGCTTGCGCGAAGGCCGGCCAGTGGTCGCCGCGGTGTTCGTCGAGCACCAACGTCACGACGCGAGTGCGCATCGCGGTCGGGTCGAGCAGCGCGGCGCTGCGGCCTTCGAAACACCCTGATCGGAACCAGCGCACGAGCTTTACGAGGCCGTCGAGCGCCTGCGCCTGGCGTTCCCTTGAGCGCTCGGGAAGCGTGCGCCCGAGGGTCTCGACGAACGCGCGCGGTTCAAGGCGCCGCAGGAGCGGCGGCAGCGGCGAAACCCACGCCGCCCACAGCTCACGCCAACCGGCCTCCTCGAGCACCGTTTCGGGCGGCAGCGCGACACCCTCCTCGGCGGCGCGGTCGACGAGCGCCGACCAGCGGTCGATGGGCAGCGCTAGCGCCCCGTGCTCGAGCACGAGCGGATGGGTATGCAGCACGTCGGCCGGTGCGCGCCCGCGGACGTCGGGAGCGGTGAACAGAAGGTGGGATGCGGTGCGTGTCACGCGCGCATACGCACCCGAACCACAACGCTCGCGCGCGCACTCCTCGCACCGGATCCACTCGATGGGGTCCGCTTCGAAGCGCACGCTCTCGAGCGAATTCGCGACCACGCCGACACCGCTGGCGCTGAGCCGTACCCAATCGACTCCGGCGCCCCGGGAATGGAAGAGGTCAGGGTGCCAGAGCTCGAAGCGAAGTTCATCGAGAATGCGCATGGCAAGCCTCAAGGGAGCCGGTCGCGGTGTGCTCACCGAACGGCAACCAAACGTCCCATTTCGGCCGGTCTACGTAGGTCCTGAAGCCCCGCGTCTAAATGGGAAATCCTTTCCCTCCCACCCCAGGGGTGCACGCAGCCGCCCTATTCGACCTGGTACGCGTTGTGAGCGGAAAACTCGTCCGCCGCGGCGCGCTGAACGGCAGCCAGCACGGTCGGATCGTCCGAATCGGCGAACACGTAGAACTTCCAAAGGTCGCGGTAACTGCGTTCGAGGTCCGCGAGGCGCGGTACCTTCGTGGCGTACTCAAAGAGTGGCCGGGGCGTCACTTGACCGGGCCACAAGACATGGGTGGCGGCCTCTTTGAGTTGCATCCGGGCGGCCGGGCAGTACACGATCACGTCGACCGCGCGCCCGGTGCCAAAGCGCACGAGGTCGGCAATGCGCGCTTCCACGTCGAGCCGCGCTTCGCGCGTCCCGCGCGCGAAGTAACGCCGGACGAGATCTTCCTGCACGGCCTGGTTTTGGTAGCGCGGGAACACCGCCGCGCGCTTGAACAGACGACGGCGGCGCACGCGGCCAATCAGGCCGGTTATGCGGTTGCCCAGTTCGCGCGGCGCACGCTGCGCGGCGCGCTCCAAGAGATCGAAGAGCGACCCGTCGGTCTGGCTGTAGAGCTCCTCGGCCGCCACCAACTTTGCGTCCAGCGCCAGCTCGACGGCCCGCGCGACGAGCGCTCCGGCGCCGACCTTCGCGTGGTGGTAATAAACGCGCTCCGAGAAGTAGTAGCGCGCCTCCAGCAGGCGCACGATCTCGGACAGGATGTCCTCGCGCAAGAGTTCGCGTTTGGCGAGGTCGATGAAGAGGTTGCCGCTCGCGCGGTCGATCTTGAAGTAACTGCGCACGCGGTCATCGATCTGGATGCGCAGCCCGGTGAAGTACGCATCGCGAGCGAGGTAGTCGAGCAGGTCCGAGCAGATGGTGTCGGACAGGACCTGGCGCCAGAACGGCGGGACCGGGTCGCGGCCCGGGGCGCCGTCCGGCAACAGCACGTTGAGCACGTCGCGCCGCAAGCCCTGGGCCTCGAGCAACGCCCCGAGCTCCGTGCGCGTCGAAAGCGCGGCTTCGAAGCGCGCGGCGCTGTCATGGCGCTCCAGCAGCCCACTTTGGTCCTCGATGTTGTGGCCAAACGGGATGTGGGTGACATCGTGCAGCAGCGCGGCCATGCGCACGACGCGGGCCTCCTCTTCGCTGACACCCAAGCAACCGCGCGGGTCGAGCTCGTGGCTGCGTTGGATCGCGTCGAGCATTGCCTGGGTGACGTGCAGTGTGCCGATCGAATGCTCGAAGCGCGTGTGGAGCGCGCCCGGGTACACGAGGTACGCAAGACCCAGTTGACGCACACCGCGCAGGCGCTGGAAATCGGCGGTGTCGATCGCCGCCACCTCCTCGTCGGAGAGGTAGATGTCGCCGTGCACCGGATCGCGCAGGACGCTGTATTTTTTGCGAGCGGGGCTCACGGTCGGGCGGCGGCGGAAAAACCTGGGCACCCGCGGCGAGTGTGGCTCGCGGGGGGGCGGATGAGATGCGTGGGTTCGCGGCCAAACCGGTAACGGATTCGCCGATGGCGCGTAGTCTAGCTCCCGGGACTGCCGGCGCCTGAGCCGGATCCCCTGCGCAGGCGCTCCGCGCGCGGCTGTCTGTGCGCGCCCCCTCCTCGCGCCACCTTCCCGGCAGCCCGCTTCGCCCCCTTCACGTGATGAACAGCGCCCGCCCCCGCCTCCAACTCGTCCTCGCACTCGCCCTGTCTGCAGCGACCTTTGCCGCGGCAGCGCGCGCCCAGGAAATGAGCCCGCTCGAGGCCGTGCTGCAGCGCGCACAGACCCTGCTCGATATCGGCGACCTTGAGGGTGTCGAACGGGAGAGCGTGCGCGCCCTCGAACGGGACCCCGCCTCCATCGAAGCGTGGCGCCTGCGGGCCACGTGGGCCGAACGGGCGGGCCGGCGGGACGAGCACGTTTGGGCGCTGCACCGGCGGCTCGCGCTCGCTATCGCCCAGGGAATGCCGCGCGACCAGATCCAAGCGCTGCAGGCCGAGCTCGTCGCAGCGGATCCCCTCGCGCGCGAGCGCTTCGGCCTGCGCGAAATCTTCGTGGCCCAGCTCCTGCCCATCGTGGAGCGCTACGAAAAGGACGGTCGCCGGCACTCCGCGATCCTCGTCCACCGCGAGATCCTCAGCATCGACCCCGAACGAGCCGAGAGCCAGGCGGCCATCGACCGGCTCGCGGCGGCTCCCGACCCGAGCCTGGCGGAGGATGCGCGGCCCCGCGACCTGCTCGAGGGGGTTTCAGGGGACTGGTTGCGCGGGTTCGACAAAGACCACGCTACGTGGGCGACACGTGCGCGGCTTGAGCGCGACAACTATGTCACGCTCACCAACGCCGGTTACGAGGTGATGGTCCGGGCCGCGGAGGCCATGGAGCAGATGAGCGCCTTCTACCGCCGCTTTTTCAACTACGGCATCGACGGCGGCAGCGTTTCACGCATCGAGCTGCGCATCTTCCGCACACGCGACGAGTACCTGCGACACGGCTCCAGTCCGGTGGAGTGGTCGGCGGGGCAGTTCACGGGTGCGGCCGTCGAAACCTACGTCGGCCCGGGCGGCATCGCCGAGCTCTCCGGCACGCTGTTCCACGAAGCGGCGCACCAGTTCGTGTCCCTCGCCACCAACGCAACCGGGTGGCTCAACGAAGGGCTGGCGTCGTTTTTCGAGGGCAGCCGCCTTTTGGCCAACGGCACCGTGCAGATGAACCTGCCGGCGAACCACCGGCTCTTCCCGCTGGCCCAGCGCATGGACGCGGGGTGGATGAAGGACCACACGGATGGCATCGATGCGTCGAACGCCAACTCCGTGCCCCGCACCGCGCCGACCTTCCGCACCGTCCTCGAGGACCGCTACACCTGGGGACCACCCTGGTACGCACCCACGTGGGGTGTCGTTTATTTCCTCTACAACTACCAGCACCCCGTGGACGGCCGGTACCTGTACAGGCCCGCGTTCCGCGAATTCATCAACAAGTCCGGCGGTCGCATGGGCGAGGGCGCGGTCAAGAACTTCGAGGACGTCGTGCTCGCGAACCCCACGACGCCCACGCCCGGCGTCGTGTTCCCGCCGGATGCGTTCAAACTGCCGCGCACCACCCTTGAACTCGATCCCGTGTGGAAAGCGTGGGTCCTCGCGCTGCGGGACGAACAAAGCGGGCGGCTCGAAGTCGAACGCCCGTGGCTCGAATGGGCCCGCTACGCGCTGCGGCGCAAGGAATGGGACATCGCCGCGGAGCACTTCGAGAAGGGGCACGCTGCGGCTGCGAACGACGTGGCGCTGCTCGTCGAGTTCGGGGATTTCCTTGCGGGAACGCGCGGTGAACCCGACCGTGCGACCAAGCTGTTCGTGCGCGCGGCGGCCCTCGTCGACAACGCCGAACCGCGCGACACGAAGCTCCTTGCGAAGATCGAAAATAAGCTCGCCGCAGCCGACCCGAACCGCAAGTCCCTCGACAAGGTGCACACCGCGATCCACGCGTCGGCGCGCTCCCTCGTCGAGCGTTATCTCGCCGAGGGCCTCGACCTGATGGCGATGGACCTCGCCCTTGGATTTGGAACCGCGTTGAATGCGCCGGGCATGCGCGAGCTCTACACCGCCGCGATCGAGCGCAGCGGCAAGACCCTGAGCCTGTGGACACTCGCGTACAACGAGCGCGACCTCGCCGGATGGACGGCGGCGGGTGAACAGGGTTGGACGCCGAATCGCGAAGTGCTCGGCGCGCAGCTCGGCGAGTACCAGGCCGACGCCTACGACTACCGCTTCTTGACGCTCGACGCGGTCACGTCGGGCGATTTCTCGATGGAAGCCGAAATTATGGCCGTCAGCGGCGAAGCGGCGTTCGCGGGGCTCGTCTTCGGCCGCAAAAGCGTCGACAGCTTCCACGCGTACCTGCTTTTCCCGCCGCGCAAGGGCCGCGAAGGCGCGGCACAGACGGGGTTTGTAGACCTGACGACGTTCTACGGCCCCGGCCAGTTCAAGGTTTGGCGGCACACACCCGTGGTGACCGATCCGAAGGAGCAGGCGGGCACGAGCGCGGGAGAACGTTGGCACAAGCTGCGCGTGGATGTCGTGGGCGACCTCGTCGACGTCTGGTTCGACGGCGAATACGTCGCCTCCCAGCTCTTCCAAAGTGTCGACGTCTTGCGCGGCAACTTCGGCCTGATCACGGGGCCCGGCAAGGCGCAGTTCCGCAACGTGCGCTACCTCGCCCGCTCCGGGCGCGACTTCGGGGCGGCGTTGGAGCGCGACAAGCGGCTCGCCGACCTCGCCGCGTCCGGCGAAGCAATCGGTGGCGGTTACCTGGGCTTGGTGCCGCCCTTCCCGCAACCAAAGCGCTGGGTAAAACCCGCCGATGGAGCGCCGTTGCCGGAGTCCTTTGCAGACCTTGGCCTTGCGCCAAAACTGCTGGTGTTGTGGAGCATCCAGCAAAACGACCTCATGCCGCTGCACACCTGGTTGCGGCACCTTGAGAACAAGTACAAGGATGTGGGGCTGCGGATCGTGTCGATCGCGTCGGCCACGGACGCGGATGGACTCGACGCGTACCTTGCAAACCACCGTTTCCCGGGCCTCGTCGGCGTCGATGGATTCGACGACGGCTTCGGCATCGGACGCTTATTCACGCAGTACGCGATCGACCGCTTCAACTTGCCGCGCCTGCTGCTTTTGGGCCTCGATTCGAAGGTCGTTTGGGAAGGCGATCCGGGTTTCGTGATGGGAGCCGCCTGGCAACCCGGCGAGGTCACCTACCTTGACGATCCGCTCGAATCCCTCGTCGTGCAGAGCAAGTTGCGCCAACTGATTCCGTGGCGCAACCGCTACGCCGAAAAAGCGGTGCCCGCGATCGAGCAGGGGCGCTTCCTCGACGCCCTGCCGATCCTGAAGGATGCCGAGGATTTCGACGGTCGCCGCGACGCGGCGGTGGCTGAGGCCCAGGGCCGGCTCGCGATCGTCCGGACGGCGGCCAGCGGCTGGGAGACCACTGCGAGCGCGCTCGTGCAGCAGGGAGCCTCCGCGGCGCTTCCCACGCTGCTAGCCTGGGGCGAAGCCGTGGGCGCGACGATCGATCCGAAGGACCGGCGCAAGTCCCGGGACGTACTTGAACCGGCCGACGCACGCGGATTCGAGCGCATCGTCGCCGACCTCGAGAAGCTCGTCGCCAACGCGGGTCGCAAGCACGCCGCGGACCCGACCCCGCTGGTCGAAGCGCTGCGTGCGCATCCGGCACCGTTCGTCGCCGCCCTCGCCGACGAAGCTGCTGCCCTCGGCAAAGCGCCGTCGGCAGCGGACCTCGGGGCGTTCCTCACGCGCGTGACGTCGGCACCCGGGGCGTGGCTCGTGCACGAGTACTTCCGCTGGTGATTCCGCCGGGCGGGGGTCGCGGGAATCCCGGGCATTCGAAGAAGCCCATTCCGCGCGGTTTCCGGGGTTTTTTGCGAGGGATCGTGCCTTGCCGCGCCAAGGGACGCACGTGAGCCGTCCCTCGCCCCATGCTCGCGGAGGCAGCAGCTCCGACGGTCTGCGTGCCAGCGCTGAAGGCCGGCCCGCAGGGCTCGCCCCCGACGTGACGGTCCTCGCGCGGGACGACATCGACCTCGCCGCCGCCGTGGCGCGCGGGGATCTCGATGCCGGGCGGGATTTTTTCGAGCGCCACGCGGATGCGCTCTACCGGTTCGTGCACCACCGCGCCGGCGCGGACCGATCGCTGACGGAGGACGTGGTCCAGGAAACGTTTCTGCGCGCGATCGCCCGCATCCACACCTACGACGGCCGCGGCGGGCTCTACCCGTGGCTATGCGGAATCGCCAAAAACCGCTTGCGCGAGGTCCGACGCCACCGGCGTCCGATGAGCCTGTCGGATGCGCTCGTAAATGCGGATCCTGAGCTCGACGCCGTCCTCGCCCGCATCGCTACGGACGACCTGCCCGACGCCGCACTGCTCGCTGCGGAGACCGCCGCGCTGGTGGACGCCACCCTGGCGAGCCTGCCCGTCGAATACGCGCGCCTCCTGGTGCGCAAATACGTCGAAGGGTGCTCCACCGCGGACCTCGCGCGCGAGGCGGGACGCAGCGACAAAGCCACCGAGTCCATGTTGGCGCGGGCACGGCGCGGGTTTGCAGAGGTGTTCGAGCTCGTCGCCAAACGGCGCGGGGGGATCGGATGACCCACGCCGAAGACTCTGTGGTCGAGCGCAACGTGCGGCGGCTGCTGGAGCGTGCCTACCGTCCCGCGCGTGCGGACGGTGGATTTTTGCGGCAATTGCGGGGTCAGGTTCTGGAAGCCGTGGCGTTGCGCGCCGCGGCAGGCGCAGCAACGTCCGCCGTGACTTCCGGGCGACGTTGGGGTCTCGCCGTCGCGGCTGCCGCGCTGTTGGTTGCAGCCGCGGTGGGCGTGCGGCTTGGGATCGCTCCCCCGTCGTCCGCAGGCGGCGGTTCCGTCGCGGATCGCTCCACGCGCGCTGCCGGGGTCAACGCTGCAACCGACAGCGCGGTTGCAGACGCACAGCGGGTCCACGCCGAAGGCGTTGGCGAGCCTCTCGCCCGCGACAACGACGGTTCCGCGAGCGAACGTCGCGCCGTGGATGCATCGCGTCATGTGCCGGTCGAGGACGCCGCGCGTGCGGAAGCATTGCGACGCGCAGCGGACCGCGAAGCTGCAATGGGCAACATAGCGATTGGCAACACTGCACTTGGCAACATAGCGAACGACGAAGCCTCAAACAGCGAAACTGGGGCCACGGCAGGCGCTCCCACGGATGTCGCCAGTGCCAAAGACAACATGTTCCGCATCGAGATTGAGCTGCGTCTTTCGACCGCGGAGGGCGAAACGCCGGACGTCGCGGAGCTCCCCGCCCAACTCGAAGTCGCCGTGCTCGAGCAGCGCTCTTGGCCGGAAGTCGTCAAACCGCGGCACATGGCGCTCGAAGTGAAGCCGCGGCCGCCGCTCGGCGCGCAGCCGCCATCGCCGGTTGGCCGCGCCAGCATTGAACTGCCCCGCGCACGCCATCAGGTCTTCGCGCGCTCACCAGGCGGTGCCGCGCTGGGACCTTTCGACGTGGACGGACGGAATGGCGACGTCGTGCGGATCGAACTGGTCATCTGCGCGCCGCGCACGGTCCGTGGTCGTGTAGAAAACGCCAACGGCGAGCCCGTGATGGGCGCGGTCGTCGTGGTCGAGAGCGCGGTGCCACCCCGCGTGCTTGCGCTCGACAGTGCGCTGTGGCCCGAGCACCACGCTGATTTTGCACCCAGCGCGCGCACGGGATCGGACGGCCGCTTTGAACTGCACGCTGTGGGACCGGGCCCGGTTGTGCTGCGCGCCAACGCACCCGGGCACGGACCCACCTGGCTCGCACCGACGGATACCGCGGCGGTCCTGACGCTGCCGGTCGCCGCAGCGGTGCGGGGCCAGGCGGGCGCGCCAGAAGGTGGCCCGTGGGTCGGCGCAACGGTTGTTGCCACGCACCTGGGCGATCCGGGAGGTACCGGTCGTGCGTCCTATGCCATCGGCCGCGTCGACGACTTCGGACGTTATTCGCTGGAAGGACTCGCGGCGGGGAACCACGTGGTGCTGCTGTTTGCTCCCAGGCTGCCGGGGGCACCAGAGGGCTCCGATTCGGAAGTACGCGCGATGCGCTACATCGACATCGCGGCGGGAGCGTCGCTGGACATCGATTTCCAGTTGGGCTCGCCGCGTGCACGCCTGGGCGGGTCCGTCGCGCGGCGCGACGGCACACCCGTCGTGGGCCTGAGCGTCGGACTGTGGCGCGACGACCCGATCGCGACCGGGCCGATGCCCGGGCGCTGGATCGCAACCGTGACGGATGCCGACGGCGAGTTTTCGTTCGCCGACCTCGATGCGGGCCCGTGGGTGCTATTTGCGAGCACGGACATGGAACGCTCGATGTCCGCCGTGGCCTGGCCCGACCTCAGCGCCGCGGCCGACACACGGCTGCAAGTGGTCCTTCCGACGGGCTCGATCCGGATCCCACCAATCCCCCTACCCGCAAGCCCCGTTGACCGCGACACAACCGGCGGCAACGGTCCGGAGGCAAGCACACAAAACACGGCGATCGCCGTCGTGCTTTTTCGTGTCACGACCAGCGGCGAGCGGCCGTTCGCCGGGCGAGCCGGCGCACGGCGGCTCGCAGCCATCGAGATCGGCCCACTGCCCCCCGGCACTTACGACGTCGAAGTGCACACGGCGGACGGCGTGTTCGCCATCGCACGCGCAGATGTCGCCGAAGGTGTGGTCGAAGTGCAACTGCGCAGTCCCACCGAGCCCCGGCCGCGCTGACGGTCCATCCGATTGGGCGCCGAACCGTCATCCCAACCCCCACTTCTTCTCACACCATGCACCCCATCGCCCAAATCGCGCTCGTGATCGCCGTTGCGGCCGGCACTTCGCTCGCCGTCACCACCCTCGTCGCGCCTGCATCCAACCCCGTGGCGGCGATGGCGGCGCCCGCGACCTCAGGGCCCGAACTCGCAGTCCTCAAGGCCGAGATCGGCGACTTGCGCCACGCCCTCGCCGATCACCGCATGGCGCTCGACCGACGGCTCGAAGGACTCACGCGGCAGCCCGCGGGCCTCGCGCCCCTGGCGACAAACCCGACCCCCGATCCGGTTGCAGCGACCCCCGCGACTGCGACCGCCGCTGCGACGCCCGCGCGCAGCGCGCTGCCCGCCCAGGAACTCCTAAGCCTGCTCGAATCGGGCAGCCTCACGTCGATGGAGCGCGAGGAACTCTGGAACGAACTCGCGAAAGCGGGCCGCACGAAGGAACTCATCGCGTTGTTCGAAGCGCGCGCAGCGTCAAGCCCGTCCGACCCGGACCTCCAAGTGGAACTGGGCGGCGCGTACCTGCGGATGTTGCAGGAGGTTGGCCAATCCGCGCTCGCCGGTGTGTGGGCGGGCAAGGCGGATTCGGCTTTCGACCGCGCGCTCGAGCTGGATCCGCGGCACGCCGACGCGCGGCTCTCGAAAGCGATCTCGCTGTCCTTCTGGCCGCCGATTTTTGGCAAGCAGGCCGAGGCCGTGAAGCAGTTTGAGACGCTGATCGGGCAACTGGAGGGTTCGTCCCTGCAACCGAACCAAGCCCAGGCGTGGCTGATGCTGGGCAACCTGCACCAACAGCAGGGCAAAACGGATGCCGCGCTGGCGGTGTGGAAACAGGGCTCCGAACTGTTTCCGAGTGATCCGTCGTTCGCCGAGAAGCTCAAGCAACCGTAACGCCCCAATGCGCGATTGCGCGGCATTCGGCGGCCACCAGCGCAAGCTCGCGCTGGTCAAGCTCATCGGCGCGTGACCCCTGAAAGGGCCTGCGGGGGCAAGTATCGGCCAAAGGGCTCCGATCCTCCCCCATTTGTGCAGCTCAACGCAGGATTGCGTAGCTGCGCAGTTGGCTGAATCCGCGGAAAACGCCGTTCGCTTCGAAACCCGCCGATTGCACCGGCAGGGACTGCCCGATCAGGGACACGAGCGGCGGTACGGCGAGGGGCACGCCGAAGCGCCCCTGACCATCGACGGGACCCGCGAAAAGGAGGATGCCCGAGGCGAGCCCGACCGCTCCTCCGCAGGGAACGGAGGGCAGCGCCACACCCGCAAACGCTGCTCCGAATCCACCTAGAGGGCCCATGCCACGCAAGCGCGACGTCGTGCCCAACTTCGGCTGCGGCGCGAGCCACACCGCGACGAGTCGGTATTCGTCGAGACCCGCGTCCACGTTCCCGTCGCCACAGGGCGCAAGCAAGGGATCGCCTTCGAAGGCGAAACCGTGCTGGCCGGGGGCGGGCGCGCCGCCGAGGTCGATCGCCGGGCTGCCGGGCAACAGGTGGTAGTCGTTCTCCAGGAATCCGATGGGTGAGTACTGGAACCAGCGCGGGTCCCCGCTCGCATTCGGCCCGGTCCAGCCGCCGGGCGGCGGCTGTTGCTGCAGGAGGTTGTGCGCGACGACGTAGTCCGCGGCGCGGAAGCTCGGCAGGTCGGAAGCGAGCGACAACGCAAACGCCGGACCCGCGCACCCGGGCCAGTTGTGCCAGTAGATCGTGCGCTGGATGGTGTAGCGGATGTTGCCCGCGACGGTGTTGCCCTTGTCCAGGATCGCGCCGACGCCCGGCGCGATGGGAACCGGGCAGTTGTCGAAGCTCGAGCCCGCCAGAACGCTGTCCTGGATCGTCCAGAACAATCTCCCGCCGCGGTGCCTCGCCCGTCGTGAGCGTCATCGCGGTTCCGCTGGCAGTGACGTCTACGTCGCGGAACCGGATGTCGAGCGGCGCGGACGTTGCTGCGGCGAGGTCGATGCGCACGACCGTGCCACCCCCAATCGCGAGGAGGTCGACGCCATCAACCACCACTTCGCCACCGACCGCGGACGAACTGAGCCGCAGGATCGGCTGCGGGTTGAGTCCGGACTGGGTGGAACGTAGCAGCGCTCCTTTGCCCAGCGGCCCGCGCAGCGTGACGCCGGGGACGATTTGCAGGGGGAACTTCTCAACCCCGTTGACGTAAAGACCTGGTGCCAGTTGGACAGTGACCGGTCCCGCGACCTGTGCGAGCGCAAAACCGATCGTGCGGTAGGGCGAGGCCGCCGTCCCCGCCGCCGTCCCCGCCGCCGTGTCATCCAGACCCAACTCGGGGTCGACGTACACGACGGGGGCCTGGGCAAACGCTCGGCCGGCCGCGGCGAGCAGGCACAACGCGAGGAGGGCTGTAGTTCGGAGCATGGGAAGCGTGGGGCTACCGGAAGCGCGGCCGGCAGCGCGCAAGGGAGCAGGTCGAGAACGTTCCGCGCGAAGTCCGGGTCACGGACGCGTAATACGCCCGCGGGCTTTACCCGGCCCCCGTCGGGTCCCAGGCGTGGGCGGAGGCGTCCGTGGGCGCCAGTTTGGGCGCCGGTGCTGGAGTTCGGCACGGGGGGCGGCTATCTACGGGGCCCGCGGGCCGCGGCCCCCCAGATCCCTTCCTTACCCTCGCGGCCACGCTCGACCCCCCGTCAAACAGCCATGCTCACCTCACGCATTTCTCTGTGTGCCTCCGTCCTCGCTCTCGCCACGCTCGCTGGATTCGCGCTCCAAGGTGCCCCCCGCGCCGACGCCGTCGCGAGCGCCCCGGCCCAGTACAAGATCGACCCGGTGCACTCGAGCCTGGTCTTCAAGGTGCGCCACATGGGCATCACCGACATCTACGGTCGCTTCAACGAGTTCTCCGGCGGGCTCGCCTTCGACCCCGAGAACCTCGGCGAATCCCAGATCGCGTTCACCGCTGAGGCCAAAAGCATCGACACCGCGAACGGCAAGCGCGACGAACACCTGCGCGGCCCCGACTTCTTCAACTCCGTCCAGTTCCCGCGGATCACGTTCGCGACAACGTCGATCACGAAGGGCGGCGCCGAAGACGAGTACGACTTGAAGGGTGAATTCGAACTCCTCGGCAAGCAGCTGCCGATCGAAGTCGAAGTCGAGATGAACGGCGCCGCCGAGGGCCGCGACGGCTCGAAGCTGATCGGCTTCACCGCGGAGTTCACGATCAAGCGCTCCCTGTTCGGCATGGATTACGGCATCGGCAACCTCGGCGACGAGGTCGATGTCGTGCTGTCGATCCAAGCAGCGCAGGGTTGATCGACTTCGCGATCGGAGGCCCGCCTCCGTTCGCATCCTGACGCCGGTGCGCGTTCGCCCCTCAAGGGCGGCGCGCACCGGCTGTGCTTCCCCCCCGCCATTTCTAGACCGCTGCCCTCATCCTTCGGCCCGCCCGCCGCCGCTCCCAAACCGCGATGCCGTTTTCCTACGTCCTGTGGGGCGCGATCGCGCCGTTCCTCGTTGGCATCGTCCTCGCCGCTTGGGGCTCGCGCATGGGTGCGCGCGGTGGTGCGCGCGGTGGTGCGCTGGGAGCACTGTTGCTCGCCGCCGGTTATCTGTCCATGCACGTCGAGCTCAACGGGTTCTTGCGGCCCGGCGCGGTCGCGAACTGGACCGCGGTACCAACCTGGCATTGGCTCTGCTGGCTTGTGCCCCTCGCCGCGCTGGTGGGAGCGACGGCACGGACGCAGCGCCCCGCGCTCGCGTTTGGCCAGCGCTTTGCGCTCCTGTTGGCGCTGCTGACCACGATGACCCATCCGTTCGTGCTGCACGGCGGATGGAGCCCGCTTGCGGCGTTCGCGGGACTGTCCGCCTACGGCCTGATGCTGGTCCTCGTGTGGAACGGGGCCGAACGCACCGCGCGCGACACGGGGCCAGCCTTCGCGTTCGGTTTGCTCGCGCTCACGGGGCTTGCGGCCGCGGGCTCCATCGGTCTGAACGGCACGGCCAAGGTTGCGCAACTCGCGGGAGCTTTCGCCGCCGCCGCGGGGGGCGCCGCGATCGTCGGCCTCCTCGTGCAATGGCGGGGCGCGCGGCCGCCCATCGCGCGGAGCGTCGCGCCCGTCGCCACGGTTGCCCTTGGCGGCTTGCTGATGGCCGCGACGCTCTACTCAAACCTCGGCCGCGACGTCGCGTTCCTGTGCGCGTTCCCGATCGCCGCCGCCCCGGCGCTGGCGCGCCTTATCCCCGGCAGGCAGGTGAGCGCCAACGGCCCGGGCCCCCACCCCACCGCGGAGCGCCGCGCGCTCCGCACCGAAGCCGTGCGCCTCGCAATCCTCTGCCTACCCCTAGCGGCCGCAGTCGCACTCGCAGCATCCCGCTACGAAGCCGACCCCTGGGGCTAACGGCACACCAAAGAAGGGAAGGCCGCCGGCTCACAACCGACGGCCTTCCCCGTTCCTGAAGCGCTAGGAAAGACGCGGAGCGGCCCTCGGCGTCAATGACGGCGCGGTCCCTGGGTCAGTCGTACTCGACGACGAGGGATTCAAACCCAATCGCAAAACCGTGGTCGGGAGCGTCAAACGAAAGCGCGACGATGGGGTACTTGGTCTGGCTCTTGGGCGCCGACCACTTCGCGCTGTCGGTGATCTGCGAGAAGTCCGTGCCGGTGAACTCCAGGATCAACCCGTCGTTGCCGCCGACGAAGACCTTTTTGCCACCGTCTTCGATTTCCACACACCGAAGCGTGCCGGTGGTCGCGAGGGCGCCCAAATTCACTTCCTCAAACCGCGCTCCGGTCCGAACCAGAACGAGTCCACCATCGCCAACGGCCACGGCTTTCGAGCCGTCACCAAACGTCTGGATCGCGCGAATCGGGCGCGTCGTGGGCGAGCCGGTCAGGCCCATCTGGGTCCAGCTCGTCCCGCCGTTCGTCGTCCGATAGAGGGTCATTCCGGTCGTCGCGGCGTACCCGGTCGACGCATCGATGAAGTCCACGGCCGTCACGTCATGGGACGGGTCGGGCAAAGGACGCGGCGTCCAGTCCAGTTGGCCCAGTACCGGCGCGGACAAGTCGGTTCGGTAGACCGTCCCGGCCCCTCCTCCGATGTACGCGATGTCCGATTCCCCGCCCATGGAAAGGCTAGAAACCACCGTATGGGGCGCGATGTTGTAGTTCCACGTCTCCCCACGGTCCTCGGTAAGCAGGAGCGATCCGGTGGGACCGACGGCGAGGCCAAGTTGACCTGTAGCCGCTCTGGGCATCGCCAAATGGGTCAGCGAATAGGACGAGTAGCTGTCGTCCGCTCCCGCGTGCACCGTCGTCCAGGTGCGCCCCCCATCTTCGGTCCTCTCAATCCGATGGCTCTGACCGACGACCCAGCCGTCTTCGGCATTCACGAACTCGGCATCCTGAATGCGCAAGTACATCTGCGAGGCCTGGTCGGCGAACGTGTCACCTTGGTCATCCGAATAACGGATGATGCCGAACCGACCGCACCACCACGCATTGGAGGCGTCGAGCGCGAACACGGTGGTCAACGGAGGTTGCGCCGGTGAAAGGTCCGTCCCCGTGTAGAACGACGGGCTCTGCTGGTTGAAGCGGTACCCGCTCGACGTCGTGAGTTCGTCGGTGCAAACATCGAAGGCAAGTTCGGTGGTATTCTCGAACTGGAATACCGATGCGCCGTAGCCCACGGCGATCGCATTCCCCGCGCCGAGGGCCGCGACGCCGTAGACCGTCGGGATCGCCGCCAGATCCAGCCACAGATCCCCCGTCTGGGTGTCGGGCGGAACGAAGCGTGTCACTTGGTTCCACGACACACCCGCGTCGAGCGTGTGCCAAAGGTGCCCGTTGTTGTGAATGAAGCCGCCCACCATCCAGCCCTCGTTTCCGACGAAATCCATCCCCCAGAGCTCGATGTCCTTGCCGGGGGTGTAGTCGCAGTAGTGGGAGAGCTGGTTCAGTGTCCACGTGAGCCCGCCATCCGAGCTGCGCAGGACACGGCCGTAGTCCGTTGCAAGCACGACGTTATTGCTGTCGAAAGCGTGGAAACGGTACAGGTCGCCCGGCTTCTCCGTGACGGGGTCGATCGCCAGGGGATCGACGGGGGGCGTGGAGAAGAACGAGGTCGGGAGCGTGATCTGCGTCCAACTCGCCCA
>JBBRWC010000089.1:0-17423 GCA_038246255.1 Planctomycetota bacterium
GAAACGGACGCGATCCGGAGGCCTCGGTGGACGGCTGCGCCTGAGCGTCGGAACCGTCCACCACAACACGATCCCGATGAGGGCGATGAAAACCGGGACGCCTGCAAGCCACGTCGGAACGCCATAGACGCCGTCATTCGCGGAGGTTACCGTCCCAAGCCCAGGCGAGTTGTCGTCGCGTCGTCCTCGACTCCCGCGATCTCGACGAGCGCCTCGAGGTGACCGGGAGCCGAGCCCTCGTCGACCTGCACGTCGGCGAGCCCGTCGCGCGCCGCGTCGCTCGCGCCGCCAGACGAAGCGAGCGCGCGCGCGTACGTGGACGCCGCCTTGTCGTGGTCCCCGACGTCGCTCAGCACGTCGCCGAGCTCCAGCAACAGGGCCGTCGTCGCCTCCCCTTCGGGCGCGGTCTTCAGCTCCAGCTCCAGGAGCTTCTGGACCATGTTGGTCTTGCCGAGATCCCAGTAAATCGCCCGCGCATGCTGCAGCGCCTCGATCAGCGCCGGGTTCAGCTTGAACGCGTCCTGGAAGTGCTTCAGCGCCTTGACGGCGAGGAGGAACTTGTCCTCGAGCACGCGCCCGAGCTTCAGGTGGTACGAGGCTTTCACCGCGGGAGATGCCTCCGCGGGGATGGCCCGCTCGAGCTCTTCGGCGAGTCCCTGCCAATCACGAACCGACTCGAGATGATTCAGACGCTGCGCTAGATCCATGGTCTTCTTCGGCCCTCGGCCCCACGTTGCGGCCCTTGCGGACGTCCCTCCGGCGCTGTGCTCCCGCGCGACGACGCGCGGGAGTCGCCGGGCTTACTGCATGCTCCCGCCGAGCTGGGTCACGAGCGTTTGCGCGCCCTCACACTGGCTCTTGTAGCTCGCCGCCTTTGCGCCCTTGCAAGCGCGCGAGCTGAACCCCTTCAACATCTGGATCGCCTCCGCAGTGCGCGGAGGCGTCAGCTTCGCGTAGGTGCTCCCGAGCGCCCACAGGATCTGCACCGACTCCGGCCCGTCGGTCCCCGCGACCGCCTTCGCGGCCTCGAGCTCCGTGACCATCTCGGGCAGCGATCCGGGGCAGAGCCTGTGGTTTGGCAACAGCCTGCAGCGGTCGGGCGATTGGCTCGCCGTGGGCGCGCCGGCCGTCCCTTCGACGATGTACGGCCGTGTGCACATGTTTTCGCTCGCGGGCGCGCCCATGCTTTCCGGCGCACCCATTGCGCTCTCGAACGCCGCCGGCGGCGTGCAGCCATTCCAGTTGGGCGCATGCCAGAGCCATGCGGGCGACTTCTATCTGATCCTGGGTTCACTCTCGGGTGCCGAGCCCGCGCTACCGCTTGGAGCGGTGTCGGTGCCGCTGGTGCCCGACTTCTATACGCAGTTCACCCTGAACCAGCCGAACTCCGCGCTGCTGCCCGCGTCCCTCGGCCAACTCGACCCCTGGGGCCGGGCCTACGCAGCCTTCCAACTCCCGCCCGCCACTCCCGCGAGCACCATCGGCTTGACGTTCCACCACGCGTATCTTGTGTTCGACCAAACGACACTCGCACTCGAATCCGCCAGCAACGCCGTACCCGTCACCATCGGCCCCTGACCCGCTGGGAGCGCGGGCCTCCAGGCCCGCCTTGGGAAGGGAGACGAGGTGCGCAGGTTACGGTGCACGCTCCAAGGCGGGCCTGGAGGGCGGCGATTACCGGGCCATGCACAGGAGGCGCGGAGTGCGGGGACCGGGCCTGCCGCGGCGCTCGACCCAGTTTGCCCGGCCGGCCTTCACAAACGCGCGCGCGGCGCCAAGCACCGCTGCGGCCTCGGCGCGCCCGCCCGGGTGCCCGGTGTACGCCACGACCACCACCCGGCCACCGGGCACGAGCGCGTCCAGGGTGTGCTCGAGCGCGCGAACGGTGCTTTGGGCCGAGGTCGTGTGCTCCCGCGTCCCGCCGGGCAGGTATCCGAGGTTGAAGATCGCCGCGCGGAGGAACTGCCCCGCCAAGTGCCGCGGCAGATCCCCGTGGTCACCCAAAACAAGCTGAACCCGCTCGCGCACCCCCGCTTCGAGGAGGCGCAGTGCGGAACGCTCCAACGCAATCGCCTGCGTGTCGATTGCAACGACGGAGCCCGCGGGCCCGACGGCGCGCGCGAGAAACAGGCAATCGTGCCCGTTCCCGCACGTGCCGTCGAGCGCCCGATCCCCGGGCCGCAGCACCACCCCCAGGAGCGCGTGCCCCCGGTCCGTCAAACGCTCGGGAATCGCGGTGCCGTGCGCGAAGGAAGCGGTCACCGCGGTTCGAAGGGTTCCGTGCGCAGCAGCAGCCAATCCCGCGCGGCGCCGGTTACACGCGGCAGGAGGCGCTCGCGCACGGTGGCGTGGTAGCGGTCGAGCCAACCGACCTCATCTTCGCTCAGCAACGCGCGCTCCAAACAGCGGGTGTCGATGGGGCACAGGGTGAGTGTTTCAAACTCGAGGAACTCCCCGAACTCCGACGCGGGCGCGGGCACGTTGAGCACGAGATTTTCGATGCGCACACCCCATTTCCCCGGCCGGTACAGGCCCGGCTCGACGCTGGTCACCATGCCGGGCTCCATCGCCATGTGTGCGTCCGGAACGGCCTTCGAGATCGACTGGGGACCCTCGTGGACGTTGAGGAAGTATCCGACACCGTGGCCCGTGCCGTGGCCGTAGTCGAGCCCTTGCGCCCACAGCGGAGCGCGCGCGAGCGCATCGAGCATCGGAGACAACGTGCCGCGCGGGAAACGCGCGCGGGAGAGGTTGATGGTGCCCTTCAGCACCCACGTACAATCGCGTTTGACTTCGTCGTTCAAACGCCCGATCGGCCACACACGCGTGATGTCCGTGGTGCCACCGGCGTACTGGCCGCCCGAATCGATCAGCAGGAGGCCATCCCCTTCGATAACCGCGTGGGACGCCTCGGTCGCGCGGTAGTGGGGCATAGCGCCGTTGCCGCGGAAACCCGCGATCGTGGCAAAGCTCGGCCCGACGTAGCCGCGTCGACGCGCACGGGCCGCAGTGATGTGCGTGTGGACGTCGAGTTCCGTGATGCGCTCTTTTCCGAGCGCCGCTTCGAACCACGCGTAGAACTCCGCCATGGCCGCTCCGTCTTCGGCCATCGCTTCGCGGATGTGCGCGGCTTGCGCGTCGCTCTTGCGGCTCTTGAAGAGCGTGCTTGGGTTGATGGCTTCGACCGTGCGCGCGGTTGCGGCCTGGCGCAGCCCCAGCGTCACGCGGCGCGGATCGATCAGGAGCAGCGCATTTGCCGGAAGTGCGCCCAGCGCCGAGCGCGCCTCACCATAGGGCGCTACCGCCACCCGGTCGCGAGCGAGCGCCTCGACGAGCGCCGCCGGGATCTTGCCTGCGCCCACGAATAACGTCACCTTGTCGGCTTCGATCAGTGCGTGCGCGAGGAACACGGGGTTGTAGGCGACATCAGAACCACGCAGGTTGAAGATCCACGCGATGTCGTCGACGGTCGACACGAAGTGGTGGCTCGCTCCGCGCTCCGCCATGGCGGCACGCACGCGCGCGAGCTTCGTCGCACGGGTTTCCGCGGCGTGGGGCGGCAGGTGCTCGAAGATGGGTTTTGTGGGCAGCGTGGGGCGCTCCGGCCAAACTTCATTGAAAAGGTCCAGGTCGGTACGCAGCGTGGCTCCGGCCCGCGTCAGGGCGGACTCAAGGTGTTTTGCCGCCGCGAGGCCAAGCACATCGCCGTCGACGGCGACCACCGCGCCCTGCGCCGCATTCGCCGCGAGCCAATCCACGTGACCGGGCGACGTTCCGCTCGCGATCTTCACGAGTTCGATGCCGCTGCCCGAGAGTTCCGCTTCGGCCTGCACCCAGTAACGGCTATCCGCGAAGAGCGCGGCGCAGTCGCGGGTGACGACGAGCGTTCCCATCGATCCCGTGAACCCGCTGAGCCACTCGCGGCCTTGCCAATGCTCCGGGAGGTACTCCGAAAGGTGCGGATCCGAGGACGGCACGAGCAGGGCAAAAACGCCGTGGCGGTCGAGCGCCGCGCGGGCGCGTTCCAGGCGTTCAGAAACCGGATGGACACCGGTGGGTTGGGCGGTGGGCATGGCGCGGTGAGTTTAGCCCCCGCGCGCAGCGAACGGAGCGCGGTTGCCCCGGCCGGAGCCCTGCCGTTGCCTGGCCGGCGCGCGGCCGTCGCTCGGCTGCCGCCGCTCCCGTATGCTCCTGGGCATGCCGTCCCTCGCCGTTGCCTTCCTAGCCATCGTCCCTGCGCCCCAAGACACCCGTCCCTTCGACGTCGACCACCTGCTGGCGATGCAGCGTGTGGGCGACCCGGTCCTCTCACCCGACGGCAGTCAGGTGGCGTACACGCTCACGACGACGGACGTCGCGGCCAACCGGCGCCGCTCTGACGTCTGGGTCGCGCAGACGGACGGGTCGGGGACGGCACAGCTGACCGTGGACCCCGCAAACGACTGGAATCCGCGTTGGGCGCCCGATGGTTCCGCCGTGTATTACCTCAGCGCGCGTTCCGGCTCGGCGCAGGTTTGGAAGCAGCCCGTCGCCTCCGGTGACGCGGTCCAGGTCACGGACCTTGCGCTGCCCGTCGACCACATGGCGGTGTTTCCCGACGGCGAGCGTTTGCTGCTCGCGATCGAGGTTTATCCGGACGCGGGCAGCCTCGGTGCCAGCGCGGCGCGCATTGCAAAGGACGCCGCGTCGCCGGTGAAAGCGCGCGCATACGAGGACCTCCTCTTCCGCCACTGGGACGGGTTCGAGGACGGGTTGCGCAGCCATCTGTTCGTATGGCGCGCGGGGGGGGGCGAGCCGAAGGACCTGCTCGCCGGCCGCGTGATGGACGTGCCCGACAAACCCTTCGGGGGGTTCGACGATGTGGCCATCGCGCCGGGCGGCAACTGGGTGGCGTTTTCCTCCAAGGCCCTCACCCACGAGAAGGCGTGGAGCACGAACAGCGACCTGTGGCTCGTGCCCGCGGACGGTTCCGCGCCGCCGCACTCCATCACGGCCGAGCGGCCCGGCGCGGATAGCGCGCCGTCCTTCTCGCCCGACGGACGCAGTCTGGTGTTCCTGTCGATGCCGCGGGCCGGTTACGAGGCGGATCGCCGTCAGATTGTCCTGCACGACCTAGAGACCAACGCGCAGACGCTCGTGGCCCCAGAGTGGGACCGCTCACCCGGTGAATTGGCGTGGGCACTCGACGGCAGCGCGCTGTTCGCGACAGCGGACCACCGCGGGACACACGCGCTGTTTGCGATCGGGCTCAACGACAACGAAGTGCGGACGCTTGTCGAGAGCGGCAATGCCGCTGCACCGCGGCCTTTGATGCGCGACGTGGTGTTCCTGCACGACACGCTGGTGGGTCCAGCCGAGATCGTGCGCGCCAGCTTGGACGGCAGCGACGTTGCCCCGATCACCGCGCACAACGCGGAGCGCCAAAAGGGCATCCGTTTCGGCGAGTACGAGCAGTTTTCGTTCACCGGCGCGAAGGGCACCACGGTTTACGGGTACGTCGTCAAACCCGTGGACTTCGACGGGTCTAAAACCTACCCGTTCGCCTTTTTGATCCACGGCGGGCCCCAGGGCAGCTTCGGCGACCGGTTCCACTACCGCTGGAACCCCCAAACCTACGCCGGCGCGGGGTACGCGGCGATCATGATCGACTTCCGCGGGTCGACCGGTTACGGCCAGGCTTTCACCGATGCGATCCGGGGTGACTGGGGCGGTGCGCCGTTCGAGGACCTCATGCTGGGTTTGGACGCCGCGCTCGTGCGTTACCCGTTCCTCGATCGCGACCGCGGCGCCGCCCTGGGCGCGTCCTATGGCGGTTACATGGTCAACTGGATCGCCGGGCAAGCACCCGACCGCTTCCGCTGCCTCGTCAACCACGCCGGGTTGTTCGACACGCGTATGTTCGGTTTAGACACCGAAGAACTGTGGTTCCCCGAGTGGGAGTTCGGCGGGACACCCTGGAGCGAAGGCGCCAACCACGAGCGGCACAACCCCGCGCTGCATGTTGCAAAGTGGAAAGCGCCCATGCTGGTGATCCACGGCGCAAAGGACTTCCGCGTGGTCGAAACCCAGGGTTTTGCCGCGTTTACGGCATTGCAGCGCCAGGGCATCCCGTCACGGCTCTTGCACTTCCCCGACGAGAACCACTGGGTGTTGAAACCCCAGAACTCCGCCCTGTGGCACCGCGAGGTCGAGGCGTGGCTCGATCGCCACACCACACCGCGGGTGGCGCGCTGAAAGCGTTCTGAACTTCGGCGCCGGATCGACGATAATCCCGCAATGGCGGAGCCCCGTTGGAGCATCGAAGGAGTCCCCGAACTGCCCGGGGTCTACCTTTTTCGCGATGCCGCGGGCGCCGTGTTGTATGTCGGCAAGGCGCGGGACCTGCGCGCGCGGCTCCTGTCGTACCGGCGGCCCGGGGGCGACGGACGGCTCGGGGTGCTGTTCCTCGAGCGCGACGCGACGAACGTCGAGACGATCGTCACGCGCACGGAAGGTGAGGCGCTGCTGCTCGAGGACGCCCTCATCAAGCAGTACAAACCGCCCCACAACGTCCGGCTCAAGGACGACAAGTCGTTCCTGATGATCCGCGTCGACCTCGACGAGCGTTTTCCGCGGCTCAAGTTCGTGCGCGCGCACAATCCGCGGTCCAGGCGCCCCAGCGAAGGTGGGCGCTCGCGCCTCTTTGGCCCCTTTGCGAACTCGCGCGCCGTCCGGCGCACGATCAGCGATCTGCACCGCGTCGTTCCCCTGCGCGACTGCACCGATTCGACGTTGGAAAACCGCACACGCCCGTGCCTCAAGCATCAGATTGGCCTGTGCGCGGCTCCCTGCGTCGGATTGGTCGATGAGGTGCAATACAAGGACCTCGTGCAGCGCGCCGTCGACGTGCTCGGTGGCGACACGGCGGAACTCGAACGCGACCTATCCGAGCGCATGCAAACCGCGGCAGTGGACCTCGAGTTCGAACGCGCTGCGTTCTGGCGCGACCGCCTCGCCGCGCTGCGCCGCACGGTCGAGGGCCAGGGTGTGCGGCCGAAGGATTCGGTCGAGCGCGACGTGCTCGGCCTCGCGCGCCGCGGCGACGAGGCGGTCGTGCACCGCCTCGCGTTCCGCAACGGACGAATGTCGGAGAGCAAGAGCCACAGTTTCCGCTCGCAACTGCCGGATGAAGAGCTTTTGCACGTCGTGCTGACAGCGCTCTATGCGCCGGGTCGTCGCACGGCGCCGAGCGAGATCGTATTGCCGACGTCGCCGGCCGAAGCGGCGCTCCTTGAAGGGTTGCTGGGTGAAAGCGTACGGTTTGTTGCGCCCAGCACGGGCGAGCGGCGCCGGATGCTCGACATCGCACGCGCAAATGCGCGCGCGGAGCTCGAGCGCAAGGAGGGTGAAGACGAGGAGCTGGTGCGCGCGCTCGCCGAACTTGCGACGCTGGTGGATCTCGATCCCGAGTCGCCGCCGGAGATCATTGACGGCTTCGATATCTCGACGATCCAGGGCAAAAGCACCGTGGCCAGCCGCGTGCGTTTTCGCGGCGGTCTTCCCGACCGCAGCGGCTATCGACGCTACAAGGTGAAGACGGTCGAGGGCCAGGACGACTTTGCCTCCATGGAGGAGGTCGTTGGGCGCAGCCTGCGGCGCGGAATGGCGGAGGGTGAGCTTCCCGACCTGATCGTGGTGGACGGGGGCGAGCAGCAGCTCGCGCGCGCACTCGCCGCGCGCGACGACGCCGGTGCGCACGGTGTGCCGATCGTCGGGCTCGCGAAAGCGCGCTCTGAACGCACCCGGGATGGCAAGCGCAAGGCAATGAGTGAAGAGCGGCTCGTGCTCTCGCCGATCGGCCCGGTCGTCGAGCTGCCGCGCCACAGCCCTGCGCGCCACCTCCTCGAACGGTTGCGCGACGAAGCGCACCGTTTTGCAATCACGTTCCACCGTGCGCAGCGAGGGCGGATCACGTCCGTGCTGGACAGCATCCCGGGGGTGGGGGAAGTGCGGCGCAAGGCGCTTTTGAGGGCATTTGGCAGCGCGGCGGGTGTGCGCGAGGCCAGCGTGGAGCAACTGGCGGCGATGCCGTCGATCGGGCTCGAACTGGCCCAGGTCATCCACGAGCACCTGCGCCGTCTTTGACGACGGTGCGACGGTGTAACCGACGGCCGACGGCCGTCGGCCGACCGAAGGGACAGAGGGACGGAGGCATGCCGCCCAGCGGCACGTCCTTTGCTTGAAGGACGTGGGCGCGGCGATCTGCCGCGCCGGCGACACGCAGGCGCCATAGCGTGTTCCCTGACCGCCACGCGAACCCCCGCACGCGACTCGTCTGAACCTGCATGCCGAACCTACGTTGCCATGGGCGCCCTTATCCGCTCGCGCTCCGCGTCGGCAACGTCGCGCAGGTGGTGCACGTCCCGCAGTGTGAACCCACGCGGAAAGTTGCCCGTGTGGGCTGCTAACGAGCTCGTCCATCCCCACCGTGGGGTGGACGGCCGAGCGACCTCGCCTAAGGGGGCAAACGTTCCGTCAAAAGGGGATGGAACTGAGGTGGCTCGCGCACCCGGGATCCCGCTCGCGGGGTTTCGGGTGCCTTTTTGTTGCGGGGAGCGCTGCGCCGCAACCGTCAACCGCGCGGATGGAAGCGGCGGTGGAGGGCGCGCACGTGGTCCGAATCGAGGTGTGTGTAGACTTCAGTCGTTTGGATCGACGCGTGTCCGAGGAGTTCTTGGACGGCGCGCAGGTCGGCCCCGTTTTGCACGAGGTGCGTGGCGAACGCGTGGCGCAGGGAGTGGGGTGTGACCCGGCCGAGCCCGATCTGCCGCCCGCGTTCTGTGACGATGCGCCAGGCACCTGCGCGGGTGAGCGCAGCGCCGCGGTCGGACGTGAAGAGCGCCCGGTGAACGGCCGCGCCCGGCACTTGGCCCCGGCCCGTTTGGATCCAGTCCCGGAGCGCCTCTCGGGCGCGCTCGCACAGCGGCACGATGCGTGTTTTTTGACCCTTGCCAAGGAGCCGCAGCTCGCGCAGCTTTGGCTCCAAATCATCGAGCACGAGCCCGCACACCTCCGACACCCGCGCGCCGGTGGCGTAAAGCACCTCGAGCAGGGCCCGGTCGCGCACTTTGCGCCACGGTTTGTCCTGGGCGCCCGGTGTGCGCTCGGCCGCATCGGTCACCGCGAGCAGGCGGTCGACAGCGTCGACGCTCGGCGCCCGCGGCAGCGACTGGGCGAGCTTGGGCGCAAGCAGCCGCACACTCGGGTCGCGGCGAAGTTCCCCTTCGCGCACGAGAAACTGCAGGAGGCCGCGGACGGCAGCGAGGGCCCGCGCCCTGCTCGACTCGGCCAGGCGGCGCTCGCCCGCGAGCCAGCCCAGATGCTGGACGAGCAGCGGTTCGTCGATCGCCCGCCAGCCGCCGACCCCGCGCCGCGCTGCCCACGCGGCCAATCGCTCTAGGTCGCTGCGGTAGGCCGCAAGGCTCGCTCGCGCGCGGCCGGCCTCGACCCGCAACTCCTCGAGGTGCTCGTCGATGGGCCTTTGCCACACGGGGGACAGGGTTTCGCGCGCCGCGCTCATGGCGTCGAGCCTGCGGACCCGGCGCCCGCGGGGCAAGGCCGCGCTTTCGGTTGAGGCCCGCAGACTCCGTTCCTATACTCCCGCCGACTCGGACGGCCCGCACCCGGGACATCCCCTTGTTTGCCCCGAACACCCAAGGCCGCCGTCGACGTTCGAGCCCGAGGACCCCATGAGCCGCCGACCGACCCCCAAGGAACTGGAAGACCTGCGCGCGCTGCTCGTGCGGTTGCGCGGCGAGTTAGTGGGGGATATTGAGGAGCTCGAGCGCTCGGCGCTGGGTGAAATAGAGCCCGCCGCCGTCGACAGTCCCGCCGACTCGGGCAGCGACGCATTCGCTCAGGAGTTCAGCCTCGAACTCCTCGCACGCGACGAAGCGACGCTGGGTGAGGTCGAGGAGGCGTTGGTGCGCATGGACGAGGGCACGTACGGCCTGTGCGAGGAGTGCGGCGAGCCCATCGCGCGGCCGCGACTTGAGGCCGTCCCCCACGCGCGCAACTGCATCGCGTGCCAGCGTGCGATCGAGGCACGCGCCTGAACGCCGTGGCCGCGAATCAGGACGCAGGCGCGGCCGCCGATCCGGACGCACCGACAGGCCGCGATCGGATCCGCCGGCTCGCCGTCGTGGCCGCGTTCATCGCCCTCGATCTTTGGACCAAAGCGGCCGTTTTTGCCTGGCTAACCCCAGCGCCCGGAGCCGCCCCTGCGGCGGGTGTCGAGGTTTGGAACAACGGCCACCTGCGCTACACCCTCGTGGATCCCTGGCTGGGCTTCATGCTGGGTGAAAACCACGGCGCGGCGTGGGGTTTTGGCGCCGAGCACCCCTACCTCCTGGTGAGCGGTCGCATCCTCGCGGTCGTCCTCATCGCTGTACTGTTGTGGCGCGCCCCGCGGCGCCCGGCGGTGGGGGTTTGGGCGCTCGTGCTGGTGCTCGCCGGCGCCCTCGGCAACCTGCACGACAACATCGCCCTGCGCGATGGCACCCATCCGATCGGCGCCGTGCGCGACTTCATCGACGTGTACTTCTCGCGCTGGGGTTACCACTTCCCCACCTTCAACGTGGCGGATTCCTGCATCACGGTCGGCGCGGTGTTTTTGATCGTCGGCGCCCTTTTTCCGGGCCGTAAACTAGCGTCCGCGCCGGCGCCCACGGCCCCGTCCTGACCGCTTGGGGAAAAAGGGCACTCCCCAAGCCGCATCGCTGTCAGGCGCCGTCTCGCCCATCGCGTTTGCGGTTCTGGAGCGGCAGGGTGTCGGGTTCGCCCCGCGCTTGCCCCTGATACGCTAGGGGGCATGGCGGACCTTCGTGTGCAGCTCGGCCCTTTGGCCTTGCCGAACCCCGTGCTGTCAGCTTCGGGCACCTATGGGCACGGGCTCGAGATGCGCCATTTCAGCCCGCCGGAGCACCTCGCCGCGTGGGTCAGCAAGACGGTGACGCTGAAACCCCGCCCGGGCAATCCCGCGCCGCGCATCGCGGAAACCGAAGCGGGTTTCCTGAACTCGATCGGCCTCGAAAACAAGGGTATCGACGCGTACGTGCGCGACGTCCTGCCGTCCTGGTCGGGTGTGCCGACACTTGTCATCACGAACATCGGCGGGGAGTCCCTCGAGGACTTCGTCGAAATAGCGCACCGCCTCGATGGGGAAACGTCGATCCACGCGTTCGAGGTCAACCTTTCCTGTCCCAACGTCCAGGGTGGCAAGCTGCCTTTCGCGACCGATCCCGACCTTGCCCACGACGTCATCGCCGCCGTGCGCAAGGCGACGGCTAAACCGATCTTCGCCAAGCTTTCGCCGAACGTGAGCCGCATCGCAGTCCTCGCGCGCGCGGTCGAAGCGGGTGGCGCGGACGGCATCACGGCGATCAACACGCTGCTCGGCATGGCCGTCGACTGGCGCAGTGGCAAACCTGGGTTGGCCACGGTCCAGGGCGGGTATTCGGGCCCCGGCATCAAACCGGTGGCACTGCGGTGCGCTTGGGAATGCGCGCGAGCGGTGTCGATCCCGGTGATCGGTTGTGGCGGCATCCGCTCTGCCGCGGACGCGCTCGAGTTCATCGTCGCAGGTTGCAGCGCGATCCAGATTGGCACGGCCGCTTTCAGCGACCCGAGCGCGCCCGGGCGGCTTGCGGCGGAAATTGACGCGCTCCTTGACCTGCACGGGATCGCGACCCTGCGCGAGCTGCGCGGGACGATCGTCGATGGCCGCGCGTCTGCGGGGTGCAATCTGGCGCCCGCGGCCGCCGCGGCATCCGGCGCCGGCGGAAGGGTGTAGGAGAGCGCCATGCGGCTTGAGGACCTGACACCCGCGCTGATGCGCCAAGCGCTCGAGGTGTACCTCGCGGAAGCGTGGCCGCCCGGTGAAACGGGCACGCCGCGCCGCGATTCCCTGCGCTTGCTCGACGCCAAGACGCTCGGCGACGCGCTCGGATTCATGGAGCGCGGCGATCCGGGCGATGATCCCGATTCGCGCCGTTTCACGCTGCGGATCGGCAACGGCCGCTACCCCTTCATGAAGTTCGTGCTGCAGGAGCACCTCGTGGCGGGCGAGTTTTTTTTCAGCGTGGACACCCACGACAACCTCGACATTCGCCCGGATTCGCCGGACTTCCGTGGTTGGGAGGAACTGAAGGCGTGGAATCGGGCGCTCAAGCTGCGCATCGAGCAAGCGTGGGCGCGCACCGGGTTGCCGACACATCAGGACCTTCTGCGCCTGTGCGGGGAACTTGCCGCGGCGGAGCGGGACGACACACAACGCGAGCGCCTTTTGCTCGTCGACGACGAGCTGCAAGTGGCCGAGGGACTCGCGGTGCTCCTGCGCGCGCGGGGTTACGCCGTGGAACTCGCCCATGACGGGCGCGAAGCCCTCGAGCGCCTCGCGCGCGACCCGTTGCCCGACCTCGTGCTGCTCGACTACGAGATGCCCGAGCTCGATGGCGAAGAGGTGTTGCGGCGGCTGCGGCTCGATCCGCGGCTCGAGCGCCTGCCCGTTCTGATGGCGACGGCGTCTTCGATCGACCTCGCGCGGGTCCAAAGCGTGAGTGGCCTCCTGCGCAAGCCCTACCCGCGCCATGTGCTCTTCGAGATGATCGCCCGGCTCCTCGGAGCGCGGCGCGCGGCGCGCTGAACGCATCGAGCGCCCATCCGGGGCGACCGCGCGGCGGGGATCAAGGACGGGGATCGAGGACCGGCATTGAGGACCGGGTTGGCCGGGTGAACGTCGCCGTGGGTCCGGCGGCGCGCGAGGGGCCCGCGGGCGCGATGGCGGGCCATCGTCGCGGCCTGCGGCGACGTTTTTGGTCCGCGCGGGGCCGCGCCCGGCCGGGTACCGCGCGGGACATGGGTTGGAGCGGGGGCTCGGCGAGGCTCTAATGGCCGCCCCGCTCGCGCTCGGCCGCCCCTGGCCCGGCACCGCGGGGGAGGCGAGGACCAGCATGGATTGGCAGCAGGTACAGGACAAGTGGCAGGCATTCAGCGAGCGCGTGGGCCGCTCCCTGCTGGGCGTTTTTGGCTCGCGCAACACCCGCGTGGTCCAGGCCATGGCGCCGGTCGTCAAGCAGGTGGCCGAGCTCGAGGAGTGGGCGAAGGGGCTGTCCGCCGAGGACTTCCCGCGTCGGACCCTGGAGTTCAAGCGCGCGTTCGCGGCGAGCGAAAAGACCCTTGATGATGTCCTGCCCGAGGCCTTTGCGATGGTGCGGGAGGCGGCCCTTCGGACGCTGGGACTGCGCCACTTCGACGTGCAGATCGTGGGTGGGTACTTTCTGCACAAGGGCGCCATCGCCGAGATGGCGACCGGTGAGGGCAAAACGCTCGTTGCGACACTTCCGCTCTACCTCAACGCGCTCACCGGCCGCTCCGCGTACCTGGTGACGGTCAACGACTACCTGGCCCGTCGGGACGCCACGTGGATGAGCCCGATCTACGAGTACCTGGGCCTGACCGTCGGCGCCATCCAATCGGCGATGCACCCGTCGGAGCGGTTGCCGGTTTACGCCTGCGATATCGTCTACGGCACGAACAACGAGTTCGGTTTTGACTACCTGCGCGACAACATGAAGGTGCGCCTGGAGGACCAGGTGCAGCGCGACCTCTACTTTGCGATCGTCGACGAAGTGGACTCGATCCTGATCGACGAAGCGCGCACGCCGCTGATCATTTCCGGCCCGGCCGAGCTCACGCCGGACAAGTACCGCCAGGCGGACGCCGTCGTGCGGCGCATGGAGCGCGACGTCCACTTCGAAATCAAGGAAAAAGAACGTCAGGCCGCACTGACCGAAGAGGGCATCGAGTTCGCCGAGCAGGCGCTGTCTGTTTCGAGCTTCTACGAGGCCGGCAACACGGATTGGCCGCACTACCTCGAAAACGCGATCCGCGCGCATCAGCTCTACCAAAGCGACCGCGAGTATGTCGTCGAAGAGGGTGAAGTGGTCATCGTCGACGAGTTCACCGGCCGCAAGATGACCGGTCGGCGCTGGTCGGACGGCCTGCACCAAGCGGTGGAGACGAAAGAAGGCCTCGCGATCCGCCAGGAGAACCAAACCCTCGCCACGATCACGTTCCAGAACTACTTCCGGCTGTACGAACGCCTGGCCGGCATGACCGGCACGGCGATGACCGAGGCCGAGGAGTTCAAGAAGATCTACGGCCTCGACGTTGTCCAGATCCCGACCAACGTGGCCGTCGCGCGCAAGGACGACCAGGACATCGTCTACCGCACTGAGCCGGAGAAATGGAAGGCCATCGTCGACGAACTCACCGAGGTGCACCAGCGCGGCCAGCCGGTGCTGGTCGGAACGACCTCCGTCGAAAACTCGGAGAAGCTTTCGCGCCTCTTGCGCGCGGCGAGCGTGCCCCACGAGGTCCTCAACGCCAAGAACCACGAACGCGAGGCCCACATCATCGCCCGCGCGGGCGAGCGCGGCTCGGTGACCGTCGCCACGAACATGGCCGGCCGCGGCACGGACATCAAACTCGGCGGCAACTTCGAACACCGCCTCGAGGGCGCGCTCGAAGAAGTCGGATTGCGCGCGGGCGATCTTGAGCGCCTCGAGGCGATCGAGCCCATCCGGTCCCGCGTGCGTGCCCAGTGCGACGCGGACGAAAAGCAGGTCCTTGAGCTCAGCGGGCTCTACGTCCTCGGCACCGAGCGCCACGAATCGCGCCGCATCGACAACCAGTTGCGCGGCCGTTCTGGACGCCAGGGCAACGTGGGTGCGTCGCGTTTTTTCCTGTCGCTCGAAGACCCGCTCATGAAGCGCTTCTACCGTGAAGGTGTGAAGAACTTCATGGAGAAGCTCGGCATGAAAGAAGGGGTGCCGATCGAAAGCGGGATGGTCAGCCGCGCGATCCAACGCGCCCAGAAGAAGGTCGAGGAGTATTACTTCGAGATCCGCAAGAACCTCCTCGAGTACGACGAGGTCATGGACAAGCAGCGCAAGACCATTTACGAGGAGCGCCAGGGAGTTCTCCTCGGCGTCGGCCTCGACGAGCGCGTCAAAACCATGCTCGAGCGCACGACCGTGCGCGCGTGCGCGACGTTTGTCGAAGACGCAGAGGGCTTCCAGCGCTATTTCCTCAAGACGTTCGGCTTCGAGATCGACGGCAGCGACGCCGCGCGCGCGACGGCGAAGGGCGGCGATTCCCAGGCGGCCGTTGCTCTGGTCCTTGCGCGTTACGACCGCCGCGAGACCAAGCTGGGCGAGAAGTTGATGCGGCAGGTGGACCGCTACCTCTTGCTCAACGGCATCGATACCAAGTGGAAGGACCATCTGCACGCGATCGATTCGCTCAAAGCCGGCATCGGCCTGCGTGGATACGCGCAGCGCGACCCGAAGAACGAGTACAAGGCGGAGGGCTTCAAGCTGTTTGGTCGCTTGCTCGAGTCCATTGAGGACGACGTGTCGAGCCTCGTGCTGCGTGTGCGCGTGGGTGGCGAGGAGGACGACGAGAGCGCCGCTGCGGCCGCCCTCGTCCAGGGCGAACGGCCGCCGCAGGACGGCGAGCCGGCCTCGGACTTCGCCCAGCCCAAGCAGGTCTATGGCTCCGCGCCGACCCGTACGGTGTCGCCGACGGCCACGACACCCGCGGTGCGGACACGCGCTGCCCTGTCGGCGCCCCCCAGCCCCCCCGCCGCCGCCGCGTTCGACATCAAGCGCCGCCAGGACGCCATCCGCCAGCAGGCGGCCGCGCCGGAGGGCAAAGCGGCAAACCCCTATCCGAACGCGAACCGCAACGACCCCTGCCCGTGCGGGAGCGGCAAGAAGTACAAACGCTGCCACGGCGCGGGTACGACCTGAACGCGTACGTGAGCGCCCGCCGCGCCGAGCCTGGCGCGGTGGAGTTCCCGCCGCCGATCGTGCGCGACGCACACCGCGGCCTGGGGCGTGGCATTCTGCACGCGATCTACGACCTGCTGTGGGTCGTGGCCGCGATCGTCGGCGCCCCCTGGCTCGCCCTGCGCTGCGCGCGCGCGCCCGGTTTCCGGGCGATGGTGCGCGAGCGACTGCGGCCCCCCGCGATCGCGCCGCCGGGCCCCGGCGAGCGTCCCCGTGTGCTCGTGCACGGGGTTTCGGTGGGTGAAATCAAAGCCGCGTTGGCCCTCGTGCGCGCGCTCGAGCGCGATCGGCCTGACCTCGAAGTTGTGCTCTCGACGACGACGAGCACCGGCCAAGCGATGGCACGCAGACTCTTCCCCGGCTACGCCCTCGTCCGCTTCCCGGCCGACCTTTCGCTGCTGGTGCGGCTCTTTCTCAACCGCGTGCAACCCGCCGCCGTCGTGCTGATCGAACTCGAAGTGTGGCCCAACTTCTTGCGCCTCGCGAACCGCGCGGGGTTCCCGGTCGCGGTCGTCAACGGGCGCATCACGCCGATGAGTTTCGGCCGCTATCGTGGCTTTCGGCGCGTGTTGCCGCAGTTCGACCGCATCACGTTGTACTGCGCCCAAAGCGAGGCCTACGCCACGCGCTTTTGCGCGCTGGGTGTCGAACCCGCGCGGGTGCACGTGACGGGCAACATCAAGGTCGATGGTTTGGAGGTTGGGCGTCAGTCGCCATCCGAGGAGCTTTTAGAGCGCCTGAGTCCGCGCCCCCATCAGCCCTTCGTGGTCGCGGGCAGCACCCACGAACCCGAGGAGCGCATGGTCGCACAGGCGTGGCTCCAGGCGGGCGCGGCCGCGCGCCTCGTGATCGTGCCGCGCCATCCCGAGCGCGTCGCGGACGTCGTGCGGGACCTCCAAGAAGATGGCTTTGAGGTCGAGCGCTTGACGGAGCTGCGCGCGCTCGAGCGCCGCGGGGATCCGGCGCGGATCGCGATTGCGGACACGATTGGGGAGCTCGACCGGCTCTACGCGCTGGCGGATTTGGCGTTCGTCGGGGGCAGTCTTGTGCCCCACGGGGGGCAAAACGTCCTCGAACCCGCGGCCCAGGGCGTGCCCGTGATAGCGGGCCCGCACGTGCACAACTTTCGTCAGGAGATGGCGCTGCTCGAGGAGGCCGGCGCTGCCGTGCGCGTCGTAGACGCGGCGGACCTGGGCCGCCGGTTCGCCGCGCTGCTGGCCGACGCCCCGGCCCGCGCGGCGATGGGGGAGGCGGGTCTCCTGGCCGTGGCGGCACAGCGCGGAGCGACCCAAGCGACCTGGAGAGTGCTCGCCGCGGCGGGGGTGCTGCCAGCGCCCCGCTCCCGTCGTGAGGCCGACTCCAGGGATTGAACGCCGCGGCCACGCGCACCCTTCCGGACGCTGCGTGCGCGTTTTTGGGGCCGATCGGCGCCGAAGTGGCCTGCTGCGCCCGATTGCATTATTCTTTCCCGGCCAACCGTTTGGCCGCCGGTCGCGCACCGGCCCCCAAGACGCCTCTCCCTTAGCCGATCCC
>JBBRWC010000090.1:0-16877 GCA_038246255.1 Planctomycetota bacterium
TGCGCAGGCGCTTGACGTTGAGGATGATGTCCGTGACGTCCTCGTAGACACCCTCAAGCGAGTCGAACTCGTGTTGGGCGCCCTCGATGCGCACCGCGGTCACGGCCGAGCTCTCGATGGAGGAGAGCAGCACACGGCGCAGACCGTTGCCGATCGTGTGGGTAAAGCCGCGTTCGAACGGTTCGACCACGAAACGACCGTACTCCGTATTGAGGGAGTCGCGGTCAGCCTGCACGCGGCTGGGGAGTTCGAAGTTACGCCAGCGGATTCTCATCGGGATGTTCGTCCTTCTAGGGCGGGAGCAGGTGCTGCCGCTAGGTCACCGAGCCGCCGGGCGCGCCCGCGACGAAAGAAGTTGCAGGGACCCCGAGGCTCGGTGGAACGTCGTCGGGGGCCCTTTTCCTGGTGGGATCAACCGGGGGTGCTCAACGCGAGGCGATCTCGATGATCATCTGGAGTTGGATCGGGTGCAGGAAGTGCTCGAGGCGCGGCAGGGCCGCGACGGTCACGTCAGGCACGGTGCGGTCCACGCTGATCCAGTCGGGCACAACCTGGGAGCGGCTGAACTCGATCGCTTCCCCCACCACCTTGCGGGTTTTCTCCGACTCGCGCAGGGAGACCTTGTCCCCGGCGCGAACCTGATAGGAGGCGATGTCCACGCGGCGTCCGTTGACGCGGAAGTGACCGTGGGCGATCAGGTGGCGGGCGTGCGGACGCGAAAGCGCGAAGCCGCTTGCGATCACCACCGAATCCAGACGGCGCTCGAGCAGCGAAACTAGGTTTTCGCCCGTGTTGCCCCGCAGGCGCTCAGCTTCCTGGAAGTACAGCCTGAACTGGCGCTCCAGGATGCCGTAGATCCGCTTCAGCTTCTGCTTTTCACGCAGGCGAAGGCCGTAGTCCGTGGCCTTGCTGCGCCGCTGCGCATGCTGGCCCGGGGGGTAGTTGCGGCGAGTGATTGCGCACTTGTCGGAGAAGCAGCGCTGGCCCTTGAGGAACAGCTTCATGCCCTCGCGCCGGCAGAGCTTGCACTTAGCGTCGGTGTAACGTGCCATGTTCAGGAAAGATGTGGATCAGACGCGGCGGCGCTTGCGTGCGCGGCAGCCGTTGTGCGGGAGCGGGGTGACGTCTTCGATGGTCAGAATGCGCAGGCCAGCGTTGGCCAGCGCGCGAACCGCGGATTCGCGGCCGGAACCGACGCCTTTGACACGGACGTCGATCTCCTTCATGCCGTGGCGGATCGCCGCTGCGGCGGCGCGGTCCGCCGCGCGTTGGGCGGCGTAGGGCGTGCTCTTGCGGGTGCCCTTGAAGCCGACGGTGCCGGCTGTGCCCCAGGAAACGGTCTCTCCCGTCGGGGTCGCGATGGTGATGTGCGTGTTGTTGAACGACGCTTTCACGTGCGCGACGCCGCGGGAGACGTTCTTGCGGACTTTGCGCTTGGTCGTGGTCTTGGTGGCCATGATCGGGTCACTTCATCCCCTTGACGGACTTCTTGCCGGCAACTGTCTTACGGGGGCCCTTGCGGGTCCGGGCGTTGGTGCGGGTGCGTTGGCCGCGCACCGGGAGGCCGCGCCTGTGGCGCATGCCGCGGTAGCAGCCGATGTCGCGGAGGCGACCGATGGCTGTGGAAATCTGACGGCGGAGGGCACCTTCGACCACGAGCTCTTCCTGAAGTATGGCGGCCAGTTCGGTCACCTTCTCCTCGGGCAGATCGCGGGCTTTCATGCCGGGGTCGATCGCCAGACGACCGCAGAGTTTTGCGGCCGTGCTGCGGCCAACTCCGTACAGGTACGTGAGCGAAACTTCGACCCGCTTGTTGGCGGGAATGTCGACACCTAGGACGCGGGGCATTTGCTGGCTCCTGCTGCGGGCTTACTTGCCCTGCCTCTGCTTGTGGTTGGGATCGCTCTTGCAGATCACGCGCAGGACGCCCCGGCGCTTCACGATCTTGCAGTGGAGGCAGATCCTCCGAACACTACTGCGGACTTTCATCTGGATCTGGGGCTCCTAGGGGCTCTACGGTCCCCACGCCAGACGATTCGACCCTTGGTCAAATCGTAGGGGGACATCTCGACGGTGATGGTGTCGCCAGGGAGGATCCGGATGTAACGCATCCGCATCTTTCCGCTGACGTGGGCGAGGATCTCGTGGCCCGAGTCGAGCTTGGCGCGGAACCGCGCATTCGGCAGCGACTCGGTCACGACAGCCTCGACCGTGATCGGTTCTTCCTTGGCCATGGTTTCTAGTCCTCCCCGCGCACGCGGCTGGGCTGGACCAGGGCCAGCAATTCTTGAAACACGTCGTCCGGCTCGCGGGAGCCGTCCACTGTCGTCAGCACACCCTGGCGCGCGTAGTACGCGACGAGGGGTGCCGTTTGGCGGTGGTACACGGCGACCCGCTCGCGCACGACGTCGGGCTGGTCGTCCTTGCGTTGGTGCAGTTCACCGCCGCAGACGTCGCAGATCCCCGGCGCGCGGGGCGGCGAGAATGAAAGGTGTTGGATGTTGCCGCACGACTTGCAGATCAGACGCCCGGCGGCGCGCTCGATGATCGTGCGGTCGTCGAGGTCGAGCTGCACGACGAGCGGGCAAGCGGCTCCTTTGCGCTCGAGCGCAGCTGTCAGGGCTACGGCCTGGGGCTCGGTGCGCGGGAATCCGTCGAGGACGTAACCCTCGCGGGTGTCCGCACGCTCGACGCGGTCGAACAGCATACGCAAAACCAGGTCGTCGGGCACCAACGCTCCCTTCTCCATGTACCCCTTTGCTTCCAGACCCAGGGGTGTTCCCTGCGTCTGGTTCTCGCGGAAGAGGTCTCCGGTGGAGATGTGCGCTAGGCCTGTTGCGGCACTCAGGCGTTTGGCCTGCGTGCCTTTTCCAGCCCCCGGCGCACCGAGAAGGATGATGATCGAGCCGCCCATGGTCAGCGCCGCTTGCTCCAGCCCGTGCCGGCCCCGCTTTCCATGAAACCCTTGTAGTTGCGCATGACGAGCTGCGCGTTGAGTTTGTCGACGACGTCCAGGGCCACACCGACAACGATCAGCACCGAAGTGCCACCGAGGAAGTAGGCGAGGTTGCCCTGGAGACCAGGGATCTGCGCGGTGACGAAGTTCGGCAACACCGCGATGATCGCGAGGAACACAGCGCCCGCCAGGGTGACGCGGGTCAGGATCGACTTGATGTGCTCGGCCGTTTTCACGCCCGGGCGGATGCCCGGAACGAAGGAACCGTGTTCGCGCAGGTTGTTGGCCACATCGTCGGGCTGGAACATCAGGTTGTTCCAGAAGAAGCAGAAGAAGAACACCAAAAGGACGTACCCGCTGACGTGGATGAAGCCGTCGGGCTGCTCCACGACGCTCTTCACCGTGTTCCACCCCAGCGATCCGAGGACCATCGTCGGGATGACAAACAGCGCCGAGGCGAAGATGATCGGCATGACGCCGGCCATGTTGACCTTGAGCGGCAGGTAGTGTTTCTGCCCGCCGTACACACGCCGGCCGCGGGTCAGGCGCGCGTACTGGATCGGAATCCGGCGCTCGCCCTTCTGGATGAAGACGATCACGAGGACGATCAGCACCCACAGCCCCACCAGCTTCAGGGTGGTTCCGTACGCGTCCTCGTCGCTCGCAAACACCTGACCAAGGCTGCTCGGCATCGTCGCGATGATGCCCGCCATGATGATCAAGGACGCGCCGTTGCCGATGCCGTGTTCGGTGATGAGCTCGCCGATCCACATCACGACGAGCGCACCCGCGGTGAGGGCGAGCACCACCACCAGCATCAGGCCGAACGTGGCCTCACCTGCGATGAGGCCCTCCTCCTGGATGAAGATTCCAAACCAGATGAAGAGCGACTGCAGCACCGCGATGGGCACCGTCGAAAGCCGGGTCCACTGGTTGATCTTCTTCTGGCCCGCCGCGCCCTCTTTTTGGATCGCCTCGACGCGCGGGGAAACCTTGCCGAGGATGCTGAAGATGATCGATGCCGAGATGTACGGCATGATCCCGAGGGCGAAGATCGTCGTCTGACCGATCGCACCGCCCGAGAAGGCGCTGAGCAGACCGAACGCCGTGCTTCCGGCCCCCTCCGTCACCCGACGAAGGTAGTCCACACTCATGCCGGGCACCGGAATCTGGAATCCGATGCGGTAGGCAAAGAGGAGCCCCAACGTCGCGATAATGCGCGCCCGCGTTTCAGGGGTCCGCAGTAGCTGGAGTACGGCGTTCACGGGATCAGGCTTCCGAAGGGATGTCGCGGCCCCGCTCGTCGATCAGGATCACCGTTCCGCCAGCGGCGCGGATCTTGTCGGCGGCGCTGCCGCTGAACTTCTGGGCGCGGACGGTGAGGGCGCGGGTGAGCTCGCCCACTCCGAGGACCTTGAACAGCTTCGTGTCCAGGCTGGCGAGGCCGCGCTCGATCACCGCATCCAACGTGACGTTCGACCCGGCGTCGAACGCCTCGAGACGGCCGACGTTGAGCACGGTGTAGTCGGTGCGGAAACGGGCATTTTTGAAGCCGCGCTTCGGCACACGGCGGTAGAGCGGCATCTGACCGCCTTCGTAGCCGGGGCGGCGGCGGGCGCCGGAGCGCTGGCCCCAACCCTTGTGGCCGCGGCCGCTGGTCTTGCCGTTGCCGGAGCCAGGGCCCCGGCCTACACGGTGACGGGGTTCGTACTTGGTGCCTTTGGCGAGTACGGTGCGAAGGTCCATGGTCGCTCGTTCCTAGTTGGGCTCAGTGGGTGAGAAGCAGATCGCGGTGAGTTCGGGTGTCGCACGGCAGTGGCGCGCATCCGAGCCCATGGCGGTGGATTGACTTCTCAGGGGTTTCAGAGCTCGACGCCGCGCAGACTCGCCACCTGCTCCTGAGTGCGGAGCTGGGAGAGCGCGTCGAACGTCGCTTTGATGAGGTTGATGGGGTTGGTCGACCCGTAGGCCTTCGTGAGGATATTGCGGATGCCAGCCATCTCACAGACGGCGCGGACCGCCGCGCCGGCGATCAGGCCCGTGCCCTCGGCTGCCGGGAGCATGCGGACCATCGAGCCGCAGAACTCGCCTGTCACTTCGTGCGGGATCGAGCCACTTGCGGGCGTGATCGGGACACGGATCAGGTGCTTGCGCGCATCCTTGCCGGACTTCTCGATGGCGTTGGGGACTTGACGTGCCTTGCCGTATCCGTGACCGACGACGCCGGAGCTGTTGCCGGTCACCGAAAGCGCGGAAAACGAGAAGCGGCGCCCGCCTTTCACGACCGCCGAGGAGCGGTTGATCTTGACGAGAAGGTCCTTCATGTCCGAGAACTCGGCGCTCTCGGCAAGGTCCAGGTACGGGATCGATTCCTTCATGGTGTGCTGTGGTTCGGCCTATCCGCGCGGATCAGAACTTGAGGCCCGCTTCCCGCGCGGCGTCCGCAAGGGCGCGCACGCGGCCGTGGTAGCGCGCGGCGCCGCGGTCGAATACGACGGTCTCCACGCCTGCTGCCTGGGCGCGCTTGGCGACTTCGGCCCCGACGAGCGCTGCCCGCTCGGTCTTGGTCTTGCCGCCAGTTTCCCCGGCAAACGTCTTGCCGGCGGTCGACGCCGCGGCCAGCGTCTTGCCGGTCGCATCGTCGATCACTTGGGCGTAGATGTGCTTGGAAGAGCGGTGCACCGACAAGCGCGCGCGGTTCGCCGTCCGGCGAATGTTCGAGCGCACCGACCTGCGGCGGCGCTCCTGACGGATGCCCTTGACCCTGGCTTCGTTCATGACTGTGGCTCTGATCTCGCCGGTCCCCAACGGGGATCGGCGCGTCCTCGCGGACTCGTATGTCGCTGTCTGTGGTGACGTGCCGTGTGGTGGAGTTCAGTTTCGAGCCGAACGGCTCAGCACGGTCACTTGCGGGTGATCCGTCACTTGCGGGTGATCCGTCACTTGCGGGTGATCCGTCACTTGCGGGTGATCCGTCACTTGCCCGTGCTCTTGCCGGTTTTGCGCCGCACGAACTCGCCGCGGTAGCGGATGCCCTTGCCTTTGTAGGGCTCGGGCGGACGGATCCCGCGGATCTGCGCGGCCAGCTGGCCAACCGCTTGGTTGTCGATCCCCTTCAGCACGATCGTCGTCGCATTCGGCGTGGCGGCGTCGATGCCCTTCGGCAGATCGACGTGGACCTGGTGACAGAATCCGATGTTGAGGGTGATGCGACGACCCTGGGCCGCGGCATTCCAGCCGATACCTTGGATCTCAAGCACCTTCTCAAAACCCTTGGTCACGCCCTCGACCATGTTGCAGAGCAGCGCTCGGGTCATGCCGTGGTAAGCCATAGCCTGCCGCGCGGGACCACGCCCGTTCTTCGAGACGACGACCTCCTTGCCAGCGATCGCGACGTCGACCTCGGGACGCAGCGCGATTTCGAGCTGGCCCTTCGGACCCTTCACGCGCACGTGGCGGGCGGGGGCCTCTTCGATGGTGACCCCGGCCGGGATCAGAACGGGTTGTTTGCCGATTCGGGACATGGCTCAGTAGACCTTGCAGAGGACTTCGCCGCCGACACGCTGACGGCGTGCGGTGCGGTCCGACAGCACCCCTTGAGGGGTGGAGAGGACGTAAATGCCCTGACCGCGCAGAATGCGCGGGATGTCCGACGCACCGCGGTAGATGCGACGGCCGGGTTTGCTGACCCGCTCGATGCTGCGGATCACGCGCTGGCCCTCGGGGCCGTACTTCAGGCTGAGGCGCAAGGTGCTGCGGGGCGACCCTGGCAGCACCTCGTAGGAGTGCACGAAACCCTCTTGCTTGAGGGCTTCCGCAACCGCCACCTTGAGCTTCGACGCCGGCATTTCGACGGTCTTGCGCTTGATGGCATTGGCGTTGCGGATGCGCGTGAGCATGTCCGCGATGGGATCGGTCATCATGGCTGTGTTTCCCCGTTCGTCCTGCCGAAGCTCAGTGGTCGGCCTTCGCGGTTTGCTGCTGGAAGGGCATGCCCAACTGCTCGAGTAGGTAGTAACCGCGTTCGTCCGCACCGGCGGATGTCACGAACGTGATGTCCATCCCTTGGGTGAACTCGATCCGGTCGAACTCGATCTCCGGGAAGACGGATTGGTCCGACAAGCCCAGTGAGTAGTTGCCGCGGCCATCGAGCTTCGTGCGGACGCCGCGAAAGTCGCGGATCCGCGGCAGAACGATGCTGATGAGGCGGTCGGCAAACTCCCACATGTGGGGGCCGCGCAGCGTGACGGCGACGCCGATCGGCATGCCCTCGCGCAGCTTGAACCCGGCGACCGAGACGCGGGCCTTGCGGATGGTCGGCTTTTGGCCAGCGATCATCGCGAGGTCCTTCGCGGCCGCATCCACGCGTCCCTTGTTCTCCACGGCGCCCTTGCACCCCATGTTGATGGCGATCTTGAGCAGGCGCGGAACCGCCATCGGGTTGTCGATCCCGAACTGTTTCTGCAGTTTGGGGACGATCTCTTGGTTGTACTTTTGCTTCAGACGGGACGTCACGGCTCAGCGCTCCTGGTTCGGCCGCTTGCGCAGCCCTTTGCCGGTCTTGGGGTCGACGTGCATGACGTTGGACGAGTGGATGGCACAGGCCTCTTGCGCCCGTTCCCCCTTCGGCGTGCGCTGGGTCGGCTTCTTGTGCCGCCAGCGCAGGTTGATGCCGGAGATCACGACGCGGTCGCTGTCCAAAAGGACACGCTCGACTGCGCCGGTCTGGCCCTTGTCGTTGCCCGCGATCACGAGGACGGTATCGCCCTTCTTGAATCGTTGTTTCATCAGACGACCTCCTGGGCCAAGGAGACGATTTTCATGAAGTTGCGGTCGCGCAGCTCGCGCGCCACGGCTCCGAAGATGCGTGTTCCCTTGGGGTTGTTCTCAGCGTCGATGATGACGAGCGCGTTCTTGTCGAAGCGCACGTACGAACCGTCCTTGCGGCGGGTGTTCTTGCGGACACGCACCACAACGCCACGAACAACGGTACCCGCCTTCAGCTCGGACCCGGGGATCGCACGCTTCACGGAGCAGATGACGATGTCGCCAAGCCCCGCGTAGCGGCGGTGGGTTCCGCCGAGGACCTTGATGCACATGGCCCGCTTCGCGCCGGTGTTGTCGGCGACGTCGAGCATGGTCTGCATCTGGATCATTGGATTTGGCCCTCCCCTTCCAGGGCGCCAACTTCAGCCAGGGCCGCCGTCGAAACGACGCGCAAGAGGCGCCAGCGCTTGGTCTTGCTGATCGGCCGCGTGGCGACGATCTCGACCGTATCGCCGACCTTGGCCAGGCCCTCTTCGTCGTGGGACGCGTATTGCTTGTGACGGCGGACGAACTTGCCGTACTTCGGGTGAGCGTAGGTGCGCTCGACCCGGACGGTGATCGTCTTGGCCATCTTGTCGCTGGTGACGGTGCCCTGGAGCACGCGTCGTGCATTGCGATTGGTCGCTTCCATATCAGCGCTTGTCCTGTCCTCGAATGCCATGGGCGCGCTCGTGGAGCACGGTGGTGATGCGCGCGATGGCGCGGCGCGCCTCGCGGATCCGGCTCGGGCTGGCGTTTGTCTCGCCAGCCGTCCGGAAACGGAGCCCGAAAAGCTCCTTCTTGAGCCCGTTCACGTCGTAACGGAGCTCGGAATCGGTCTTGGCTCTCACGTCGTCGATCTTCATCGTCAAGTCCTCGGCACCCGGCGAACCATCTTGACCTTGATGGGCATCTTGTGGGCAACCCGCTTGAAGGCCAACTTCGCCTTCTCCTCGGTCACACCGCCGATCTCGTAAAGCACGGTTCCCGGCTTGACCACGGCCGCCCAGTACTCGACTTCGCCCTTGCCCTTGCCCATGCGCGTCTCGGCGGGTTTCCCCGAGATCGGCTTGTGCGGGAAAATGCGAATCCAGACTTTCGCGGTTCCGCCGGTCGCGCGGTTGGCGGCGACACGGCCGGCTTCGATTTGACGGCCGGTGATCCAGGCCGCATCGAGGGCCTGAAGACCGTACTCGCCGAAGGAAACCCGATTGCCGCTCGACGCCACGCCGCGAATGCGGCCGCGGAATGCCTTGCGGAACTTAGATCTTTTGGGCATCAACGCCATGGCTGGACTCCTTTCTGCTGCGCTCGTGCGGGGGGTTGCGCTCAGTTGCGGCGTTCGCCGCGCCGCGGGCCACGCCCGCCGCTGCCGGCCGGCTCCATGCCGCGATCGGAGCGAGAAATGCCGCCGAGAGGGAAGCGGTAGTCGAGCTTCTGGCCGACATCCACTTCGCCCTTGTAGATCCACACCTTGATGCCGATCACGCCGTAGGACGTGTGCGCTTCGGCGGTCCCGTAGTCGACGTGACTGCGCAGGGTCGAGAGCGGCACGCGGCCTTCGCGTTCCTTCGCCGTCCGCGCCATCTCGGCACCACCCAGGCGACCGTTGAGCTCCACCTTGACGCCCTTGGCTCCCGCCTGGACGGTGGTCTGGATCGCCTTCTTGATGGCGCGGCGGAACGCCATGCGCTTCTCGAGCGCTTCGGCGATCACTTCGGCCACCAAGGTTGACTCCAACTCCGGTCGTTTGACTTCGCGCACCGTCAGGTGGCACGTCATCTTGGTGATGTTCTGAAGCTGCTTCTTGAGCTCTTCCACGCGCGCGCCCTTGCGGCCCACGAGGACGCCCGGCCGAGCCGCGTGCACGATCACGTTCACGGCCTCGCTGGTGCGCTCGATCTCGATGCGCGGAATCCCGGCTGCCTTGAACTCCTTGTGCACGTAGATCCGAATCGCCTGGTCCTCACGGAGCAGTCGCGGATAATCCTTCTTCGTTGCGTACCAGCGCGAGCGCCAGGGCTCGATGATGCCGATGCGGAAGCCGGTCGGGTGAACCTTTTGTCCCATGGTGTATTCCCTTGGTGGGTGTATTCCCTCGGTAATCGTGCTCAGGCCTGCGGCAGTTCGCGCACTTCGACGATGAGGTGCGCGGTGCGCTTGCGGATCGGCATCGCGCGGCCTTAGGGGCCAGGACGGAAGCGCAGGCGATTGTTGAGCAGCGGACCGCCGTCGGCGCGGCAGTCACTGATGTAGAGGCGGTTCACGTTGACGTTCTCGTCCTGCGATGCGTTGGCGATCGCCGACTTGAGGACCTTCAGGTAGAAGGTCGCCGCGCGTTGGGGCGCGAACTGGAGAAATTCCAGCGCCTGGTTGGCGGTTTTGCCGCGGATGGCGTCCGCGATGAGCCGCGCCTTGCGGGCGGTGAGCCGGGCGAAACGGTGACGGGCGACGTAACCCGTGCCCGCGGCGAGCGGGCCGACTTGAGCAACGTGTCGTTGAGCAACGTGTCCCATCACTTGGTTCCTTTCTTCGCGGCCTCTTTCTTATTGGTGTGGCCGCGGAACTGGCGGGTTGGTGAAAACTCCCCCAGTTTGTGACCCACCATGTCCTCGGTGACCTGCAGCCGGATGTGCTGCTTGCCGTTGTGGATCATGAACGTCAAGCCGATGAAATCCGGCGTGATGGTGCATGACCGCGCCCAGGTGATGATCGGGTTGCGATCCCCCTTGGCGACCTGCTTGGCCACCTTGATGGCCAGTTTGGGATCGATGTACGGTCCCTTTTTGGTGCTACGTCCCACGGTGAGGCTCCGTCACTTCCTGCGGCGCAGGATGAACTTGTTGGTCGGGTGGTTGCGACGGCGGGTTTTGCCGCCCTTGGCGAGCACGCCCGAGGGCGAGCAGGGGTGACGACCGCCGGACGTGCGTCCCTCGCCACCGCCCATGGGGTGGTCGACGGGGTTCTGCGCGGTTCCGCGGACTTCGGGGCGACGGCCCATGTGGCGCTTGCGGCCGGCCTTGCCCAACTTGACGTTCTGGTGATCCATATTGCCGAGGCGACCGATGGTCGCACGGCACTGGACGTGGATCCGGCGGAGCTCGCCCGACGGCATCTGCACGACCGCGTAATCGCCCTCGCGGGCGGTGAGCTGGGCGGCGCATCCCGCGCTGCGGCAGATCTGACCACCGCGGCCCGCGTTGATCTCGATGTTGTGGATCGTGAGACCCACCGGAATATCGAGCAGCTTCATCGCGTTGCCCGGAGTCGGATCGGAACCCGGCCCGGACTGGACCTTCTGGCCGACCGCAAGTCCGAGGGGCGCAAGGATGTAACGCTTGTCACCGTCGGCGTAGACGAGGAGCGCGATGTTGGCCGAACGGTTCGGGTCGTATTCGATCGTCTTGACCGTCGCAGGCACACCGTCCTTGTTGCGGCGGAAGTCGATGACCCGGTACATCCGCTTGTGACCACCACCGCGACGGCGCGACGTCATGTGGCCGTGGTTGTTCCGGCCACCCGTCTTGGGCAAGGGCTCGAGGAGGCTCTTCTCGGGAGTGCGCCGTGTGATCTCGGCGAAGTCCAGCACGTTGCCGTGCCGGCGCCCGGCCGAGGTGGGGCTGTAGGACTTAATTCCCATGGCTTCTTGTTGCAGCGATCGGTCGTCTCAGAGGACGTCGATCGTCTGCCCCTCCTTCAACTGGACCATCGCCTTCTTCCAGGCCGGCGAATGGCCGGACATCCAACCGCGGCGCTTGGGCCGGGCGCGCACACGCAGCGTGTTCACCGCGCGGACGTTGACAGAGAAGATCCGCTCGACAGCCTGGCGGATCTCAACCTTGTTGGCGTCGACCGGCACGCGGAACGTGTACGCGTTGCGGTCGGCCATCGCACCCGAGGCCTTCTCGGTGATGACCGGCTTTTTGAGGATCAGGTAGGAGCGGTCGAGCGAACTCACGCGTCACCTCCGTGGGGCTTGCCAACGCGGGCAGCCAGCGCGTCGAGCGCGGCGGCTTCGGCGATGACGAGGTTCGAAACGACGACGTCGTGGGCGCAAAGGTCGACCGCGCTGCGCACTTCGATGCCGGGGAAGTTGCGGAACGAGCGCCACACGGCGTCGTTCGGTTGGGACAGGACCACGACCGCACGACGCGGGTTGCCGAGGGCGGCGAGCACCGCACGGGCTTCCTTGGCGGACGGCGCGGTGATCCCGGTCAGGTCGGCGACCACGACCTCCGAGTCCGCGAGCTTGCCGGCGAGCGCCGAGCGCAGCGCGACCCGACGAGCCTTCGCAGGCATGTGGTACGAGTAGTCCCGGGCCTTGGGGCCGAAAACCGTGCCGCCGCCGCGCCAGATGGGCGACTTGCGGTCGCCGGCGCGCGCGCGCCCGGTGTGCTTTTGCTTCCACGGCTTCTTGTGGGAGCCGGCGACCTCGGAGCGGCCGCGTGTGTTCAGGGTTCCTTGGCGCTGGTTCGCCTGGAACATGACCACGGCGTCCTTGAGCGTCCGATAGAGCACCTTGCCGCCAAACGGCGACTCGTCGTACTCCTGCGTGCCCAGGGCGCCCTTGCTGTAGCTTTTGACCTTCATGGTTGCTCGGGTTGGCTGGGATCAGGCTTTGACGCTGCCCGTCTTCGCGGTCTGGACCTGGACGAACGAACCGTTGGCGCCGGGAACCGAACCCTTGATGAAGAGCAGGTTCCGGTCCGCGTCGACGCGAACCAGCTTGAGGTTCTTGGTGGTGATGCGCGCGTCGCCGAAGTGACCGCTCATCCGCTTGCCGGGGAACAGCTTGCCGGTGCGCTTCGTGCCGATCGAACCCGGCTGGCGCACGTTCATACAGCCGTGGGACTCCGGTCCGCGCGAGAAGCCGTGGCGCTTGATCGTGCCCGCGAAACCGCGGCCCTTGCTCGTGCCGATGACGTCGACGAGCTGGCCGACGGCAAACGCATCGGCCTTCACCAGGCCGCCGCGCTCGATCTCGGCCGGCGCCGCAAGGCGCTGCTCGCGCAGGTAACGCTTCGGAGCCGTGTCGGCGGCCTTGAAGTGCCCGCGCTGCGGCTTCGAAACGCGCCGGTCGGGCACGTCCTCAAACCCGAGCTGGATGGCGTCGTAGCCGTCCTTCTCGGTGTTCTTGACTTGCGTGACGACGCAGGGCCCGGCCTCGACCACGGTGACGGGCACTACTGTGCCGTCTTCGTTGAAGAGTTGGGTCATCCCGCGCTTGCGTCCCAGGATCAGCGTCATGAGTCCTCTGAACGGATGGAGGTGGGTTTCAAAAAAAAAGCGGAGCCGGTTCGACCAAGTGAGGCCCCGGGCGCGCCACGGATGAGGTGGCAGAGCTCGGGGATCCGCGACGCTTGGCCACGCGGCGATCGAGTGTTGCTACCCAACCCGGTGGGCGTCGCGGACTCGGTCCGCGGCGGCCCCAGGGCCAGGAGAGAACGGATTGAAGGGAGCGACGGTCGCGGCGTTGGCGCTGTTTGCGAAACCCCGTGGTTTGCAAGCAGTGCTCAGGCTGCGACTGCGGGAGAATCAGGCCTTGATGCGGATGTCGACACCCGCCGGCATGTTGAGGCTACTCAGCGCGTCGACGGTCTGGCTGGTGGGCTCGGAAATGTAGATCAGCCGCTTGTGCGTGCGGATCTCGAACTGCTCACGGGACTTCTTGTCGATGAACGGCGAACGAAGGACCGTGTAGCGCTCGATGCGGGTCGGGAGCGGGATGGGCCCGTTGACGACGGCGCCGGTGCGCTTGGCGGTTTCCACGATGTCCGCGGCCGACTGGTCGAGAGCCTCGTGGTCGTAGGCCTCCATGCGGATCTGGATCCGGTCTTTCATGGGGTGTTGGGTGCCTCGAGCGGCGGACACCGCGGATTTGAAACCGCGGGTTCGGTGCCTGAAGTCGGTGCGGAGCGGGGGGACGGCCGAGGGGTCGGCTGGAGTTGTAGGGGTGGTCGCCGGAGGAATCCCCGGACGCCGGACGGTCGAGAAGAGAAATCTGGCCACGGGTCCCGCTGCGGCTGCGACTTGCCTCCCGACGGATGGGCCGCGTGGGCGGCGACCGAGGTCGAAGATGCGCGAAGCAGCGCGCTTGAGGGGCGCGGACTCTCCTCGGGCAGTGGCCGCGCGGGGCGGCCGAGGCGCCTTTGGAGGGCGCGCTTCCCGGGGAAAGGGCGAGGAGGATAGCAGCGCCCAACGAGGGCGTCAATGGCCCAGCACAGGGGAAATCTCCAATCTGGCGGCAGGCCGTTCAGCGAGCGGTCTCCCGCGTCGCAAGGCGATGGGCCAATCGGCACCGAAGTGCGACTTCGCTTCGTCGCGCCCGAGTTATTCCCGCGCGCTCGCCGGTCGTTCGACCGCGCGGCTGCCCGCAGGCGCCAAGGAGCACACGGCGCGCCCCTGGGACGCCGAACGGAGCAAACTCGCGTACCCAAACAGGCCCGCCAGCGGCACGGTCCCCCGCACCCACGTCTGGTTGCCCTCCGAGCGCACCTCGGCAATCTCCGCGCGGTGCCCCAGCAAGCTCGACATCACCTGGGACGCCACCTCCGCCGGGGAGTCGACTTCGAACGCCATGATCGGTTCGCGGACCTCCACGTCGAGGCCCGCGAGCGCCGACTGCAGAGCCACCCGCGCTGCGTCACCGAGCAGTTCCTCGCCCCCACCGCCGTCCGCCTTGCCAAGCCCCGTGCGCACCCTCTGCACCACGATGCGCGCCCGCCCAAGCGCCCCACCCTCCCGCGGTCCCACCTGGGCGCCCTGGCGCAGCGCGGCCTCGACCTCGGCGCGGCGCTGGTCGCACAGGCCCAACTCGGCGCCGAGTTCCACGTCGACCCCTTCGGACGCCGGGTGGGGTTCGATGTCGAGCTCAACCTCGGCCCACGCGGTGCCAGCGCCCATGGCGCGCTCCACGCGCGCGTGGCCCTGGCCGCGGCCAAGGGGTGCTTCGCGGTAGGTCACGCGCGGGCGGCCAAAACGCGCCGTCAAACCGAACTCGTCGTCGAGCCGGCGTGCGAGCACATCGAGGTGCAACTCGCCCATACCCGACACGATCCATTGACCGGTTTCAGGGTCATCGCGCACGTGCAACGTGGGATCCTCACGCTCGAACTGTGCGAGCGCGGCGCGCAGCGCGTCGCGCTGCGCTTCGGCCACGGGTTCGACCGCAAGGCTCATCACCGGCTCGGGCAACACGAGGCCCTCGAGCGCGATTTCACTGCCTGGTGCGCACAACGTGTCCCCCGTTCCCGTGGCGCGGCAACCCGCGAGTGCGACGATGTCGCCCGCACCGGCCGCAGGCAGCGCATCGAACGAATCGGCGTGCACGCGGTACACACCGCCGACCACTTCACGCGCGCCATTGCGCGGATTGACGAGCTCGTCGCCCACCCGCAACCAACCCGAATAGAGGCGCACGAGCACGAGTTCGGTGCGCGCGCTGCGCAGGAACTTGAAGGCAAGTGCGCACAGCGGCTGATCGACGCTCGGCGCGCGGTATCCCCGTCCGCCCCCGGGCAGGGCACCGTGCACATCACCGCGGTCGCGCGGACTCGGCAAGTATTCGATGATTGCGTCGAGCAGTCCATCGATGCCGACGTCGAGCAACGCGGATCCACACAACACCGGTGCGATCAAACCCGCAAGTGTGGCGCGGCGCAATGCAGAACGGACGAGGGCCTCTTCCGGCTCTCGCTCGTCGACGAGCACTGCGAGGAGCCGATCGTCGTGTTCCGCGAGCGCTTCGAAGAGTTCCGCCCGCAGCAGCTCGACTTCGTCCGCGAGTTCGAGCGGCACCGCAGCCTCGGTGTGTGCTCCGCTGCCCGGCTCCCCCACCCAAGCGCGCCGCGCGATCAGGTCGACGACACCCCCCAACTGCGGGCCTTCGCGGATCGGCAGGGCGACGGGCACTGCGAGCAGACCCAACCTGCGGCGCAGGTCCGCCAACGCGCGCAGGAAGTCCGCGCCCTGTCGATCGCACTGGTTGATGAAGACGATGCCTGGAACGCGATGGCGACGCGCTTGGCGCCAAACCGCTTCGGACTGCGCTTGGACGCCGGCGAGCGCGCTGATTACCAAAACCGCGCCGTCGAGCACCCGCAGACTGCGCTCGACTTCGACGGTGAAGTCGACGTGGCCGGGTGTGTCGATCATGTGCACGACGTGGTCGCGCCACGGGACAGTGGTCACCGCGGCCGTGATCGAAATTCCGCGCCGGCGCTCCTCCGGCATCCAATCGAGCGCGGTGGTGCCCGCGTGGACCGCTCCCATCCGCCGTTCGACACCCGTGCGAAAGAGGATGCGTTCGGAGAGCGTCGTTTTGCCCGCGTCGATATGGGCGACGATGCCGAGATTGCGCACGAATTCGAGCTCACCCACGCCCCGATTGTAAGCGGCGGCACGGCCTTAGTTCGTCGACTCAAACGCGCGTAGCGGCCCCCAGGACCAAAGTGTTGCGCGTGAGGAACTCGTCGCGGAAGCGATAGCCAAGAAGGAGCTCGGTATCCGGCTTGCCCGTGAGCGCGCTGAACGCGTACAGCGCTTCCACCGAGGCCAACCCGGTCGCGGGGTCCGCGAAGGTCGAACTCTTGCGCGGATAGGCGGTTTCCAGGACCGGAAGGCGGCGGGGATGGAACTCGCCCACCAGCCGGCTGCGCAACTGGGGCTGGCGGCGCCAGGACGCATCCAGAAGGACCAACGGCATCCCCAGGTCGCCCGGCCCGATCTCGTCACCGTCGGGGTCGAGCAGTAGGCGCCCCTGTGCGTCCAACGTCCGATCCGGGTCGTAGACGACAAACCTCAATCCTTGCAACCCACGCAGCGGAGCGAGCGAGCACCGTTTCCACGATTCCCGCGGATCGCGCAGGATCAGCACATCGCGCGCGGTGGCCAAAAGATCCATGTCCCAAGCGTACGCGAGCCCCCCCCCAAACGACCGACGCGCGCGGACCCCCTCAGGGACCCGCGCGCGTCATCGGTCAAACACCGCTCAGCTCAGCGAACAAGGCGCCCGCGCAGGTTCCGCTCGCAAGTGGCCAACGCCCGCGCGCAACCGCGCTTTAGCGCGCAAAGTGCCCAGCGCGCGCTCCGCGCGCAACCGCGCTTCAGCGCGCAA
>JBBRWC010000091.1:0-16613 GCA_038246255.1 Planctomycetota bacterium
AAGCGGGAGCCGTGACGAGCGCGGCACGCTCCGTTGCCACCTCGCTGTCGTCGAGCTTGCGGAACAGTGCCGCGATCTCGCCGAGGTCGGTGCCGGCAGCAATCGGGCGCCATGCACCACCTGCCTCCAGCCCCGCGGGCCAACCCGCGCGCGCAGCTTCGCCGGATCCGCCGCACATGGCCCACAAGGACTGGGCCTTCGCCGGACACACGGGCGCGAGCCAGCGGGCGAGGTTCGCGATCCACTGGACCGCGAGGTGCAGCACGGCTTCAGCGCGTTCAGGGTCGGTTTTGCGCAGCGTCCAGGGCGCAAGGCGATCGATGAACACGTTGCCGATGGTTGCGTTGGCGATCAGGGCTTCCGCAGCGCGGCGGAAGCGGAATCCGCGGATGTGTTCACCCGGGTCCGCGATCGCTCCGCACTGCTCGAGCAGGGTGCGCTCGTCCGCGCCAAAACGGTCCGCGTCGAAGGGCGGAACGCGGTTTTGATTGTTCTTGGCGATGAAGCGTAGAACGCGCGTCGCCAGATTTCCGATCGCGTCCGCGAGCTGGCCCGCCGCGGCTTGGTAACCCTCCCAGAGCCACTCGCTGTCCGCCGTTTCGGGGCAACTCGCCAGCAAGTAGAAGCGCGCGATCTCCGGATCGTGGCGCTCGAGGAACCCATTCAGCGGGATCGTCCAGCCCTCCGAGGTCGAGAATTTCTTGCCCTCAAGGTTGTAAAACTCGTTGGCCGGGACTTGCCACGGAAGGACGTAACCCTGCTTTTGCCCATAGAGCATGGCGGGGAACACAAAACAGTGGAACGGGATGTTGTCCTTGCCCAGAAAGTGCACGAGCCGCGTGTCCGGGTCCTGCCACCAGCGCTTCCAGCCGTCGGGATCCCCGCGTTCCGCCGCCCATTGGGCCGTGATGGAGATGTACCCGATGGGGGCGTCGAACCACACGTAGAGCACCTTGCCGTGCTCGTAGTCGGGGGTGTCCTCGGGCAGCGGCACACCCCACGCCATGTCCCGTGTGATCGCGCGCGGCAGCGTGTCCTTCACGAGGCCTGCGAGGAACGGGGCGACGTTGGACTTCCACTCGTGCTCGGATACCCAACGGCCCAGGGCCTCGTCGCGCAGTTTGGGCAGGTCGAGGTACCAATGGGTGGTGGGGCGGCGTTCCAGCGGAGCACCCGTGCGGCGTGAGCGCGGCTCGATCAACTCCAGGGCGTCGAGCCACGCGCCGCAGCGCGGACACTCGTCGCCGCGGGCTTTTTCGTAACCGCACTTCGGGCACCCACCCACCACGTAGCGGTCGGCGAGGAACTGGTTCTCCGTTGGGCTGAAGAGCTGTTCGCTCGTCTGACGCAGCAGGTAGCCGTGGGTGTTGAGCCGGCGAAAAAAATCCTGCGAGAACTCGGCGTGGCGCGGGGCGACGCTCGTGCCCGACCACATGTCGAAACGGATGCCGAGTGCGTCGAACGTGGCGCCGATCTCTGCGCGCCAGCGGGCGACCCACGTCCCGTAGTCCACGCCCGCTTGCTCCGCGGACTGGGTGATCGCAACCCCGTGTTCGTCCGTGCCGCACACGAACAGGACCTCTTCGCCCTGTTGTCGCAGTGTGCGCGCGTACACGTCGGACGGCAGGTACGCACCTGCGATGTGTCCAAAGTGCAGGGGACCGTTGGCGTACGGGAGCGCGGCGGTGACGAGGTACCTCGGCATGGTCGCCGCGATGCTAACCGGCCGCGGGCCGGTGGCGCTGCGCCCAGGTGCGGATCGGACCCTTGTCCAGACGCGCGAACAGCCACAACCCCCCAACGGACGCGGCCGGGACCATCAGCACCGGGCCGATAAAGGGGATCGCGAACACGAGTCCGGCGGTGAAGCCGTAGACGGTGAGCGCCGCCGCGTTTGCGCGCAGGAACGCAAAACGCTGTGCCAGACCCCAGCCGCGCCGTGAGAACGGCACATCCAAAAGCCCAATCGCCGTCGCAAAACCCGCGATGATGCCGACGAGCCACCAGCCGACCACGGGGACCAGGTAGAGGGGAAGCGCGAACAGAAGGATCAGGGCGGTGAGTAGCGACGCGAGGAGGCTGGCCCGCGCCGCTCCACCTTCGACCCGCAAAAACCAACCCAGCCAGCGCCCGTACGCCGGCACCACCACGCCCCACGCGATGAAGGGCAGCACGAATGCGGGAATCGCGAGCCACTTCCATCCGCCGTCCAGACCGCGCAGTGCAGCGAAGGCAAGGAGCGCTCCCAACAGCCCTGCGAAAAGCGTAGTGCGCGTGACCGTGCGGCTGTCGAGGCCCCGCGGGCGCTCCATCGAAGCGCGCGGATCCGCGCCGTACCAGCGGCCTTCGAGTGTCCCGTGGATCTCGTCGAGGAACGGCCCCGCGACCGCCTCGAACACGAGGCTGAACGCGTACCACCAGACGAGCGAGCCGACCACGAGGAACGCGATGAAGCTCGTCGCGCGCGCGGCGAGCATCGCCCAGCCCGCCGTGAACATCCATTCGATGGCGCGCGCGAGCCATCCGATACCCCACATGTGAACGTCCACTTCCGGTGGAACCGCCCGCGCGAGGCTGCCCGACACCACACCCCACAACCAGGTGTACGCCGCGATGAACGCGAGGGTGGTGAGCAGCAGCGGCGGCACCATCCAGCGTTTGATGCCGCGCTCCGACAGGAGGATGCCAAGGCCGCGCGGCAAGGCGGCGAGGCCGAGGCCGAGGGCCAGGGCACCTCCGCGGGGGGGCGCGGAGAATTCGGGGCGTGTGCCCGGACCTGCGCAGTGGGGACAGCGTTCGAGGGGGGCGTCGTAGCCGCAGCTCGGGCAGGGGATCGGGGGGAGGGAAGCCATGGGGCCGAAAGGGCGCGGGTTGCGTGTTATAAGGTGCCGTTTCGCGGCCCCGGAGCCGCGCTGGAAGGACAGGCTCCTCCCGCGCCGGCCACTCCGGGATCCTTGGGGGAACCGCCGCGCCCGTTGCGCGGCGCGGCCCACCCCCTGCCGCACCGCCCGCGAGCCCCCATCCCACCGCGCACGCCCGCGCCCGTCATCCATGCAGCCGTACCGCCAGCTCGATTTCCTCCTGACCGACGAACTCTTCAGCGAAGAAGAGCGCATGGTGCGCGACACCGTCCGCGCGTGGGTTTCGGAGCGCTTCATGCCGCTGATCATGGAGCACTTCGAGGCGGGGACGTTCCCGCTCGAGCTGTCGGCCGAGCTGGGGGAGCTGGGTGTGTTCGGCCCCAACATCCCCGAGGAATACGGCGGCGCGGGCCTCAATGGCGTCACCTACGGGCTGATCTGCCAGGAACTTGAGCGCGGCGACAGCGGCCTGCGCTCGTTCGTGTCGGTGCAGGGTTCGCTCGTCATGTACCCGATCCATGCGTTCGGGTCCGAGGAACAAAAGCGCGAGTGGCTGCCGAAGCTCGCGAGTGGCAAGGCCATCGGTTGTTTTGGCCTGACCGAGCCGGACGCGGGCTCCAACCCGGGTGGCATGCTCACCAACGCCAAGAAGGACGGGGGTGACTGGATCCTGAACGGCCGCAAGATGTGGATCACGAACGGCACGATCGCCGACGTGGCCGTCGTCTGGGCGCGCACGCCGGACGGAATCCGCGGTTTCCTCGTGCCGAAGGGCACCAAGGGTTTTTCGGCACCCGAGCAAAAACACAAGTGGTCGCTGCGCGCTTCCATCACGTCCGAGCTCGTGCTCGACGACGTGCGCATTCCCGACCGCTTCATGCTGCCCGAATCGGCCGGTTTGAAGAGCCCGCTGTCGTGCCTCACCCAGGCGCGCTACGGCATCACCTGGGGCGCGGTCGGCGCGGCGTGCGCGGTGTTCGACGAAGCGCTCAACTACGTGAAGGAGCGCACGGTGTTCGACAAACCGCTCGCCGCGTACCAGATCCCGCAGACCAAGCTCGCCGAGATGGCCAACCAGATCACGCTCGGGCAGCTCCTGGCGCTGCGCCTCGGCCGCCTCAAGGACGAGGGCAAAATGACCCCCGCGATGGTCAACCTCGCCAAACGCAACAACGTGCGCATGGCCCTCGAACAAGCACGCATCGCCCGCGACATGCTGGGCGCGAACGGCATCAGCCTCGAATACCAAACGGGCCGCCACATGCTGAACCTCGAGTCGGTCATCACCTACGAAGGCACCCACGACATCCACACCCTGGCAGTGGGCGCCGAACTGACCGGAATCGCGGCATTCCGCTGACAGCGCTGGGCGCGCGGGCTTCCAACCCGCCCTGGAGCGTCGGCCAAGGCGTAAGCCTGACTGCGTCCGTCATTTAGCCGTGCCAGCGATCCCAATCTTCAAGCTGGTCCAGAAGCGTGTTTCGGGCAGACCACAGCTGCTCAGCGCCGGGCAGTGCCCGGGGATGGTCGAGGGGGTAGAGGAGGTACCTGACGCCACGGTCTACGCTACCGTCGACAAACGCACCCCGAGCTCACCGAGCGGGAGCAGATTGCACTCGCGCGGATCTTCAAGGACCGGAGGCTGGGGACGCGCTCGATGGCGTCGGATACTCGATGCAGGACTTGGGACCCGCTGCACGCCGCGATCGGGGCGGCACGGAGCCCAGCCCGCCCGGACACGAGCGCGTGTTTGACTGCGGCCGCATTCTACAGTAAACCTCTTGCTTGCGGCGCCTACGCTCGGTCTACTGATCTGAGACGCAGTGGTAGTCGAGGTTGGGTGCCCCCAGTGTCAGGGTAGTTGCCGCCTGGACCCGCACCCGTGTCGTGGGTGCATCGCAAAGGAGAGGATTTGATGCGTATAGAACTTCGGGCACTCGCAGGGCTGCTGACCTCGTTATCATTCTGTGCCCCGCCATCTTGGCTGAGGAGGATTGCGGAGGCGACCCCATCCCCGGTGGAGTGATTCCCGCAACCACAGGGACCGTTTTTCTCACCTCCCCCTCGCAGGCTGCGCAGGACCTGGCAAAATCCATCCTTGTCGCAGACTTGATGCCACTTACCATCACTTGCAAACAGGAGGAGCAGTGTTCACCCCAGCCGCCGAACTCGGGGTGCGAACCGCAGCGGCTTTACGCGCCGGGTGCCGTGACGGGACAGCTCGGCACCCAGGGCCCCCATGGAATTAGTGGGGACTTCACGACGACACAAGCGCGCTGGCAGCAGAGCTGCTCGTACTGCGTAACCGTCCATCCCGGGCCCTAGTTTTCCTTGCCTAGTCTGGATCGCCTAAGCTCTGTTAAAGCCCGAGTGAGAGGCGAATTTACTCATAGTGTGGCTAGGCGCGTTCTGCGTACTTGCCGCACCAACTTTTCACGCAGTCAGGGACGACCATATGGTCTCACAGAAAATTTGGTGGGTCGCTGGCGTCGGAGTAGTCGCGCTGCTGATTGTCGGCCTGTTCGTGATTCCCGACCATGTCGTCCCCATTTCGACTGCCGCCAGCTCGGATGGTTACCAGGCAACCTCGGCGGACGTGGGGCTCCATTCCGAAGCTGTTGCTCGCGTGGGAAGCCCTTCGTCGAAACGAGTTGAGTTGTCCGATAAAGATCTTCAAACCGAGCTGAAAATACACCTAATTCGGTCTGAAGTCTCGACCGACGATTTTCGAATCCCTGCGCATGTTGCGGCGCGCGCCATCCTGTCTAACGCTACAGGTACGTACGAGTCAATTAATCTAGACTTTCTTAACGGGACCGCTACTCTGCCCGGGCATCCGCCCGCCGACACGCTCTCGCTGATGTTAACTGCGCCCCAAGGAATCTACGCAGTCGATAGTACGTGCGCGCTTCAAAAAGGCGCAGCAGAGATTAGAGTTGCAGTGGCGGATGTTAAGACTATTCGCGTCCGGGCCGCCTCCAGTGAAGCCCTAATCGAGGCCGTCATGCTCGCTGCACCAAGCAGGGGGGTCCCTGGTACGGCGCCGCTCTGGCCACTACCGGTACCAGAGAGCGTGCGGATAGTCGCCACACCCTCGGGGATTCTCCCGTTGAACTCTCTAGACGGGCTGGGCCCGGATAGCTTGATTTCTTCAGAACAAATGGCGTGGCGTCCGATCGGTGGGGGGTTGCTCGAGAACGGAGGGACTCTATACCTCGCAGCTGGCGGCACCGTAGTACTTGGCTGTATCGACTTGCTTGGTGATGTCTCTGTCGCCTTTCGAGCGAACGAGGTGGCACCATGGACAGCCGCAAGCTACTCACTCGTGTTTCCTAGTACACGCGCGTCGGAGGTTAGAGTCATCAGTGGAATGGCTTACGGAAGTTATGAAGTCATTGCCGTTCTTAGAGACGCGAGTGGTGAAGAGGTTCTAATACCCGCTCAGCGATTTCATTTGGACTCATCGGCGCCTGTGCGAATAGATTTGGCGCGCTCGCATGGGTCAACAATGCGAAATCTTCACCTGATTTCCCAGGACCCAGCGGGTTACCATGATGTAGCTGCTATTTATATTCAGGCCTGCGACGAGCTCGCACTTCCTGAGTGGAAAGTGGGCAAGAATCTTCGGCTTGCGGATGGAGATGGTCTGCTCATGGACGGTTACGTGATGTTTCGTGACGTACCCATTCCGGAAGGTAAGTATTTGATCTCCATTCGTGCGCTTGGGCTGTCCGCGTATTGCTCCGTCGGCGGATCGCAGAGCGGCGATGACCTTTGGTTGGATTTGCCGCCAATCGTGCAACCCCATGTGACGTTTGTTGATTCTCGCAGTCAGGCTCCCATTTTGCCTGTTTCCGTTCAGGTGGAGGCTTGGGTCGACGGGCTGCATGAAACGCTTCCGCTCGCACGATTTCCCCCAACACCACAGACTTCAGTCGCTCAGCTCTCGTTGCCCCTCGGGGACCGCTTCAGTTTACACCTTACGCTTGGCGACGGGACGAGTCGCTTGGTCGAAAATTACGTGCCTCCCTCGAAATCCGCCGGGGTTTGGATGGTCCCAGTGCCAATGCCCGCCGACGAAGTCGTGGTTGAGCTCCTATCGCATCACGGCCGTCAGGCAATTGAATCGTATTGTTGGCTTTCGATGTTCTCGGTGAGTGCTGATGGGGCCGCGTTCGTTTCAATTCCTGCCGTACAGATTGACGCGATCTCGGGATTTTCCAGTGCTACGACAGTCAACCGCTGGGGCCGTCTCCAACCGGCGCCAAGTTGGAGCGCGCGCGCGAAACTTTTCATCCCTAGCGACACGCGCGTACTCAGAGTCGAAAGCTTGCGGCAATCTGAGCCGCCTCTCTTTATAGATAGGTCGAGCTGGGAGCAGGGTGAACTGTCGATCTTCGTGGGTGATGTTTCGCGCGCTACTTCTGCCTATACCCAATTCATATCTCTCTCCAACGCCGACGCGGGCGATTAATCTTTGTAAGGCGTCAAGCGAGGTTTGCCGCTGCGGGGCTGCCTCAGACCGAGCCGGTGATCAGAAACTGGTCCGGACGGCGCTTGCGGTCGATCGCCCGCTTGACGGCGCGCAGCGGATCGGGCTCTCGCTGCACTTCGTCGAACGGCACCGGCTGGTCGGCGCCAACGAGCAGCTCGGGGTCGCGGCGTGCCGCGTCCACCACGTCGCCACGTCGCGATCGTCGAGGGAGAAGTAGCGCCGCTCGGCGGGAGCGAGCGCCTGGGCCAGGGTGCTCTTCCCCGTCTGCCGCGCGCCCGTCACCACGACGGCGGGCATGACCCGCAGGCGCTCGGCGAGACTTGGCGCCACAAGGCGGGAAAGCACAGCCGCATCCATGCCGTGCATGATTTATCATTCACGACGCGAATGCACAAGGGCAAAGCGGCCCTCCAGGGCACTAGGTGTGCCTTCGCAGTCGGTCTATTCGTCTTCGGCCGCTTCGAGTTGGTGGTCGAGGTCGCTCAGTACTTTGCGCAGGTGTTCTTCTTCGACGCGGTCCAGGTTGCCGTCGGTTTTGTGCAGCAGCATCGCCAGGTCGTCGCGCAGCATGCGCGCTTGGGCGAGGTTGCGCTGCGCTTGGCCTGTCACGGGGTTGACGATGCGGCCCAGGGTCAACAGCGCTTGCACGCCGAGGCGCGTGATGAACAGCGAGAAGTCGCCGCCGGGGAGCGGCACGTCCTGTGCGCTGCGGGGTGCGGACTCGGGCGACATCACCGGGTGATTCCCTGTTGGACGAGCGGCGAGCGTCCCTTTCCGCGCGCGTGCGCGAGCGCCGCGGCCGCGAACCCCTTGAAGATCGGATGGGGGCTCAAGGGCTGGGACTTGAACTCGGGGTGGTACTGCACGCCGATGTAGAACGGGTGGCTCGGCAGTTCGATGATTTCCACGAGGTCGAGCTCGGGGTGGTGGCCACTCGTGACCAGGCCGGCGAGTTGCAAGCGCTCGCGGTAGTCGTTGTTGAACTCAAAACGATGGCGGTGGCGCTCGCGGATGCGGCGGGTGCCGTAGAGCGAGTGGGCGAGCGTGTCCTCGCGCACCTCGCAGTCGTACGCGCCCAGACGCATCGTGCCGCCTTTTTGCTCCAGACCACGCTGTGCCGCCATCAGGTCGATGACCGGGTGCGGGGTGTGGGGCGAGTGTTCGTAGGTGTGCGCGCCGTCGAGGCCCGCTACGTTGCGCGCGAACTCGATCACGGCGCACTGCATGCCGAGGCAGATGCCGAAAAACGGGATCTGGTGCTCGCGCGCCCAACGGATCGCGGCGATCTTGCCCTCGAGGCCACGTTCCCCGAAACCCCCGGGGATGAGCACCCCGTCGACACCCTCGAGGACGCTCTCCGGCCCGCGGTCGAGCAGGTCCTCGGCCGAGATCTTGCGCACGTGCACCTTGCAGTCGTTGGCGATGCCCGCGTGGGCGAGCGCTTCGTAGATCGACTTGTAGGCGTCGTCGAGTTCGATGTACTTGCCCACCAGCGCGATCTCGCAGGCGGCGCGTGTCGCGCGGATGCGCTCGAGCATCGCGTACCAATCCGACAGGTCGAGCGGCACCCGCGGCGTCAGCTTCAGGTGGTTCATGACAAACGTCGAGAGCCCCGCCTGAACCAGGTTGGTGGGGACCTCGTAGATCGAGAACTCGACGTCGCGCTCTTCAACCACGGCTTCGCGCCGCACGTTGCAGAACAGGCTGATCTTGCGCGCGATGTCTTCGGTCAAAGGTTTCTCGGTGCGGCACACGAGCACGTCCGGCATGATGCCGATCTCGCGCAGTTTGCCGACCGACTGCTGGGAAGGCTTCGTTTTGAGCTCGCCCGCGGCCTTCAGATACGGCAACAACGTGACGTGCACAAAGAGCACGTCCTCGCGCGCATGGTCGAGCGCGAATTGGCGAATCGCTTCGAGGAAGGGAAGGCTCTCGATGTCGCCGACGGTGCCGCCGACCTCGGTCAGGGCCACGTCGATCGTGTCGTCCGTGACACCCGCGTAGATCGCCTCCTTGATCGCGTCGGTGATGTGCGGAATGACCTGCACCGTGCGGCCCAGATAATCCCCGCGGCGCTCCTTATGGATCACCGATTGGTAGATCTTGCCCGTCGTGAAGTTGCTGGACTTCGACAGGCGCGCGTGCGTGAAACGCTCGTAGTGGCCGAGGTCCAAGTCCGTCTCGGCGCCGTCGTCGGTGACGTACACCTCGCCGTGTTGAAACGGGCTCATCGTGCCCGGGTCGACATTGATGTACGGGTCGAGCTTTTGCATCGACACGCGCAGACCCTGGCGTTCGAGGAGCATGCCGATCGCCGCCGACGTCAGGCCCTTGCCGAGGCTGCTCACGACACCGCCCGTGATGAAGATGTACTTGGTCATGTTGCGCTCGGCTCCTTTGGTGCGGCGCGCCGCCGCGCGCTCCGCTCCACGTATTCAGCATAGTCCCGGGGCGTGTCGATGCCGCGGGTCAGGTGTTGGGCGCGCAGCATGCGGATGCGCCCCCCGTTTTCGAGCCAGCGCAGTTGCTCGAGGCGCTCGAGCGCCTCGAGTTCGCCCTCGGGCAAGTTGCAAAATCGCGACAGGGCATCCGGACGGTACGCGTAAACACCCACATGGCGCGTCCAGGGCCCTTCCGGGCCGTTGGCGCGCCCCACGGCGCTGCCGATCTCGCCACCGTGGCCACGCGCCGGGATCTTCGAACGCGAGAAGTAGAGCGCGTGCCCACTGCGGTCCAGCGCGACCTTGACGGTGGCGGGTGCATCCGCGTCGGCCTCCGCGAGCGGCGCCCACAGGGACGCAAACTCGACGGCCGGGTCGTGAAACGCCGACACCAGCGCGGCGAGGTCGGCGGCCCCGAGCTCGGGCTCGTCACCCTGGACGTTAACCACGACGTCAAACCGCGTGCCACTTTGCGCAAGCTGCTCGAGCGCGTCCCGCACGCGGTCCGTACCGCTGGGATGGTCAGGTGACGTGAAGAGCGCGCGAAAACCCGCCGCGCTCACGGCGTCGACGATCTCCGCAGCATCCGCGGCGACAACGATGTGCGCGAAAACACCGCTCTGCCAGGCGTTGCGCGCGGTTTCGACAACGAGCGGCGCACCCGAGTCGCACAGCAGCATTTTGCGCGGCAAGCGGGTCGAGCCCAAGCGCGCCGGGACCACCGCCAGGGCGAGCGGCGGGGTCTTCGCAGGGGGCTGTGCCATGGGCGCTAGCGCGGTTGCCCGCGCGCGCCCGGACCGACAAACACCTGCGCATCCTGGCTAGTGTCGACCTGCTGGAAACCCTGGACGCGGTTGAACAGGTCGATGAACTGACGCGTGAGCAACGACACGGTGTTCGACGACTCAAGGGGCGCAGCCGGACCCGAAAGCAGATGGCGTATGCGGCCATCCACCTCGATTTCGAGCGCGCGTGTGATGCCCGCGGCGGCATTCCGTGGCGCGGCGCCCCCACGGGCTTGTTTTTCGAATCCGTTGTCCTTGAGGTACTCGACAAAACTGGCCATCACCTCGTCGGTCGTGACTTTGATGTCGTTGCGCTCGCGGCGCTCCGAATAAAGCTCGACCGGCGGTGTGTGGGTCTCACTGCGCAGCTCGATGCGCCAGCCTTCCTCGAAGGACATCAGCGAAACCCGCGCGGGGTAACCGCCGGAAGTTCGCGAACCCGCGCATCCAACCCCTACCACCGCCGCGACTCCCGCGCCTAACACCGCTCCGAGAACCGCGAGCGCGGTGGCCGTGCGCGGCGCGCGCGCGGGGCGGAGGGCGGACGGATGGGAGCGTGTGACGGGCATGGCGGGTGCTTGGGGTGGAGCATATCGAGCGCCCGCCCAGCGGCTCAAGGCGCGGGCACCCGCAGAGTGGGAATCGGGCGTCACTTTCGGGCCCGACTGGGGGCAGCCCCGTCAGCGCTCCCCCGGAAACGGTTGCCCGTCGTCCGGGAGGCGTCGCGTGTTCGGCACGGGCCACCAAAAGCCCCCCACGAGGAGCAAGCCGTCGGGGCTCCACACCCGCCCGCCCTCCGCTTCCCACTGACGGCGAACGAGGGGCCGCAACCCGCTGCGGTGGAACGGTACGAGGCCGCCGATCGTGTTCATTTGCGCGTCGAACTCGACGATCGCCAGCCACAGGCGGACCGGTACGAGCTGACCGCGCAGGTACGCACCACCAAACTCGGCCGGAACCTCCGCCCAGTCCGTCAAAAAACTCTCGCGCACGATTGAACCCTCGCGCCAGCGCGAGGTCGGCCACGCGCCCAGCGTGGGTTCGTGGTTGTTGTTCCATCCGGCACCGAGGCTGTCGGTCAAACGGTCGACTGCCGTGTAGTCGCGACCCTCCAGACCGTGGCCCGCAAGCCAGTGGTAGGTCACCCACGCTTGACGGCCGCTCGCGAGATCGAAATCCACGTCGAACCCGAGGAACTCCACGCGGCGACGATCACCCTGCGCATCGCGGCCGCGCAGGTCGAGGGAGAACGGGTAGCCGATGCTTTGCCGGTAACGCTCGATGTCGTGGGCCGCACCGGGAACCGTATCTTCGAAAACCTCGAAGAACGTGCGCGCGGTGGAGGCACCGGTGCGGCGGCGCAGCACGTACACCGCGTCCAACTCCTCCATCGCGGCACCCTCGTCCAAGACGGCAGACACCTCGAACCGTCGGTTCACCGCAGCCAGCAACTCCGGATCCTGCGCAAAACTCTGCAGATGGCCGATGAACGCGTCGAGGTTCTCGAGCGCTGCGATCACGTCGGCGCGCTCATCAGGCTCCAGCACGCTCCAGCGGTCCAAGTGGTGGGGCAATTTAGTGAGCTGCAGATGTTGCGGCGCGCGGAAGCGGACCGCCCAGTGGTGAGCGCTCGCGAATACTGCGGGGGCGGCGCCCGGCGCGGGCTCCATCGCCTTGGCCAATACGTCGACGGCGTGCCAATAGGCGCCGAACTTGCGCAGATTGACGCGTTCGAGCGTGCCGATCGAGTGCCATAAACCCAGCGGCAGAAGCAGGATGGCGAGCAGGCCGCCGAGGGGCCGGGCGCGCGGCAGGTGCACGAGGGCGCCAAACCCGAGGCCACCCAACACCGCGATCGTCGGCAGCAGCGGAAGCCACAGGCGGAAGGACTTCGAGCCTTTCGCGCTCATCAACCACACGTTGGCGAGGGCGATCGCGAGCAGCAGCAGGGCAAACCGGCGTCCCTTGCCCAGCGCGTAGAACGCACCGACGAAAATCAGCACAAGGAGCGGCCACGCGAGGCAGCGCGCGGCGAGTTCGGTGAAATACCAATTCGGCGGCAGTTGTGAGCGCGCGTCTCCGCCCTCGGTGCTGAGCTCCAAACGCGCATAGAAGTAGATCGCAGGCTGGTCGAGGCCGAGCCTGTAGAGCAGGCTCGCAAGCGTGCCGTAGACATTCTGGCTCAGGTACGCGTCGAGGCTCGAGCCGAACGTTCCATAGATGGCGGCGTCCAGCGCGCACTGCGCCAAAAGCAGCGCGCCGAAGCCCGCCGCGACGGCCGCGGCGAGGTCGAGCCGTCGCCAGCCGGCCCGCACGAGGCCGGCTGCGGCAATCGGAACGGCGATGGGCAAGCATTGGTACGCCATCAGCGTGGCGGCGCCAAGCGCTGCACCTGCGCCGAGCGCTCGCGCACGGGATGGCGCGCGCAGCAGCAGGTCCGTTCCGAGGGCAATGAAAAACAGCGCGGCGGCACCCGACAGCGGTGCGACGGCGTACTGCGTGAGCACGGGGTTGCAGGCGAGGACAAATGCCGCGCCGACACCGGCCGTGCGCCCCGCGATGCGCGCCGCGCTGCGCGCCACAATCAGCACCGCGCCCAGGGCGAACAGCATCTGCATGGTCCGCGCGAGGTCGACGGCCACCCCCTCGTGCAGTCCGAGGAGCCGAACCACGGCAAACAGGGGCACGAGGAGCCCTGAGAACGCGAATGAGCGCAGGGTGCCCGGATCGAGGGCTTCCCCGCGCACGAAGGCATCCGCGCGGTCGAGGTATTCGACGACGTCGGCGAGCTCGTAGCCCTCAACCCGGCTCCAGGTCCAAACCTGAAGCGCAAGGGCGACGAGAAGCGCGACGAGGACCGCCGGGTGCCGCAGCCCGGGCAGGCAAAGGGAGGCGCCGTCGGCCGGGGTGGGCCGACTCGGATGGGGGGGGCGGACGCCGGTCATGGGGGCCAACAGTAGCCGCGGCGGGGCGCCGCGGGGAGGGGGTCTTTTGGCCATCGGGAGACGCATGGCTCGCCGACGCCCTTCCCGCCAACGGGACGGGACGACCCCCGACAGGCTGCGCCTTCAGCCTCTGTGCCCCCAACCGGTCGTGGTCTTCCCACGGGGAACGGACCGTTTGCGGGATTGACGGGGACGCCGCGCGCCTGGGAGACTTCGCCCCGCGGGCGTGGCCCGGGGCGGCCCCGCGTGGGCGGTCTCGAGGGCGTCCGGGGGTCCGCCGGGCCCACCTCGATTTTCGTCCTCTGATCCCCCTGCAATCCGTTCGATGGGAAGCTTCGAGAAGCTAGTCGTGGCGACCGTGTTTTTCCTCTCCGCGGTTGTCCTTGCGGTCACCCTGTCTACCCGCGACCCGGCCGCGGACGGAGCGGGGACCGCCGCCGTCGACGGCACCTCCGAGGGCGGAATCCCCGCTCGCGAGGTCGGACCGACCACGGGCCCCGGCGCCCTTGCCCAGGGTCCGGCTACGCCTGCGCTCGGCTCCCAGAGTGCCGGGGCGTCTGGCACTGCGGGGCCTTCGGCACCCGACCGTGGCCGCGCGCCGCTGCTTTCGACGTCTATCGGCGTCCCCGCGCCGATTCCGGCTCCCGTTTCAACGCCCGCGCGGACAGAGGTGACCGACCCCGCCCCGGCCGCCGCGCAAAACCCCATCGCGACCGGGGTGCTCGTCTTGCGTGAGGGACTGGACCGCTCGCCGCTCGAGGGCCGTTGGCTCTACACCTGGTCGGAAGGCGACACCTGGACGCGGGTCGCGCAGCGCCTGTACGGATCAGGCGCGTTTGCCGAGGATCTGCGGGTCGTGAACGACGACGCGCGCCCGACGGCGGGGACACGTGTGTTCGTCCTGGAGCGGATGGGTTCCACCGCCCGCGCGGACGCCGCCGACCCGCGCCTTCCGCGGCCGGCGCCGATCGCGCGTCCCCAACCCGCAGTCGGCGGTGACGTTGTCGTGAACGCCGAGGGCACTTTCGTCGAGCACGTGGTTGGCAACGGCGACACACTTTCTTCGATCTCCGAACGCTACTACGGCACCGCCGCGCGCTGGCGCCGCATCTACGACGCCAACCGGGACGAACTACCGAACCCCGACCGCCTCAAGGTCGGCACGCACCTGCGCATTCCGTAACGCTGCAAGTGGAGCCGCTCGGCAAGTTGGCCGGTCCCGTTCGAGTGCTTCTCACACGCTTGGCGCGGTGGGAAGTTCGAGCCTGAACGAGGCACCGCGCGAATCCGCTCCGCCGCGGGGCTCGAGGCAAAGTTCGCCGCCCATGCTGCGTGCCAGTTCGCGACTGAGCGAGAGTCCGAGTCCGAGCCCCTGCACGTGGGGCTCGGCGCCGCCGCGCGCAAACGGCGCGAAGAGCTGTTTCTCGCGCTCTTTTCGCACTCCCGGGCCGTGGTCGCGCACGCGGATCGACACCTTTCGCGCGCCGAACTCGACGGTCAGCTCTACCGTGGGCAGCGCTGAGGGCTCGGCGTACTTTGCGGCGTTGTCGACGAGGTTCACGAGGATCTGCTCGATGGCACCGCCGTCGCCAAGCACTGGTGCCGGCACGCCCGCCACTGGCGGTAGGACCAGCGCGAGCCCCGCTTCCTGCGCACGACGGGCAAGGCCGGGTTGCGCGCGTTCGAGCACGGCCGCAAGATCGATGGGTGTGCGTGCAATCTGAGCCGACCCCCGCTCGAGCCGCGCCTGCGATAGGACGTTTTCGACAACACGTGCAAGCCGCGCCGATTCGTTGCGCAGTGTCTCGAGCGCCGCGCGCCGCCGTTCGGGATCCTTGATGCGGTCGTTCGCGAGCAACTCGCTGTAGAGCTGGAACGTGGTCAAGGGCGTGCGCAGTTCGTGCGTGACGCCGCTCGCGAACCGCGCGCGCCGTTCGCCCAGCTCCCACGCGGCAAACAGCGCCCACGCACCGAGCGCGAGCGCGGCGAGCACCACGGCCGACGCCACCGCGAGCGCGCGCCGTGTCTCGCTCCAGCCCAGGGGCGGCGGCCATTCGAGGTCGCCGACGATCACGGCCGCCGGCAGCGCCGCCAACCGCTCGTCGGTCCGCGCGCGCGGCGCTTCTGCGAGCGGCAGCAGCATCACGCGCCGTCCCCGCACCACGTCGGCCACTTCGTCGAGCACAAGGCCGCGCAACCGGGTCCACTCGATCCAAACCCCCTCCAATCGCACAATTTCGTTCAACTCCGCGCGCCGCAGCAACACCAGCGTGTGCCCTGATCCGTCCAGGCGCGGGAGGAAGTGTGCACGCATGCCGAGCCGTGCGGCTTGACCGTCGTCCGCGCCCCCCGCGAGCCGCCGCGCAAGGCTCACGGGCATCCCTGGCGGTGGTGTGGGGGCGGCGGCACGCGGGAGTCCCGTCAGCAGCGGGGAGGGTGCCAGCGCCGTGGTGTCGAGCAACCTCTGCCAATCGTCGGGGGTCACCTGCGTGCCGAGTTCCTTAAGTTTGTCCGCGGCGCGCTCGAGCACGTCCTTCACGTCGGGCGCGAGCGCAGCGGCGTGTTCGCGTAGGGCGCTGCGGATCACCTGGGGCGAGCGCAGTCCTTCGGCCGCGCTCCACGTGAAGTGCACGTTGCGCAGGGGAAGCTCGCTGCCGAGCAACGGCGAAGGCACGAGGACTTCGCCGCTGGGCAGTGGCAGCCCTTCAATGTCGATCGCGCCGGCCTGGGGCGCAAACGCGTCGAAATGGGTGCTGGGCCGCGCTGATTCGGCGACGAGCAGCGGCATCAACGCCGAGTCGATGCGCGCGATCGCGAGACGGCTTGCGTCCCGCGTCTGCATGAACAGCCGGTTTGTCAGCTCGCGCCGTTCGGAGCCGATTGCGAGCCACACCAGGCTCGCGTGCACCGCGAGCACGAGCAGCACGAGCAGCGCCACGTAGACGCGACGACCGGCGCGACTGTGGTCGCCGCCGAGCAACCGAACGATGTGCCTCATCGAAGGGCTCTGGCGGTCGAAAGAACCGCGATTTGGCTGTTTGGACTCAAAATCCACTGCTCGCTTCGAACGTGCACAGCAGCGTCGC
>JBBRWC010000092.1:0-16110 GCA_038246255.1 Planctomycetota bacterium
CGGCCTTTTTGGTTGCGGGAGCGGCCTTCTTGGGTGCCACAGCTTTCGTCGGCCTGCTGCTCGCGGCGCTTCTCGCGGGGCTGCGCGCGGCGCTGCGCGCAGCGGGGGCTTTGCTCTTCTTCACTGGTTTGGCCTGCGCGGCAGGCTTCGCGTTCGGAGCGCGCGTCGCCGACTTCGTCCCGGACTTCCGGGAAACCTTCGACGCGGACGCACCGCTGCCAGCCGCGCTCTTTTTGACCTTGCTGCCGCCCGTCGCCGCGCGGCTTGCCCCTTGTTTGCCACCCATCCTTCTCCTCCGTGCCGGGCGCGTCGGCGCCTCGGGACCGCCATCTTCGGAGCGATCCGCCCCTCGACCTGGGGAGGAAATCTGTTCCGGGTCCCAGATGGACCACAATCGGCCCGAAGGCCCGCCCGCGGAACCGCCGAGCGGTCCTCAGGCGTCGTCCGGGGTGGCGGCGTCCCCCTTGAAAATCACCCCCCAAGCCGGCACGCGACGTCGGTGCGCGGGCCGAGCGGTCGGGCCCCGTGCAGCCCGCGGCCAGGCGCGCAGGGTCAAAAGAGCGCGACCGACGGGCGCACTTCGCCGCCCGCCGCGGTCCGCACCGCGTAGGTGCCACCCGGCAACAGGCTCGCGGAGCCGTGCGCTCCGTCCTTTCGCAGGGCGTAGAGCACCACTTGGAAATTCGGTTTGCCATCCACGTCGAGCAGGTACGGGCGCCGCGTGCGGTCCGCGATGCGGCGCAGGACGGCGAGACAGGCATCGGTAGGGCTCAAACCGTCCTCCATGCCACGCACGACACTGAACGCGCCGCACACCTGGATCACGGCCTCGCCGAGGCCCGTGGCACCCGCGCTGCCCACTGCGTTGTCGACGTACATCCCTGCGCCGACGATCGGCGAATCCCCAACCCGTCCGGGAATCTTCCACGACAGCCCGCTGGTGCTCGTCACCGCGCCGAGATCACCGTTTGCGTCGACGGCAGAGCAGTGCACGGTGCCCGTTGTGAAGGGGACCTTGAGTGCTCCCTTCGTGCCCAGTTGCTGGTCGGCGTCGAGCCAGTTGTCGAGCGGGTTTTGACGCGCTTTCCACGCAAGCCACGCCGCCCGCGACGTGTCCGTCAGGAGCTCGACTTCGGCGAAACCGTGCGCCAGGGCAAATGCTTTTGCGCCGGCCCCGACCAGCATCACGTGGCGTGTGCGCTTGAGCACGAGCAACGCCACCTGCGCGGGGTTTTGGATGCCCTCGAGCGCGGCCACCGCACCCGCGCGGTGGCTCGGGCCGTGCATCAAGGACGCATCGAGCTGCACAACACCGTCTTCGTTGGGCAGACCGCCCAGCCCCACGCTCTGGTCCGCGGGATCGTTCTCGACAAGGGTCACCCCCGCAACCACGGCGTCGAGGGGATCCATGCCGCCGTCGAGCTTCGCGAAGGCCAGCTCCGCCGCGGCGAGCCCGTTGCCCGACGCAACCGCCGCCGGACCCCGATGCGCCGCACCCGGTTCCTGTGCTGCGCGCTCGCCGTTCGCCGGTGAGCTTTGAGCGGGTGCCCTTTGAGCGGCGCGGGCGGCGTGCTGGGCCGCAAGGGCGGCGGCCAGTCCAAGCAGGGTTCGGCGGTTCGTCGACATGGGTGTGGGGGGTGTTGCGGGTCTAATCGCGCGCGACGGAGTGAACTTTGTCCCGGTCGGTCCAGTATCCGCGCGTTTAGCCTTTCGCGGAGCCACCGTGAAGGTCATGGGCTCTCAGTCCGAGGTGGGTTGGCGGGGTGTGCCCCGTTGGCAGGGCAGTTCCTCCCACACCAGGGCTTCAAGCTCGAAGTGCTCGCGCAGCGCCGGCTCGGCCCCATCCAAGTAGGGCGCCGCGTCCGGCTGCAACCGCTCCAGGGCACGCAGGTCATCATCGCCGTTCGTCCGCCGCTCACCGTGTGGGTGGGAGCAGGCCTTGACGGCCGCAAGCTCGCAGCTATTCGCGCTGAGCCTGCCCGCCAGCTTCCACGGCCTCCGACTCGACGTGGGATCGGTGTTGAACCTCGGCATCGGCGGACTGCTTGTGCAACCGACGAAGCTTGTGCCTTTCCCCGCGGGGGTCATTCCGCCCGGCGCGAACCTTCCGATTGAGGCGCTGGCCGTCGAGCTGGGCCCCCTCGGAAACTTCGTCAGCTTCACGAACACCGTGGTGGTCACGGTGTTCTAAAAGCGGACATCAGACCGTCATCAGCGAGTGCACCGGCACGTTGCCGAGTTTGGCGCGGCCGGGCAGGAAGCCGAGTTCGATCACGAAGCAGCATGCGACCGGTTCGCCGCCGATACGGCGGACCAGTTTAAGCGCTGCTTCCATCGTGCCGCCGGTCGCGAGCAGGTCGTCCACCATCAACACTCGCTTGCCCGTGTTGCAGGCGTCCACGTGGATCTCGATCGTGTCCTTGCCGTACTCGAGTTCGTAGGATTCCGCGGCTGTTTTCCACGGCAACTTGCCGGGCTTGCGGATCGGCACAAAACCCTTGTTCAGTTGCCGCGCCAGCGCCGTGCCGAAGATGAAGCCGCGCGATTCGATGCCGCACACGATGTCGTAGGACGCGGCGTCCACCGCGCGCGCCATGCCGTCGATGGCGAGGGCCAGTCCCTGCGGACTTTGGAGCAGGGGGGTGATGTCCTTGAAGAGGATGCCGGGCTTGGGGAAGTCGGGCACGTCGCGGATGTACTTTTCGATCACGGCAGAACTCTTCGCGCAGGGTTGAGGGTGGGGGGGGCGCGGACCGCGCGGTCCGGTCACATTTCGGCTGGCGCGGCGAGCCCCAGGAGGCCCAAGCCCGTCGCCAGGACGATTTCGATGGAGGCGACGAGCGCGAGCCGCGCTGCGGACGTGGGGGGTGCTTCGCCCAGCACGCGCGTGGATGCGTACCACGAGTTGGTTTCGCGGCACAGGGCGAGCAGGTACTGGGTCACTTCGCTGGGTTCGGCGTGCTCGGCCGCCGAGCGCACGACTTGTGGGAAACGACCGAGCGCGAGCAACACCTGCGCGGCGTCGCCCACGGCGCTCCAATCGGGGCTCGTCGCACCTTCGCCGCCCTCCTTGGCCTTGCGCAGGATGGATGCGAGCCGCGCGTGGGTGTACTGCACGTAGGGGCCCGTTTCGCCTTCGAACGAGAGGACGTCAGCCCACACGAACTCGATGTCCTTGACCCGCTCGCGCTTGAGGTCGTTGAACACGACAGCGCCGACGCCGACTTGCTCGGCCACGAGCTCGAGGTCCAACAGGCCGGGGTTTTTTTCGACGATGATGCGCTGCGCTTCCTCGACGGCGCGGTCGAGCACGTCCTCAAGGAAAACGACGCGTCCTTTGCGCGTGCTCATCTTGCCCTCGGGCAACCGCAACATCCCGAAGTCGACGTGTACGACACGTGGCTCCCAGAAAAGGTCCATGCGCTGCAGCACGGCCTTGAGCTGCTGGAAGTGCAGGCGCTGGTCCATGCCGACGACGTAGAGGCAGCGCTCAAAGTGGTTGAGCTCCCAGCGCTCGAACACCGCCGCGAGGTCGCGCGTTGCGTACAGCGTCGTGCCGTCGGTTCTGCGCAGCAAACAGGGTGGCATGCCCTTCTTGACGGATTCAAGATCGACGATGAGCGCACCCTGCGATTCTTCGGTGATGCCGGTGTCGACGATGCGCTGCACCGTGCGGTCAAGGTGCGTTTCGTAATAAGCCTCGCCGCGCACGAGGTCGAAGGTCACGCCCAAACGCGCGTAAATCTTGTCGAACTCGGTGAGCGACAGTTCGGTCAACCGCCGCCAGATCGCGCGCACATCGCCGTCGACGCCGCTTTCGAGTTCGCGGAAGGCGGCCCGCGCTTCCTCAGTCAGGGCGGGGTCGTTCGGCTCTTCGTCGTGGTAACGCACGTAGAGTTCGAGCAGCGCCTTGATGGGCTCTTGCTCAAGATCCACACCCGCGCCCCAACGGCGCACGGCGGCGACGAGCTTGCCGAACTGGCTACCCCAGTCACCGATGTGGTTGATGCCGACGGTTTCGTAGCCGAGGAACTTGAAGAGACGTTTGATCGCAGCGCCGATCACGGTCGAGCGCAGGTGCCCGACAGACATCGGCTTTGCGATGTTCGGGGACGACATGTCGATCAGCACCCGTTGGGTGCGCCCTTCATCGCTCGACCCGAAGGACGTGCCCGAGTCGAGGACCGTCTCGATCGTGCGTTTGGCGAGCTCCGCGCGTTCGACGCGGAAGTTGAGGAACGGCCCCACCGCCGCGACCTCCATCTCGATCAAATCGTTGCGGAGCTTTGCGGCAAGTTCCTCCGCGTACGACGCCGGATTGGCCTTCACCATCTTGGCGAGGACAAAACACGGCACCGCAAAATCGCCTTTTTCGCGGTCGCGCGGTTGCTCCACGCGGATCTGGTCCGGCGGGATGCGCGTGGCCTCGGCCACGGCGATGCGGATGCGGTCGAGGAAGTACTGCATAACGGCGTTACCAGTTGGCCCAGGCCTCGTTTTTCTCTTCGAGGTCGCGCTCGACTTCCGCAAGGCGCATTTGGACCTCGCGGATGAGTGTGGCGTCGCGGTAGATGCGCTCCTGGACCATCTGCGCCTGCAACGTGGCGCGCTCGGTTTCGAGCTTGATGATGTCCTCTTCGAGTTTCTTGAAGAGAAACGGGTTGCGCACCTTCGCGGTGCGCGCCGGAGCTTGGGGCGCGGCGGATGGGCCTTTCGCGGTCATCTTCGACGGAGCACTCGCGGCCGCGGCGGACTTGGGAGCGGTCGTGGGTTTTGCGGTGCGCGAGCTCAGTTCCGCTTTGGCGCTTTCGCTTTCCGCGGCCAGTTGTCGGCGGTATTCGGAATAGTTGCCGCGGAACTCGCGCAGCGTGGTGGCGCCGACTTCGATGATGCGTGTTGCCACGTGGTCGAGGAACTCGCGGTCGTGGCTGATGCACAGGATCGCGCCGGGGAACTCCGTCAGCATTTCCTCGAGTGCGGTGCGCGCGGCGAGATCGAGGTGGTTCGTGGGTTCGTCGAGCGCGAGCCACGATGGTGCCGACAGGACGAGGCGCGCGAGGGTCAGGCGCGCGCGCTCGCCCCCGGACAGGCTCGAGACCGGGAGCTCGACGTCGTCGCCGCGAAACAGGAAGAGCGCAAGGTGCGAGCGAATCGCGCCCTCGGTCGCCTGGGGCAGATCGCGCCGCATCAGCGCAAGCGGGGTTCCCGACGGATCGAGGTCGGCTGTTTCCTGGTCGTAGTAACCGCAGATCGCACGGTGCCCGTGCTTGACCACGCCTGCCAGGGGATTCAGCCGAGCGGCGAGCACACGCAGCAGCGTCGTTTTGCCGGCACCGTTGGGGCCGACGAGGCCGATGCGGTCGCCGCGGCCCACGCGCAGCTCGAGGCCGCGGTGCAGCACGCGCGTTCCATAGCCGATGGCGAGCGCCTCCGTCGCGAGCACCATTTCGCCGCCGCGGGTTACGTCCTTGAGTTTCAGCTTCGGCTTGCGGATGTCGTCGTGCGGCCGCACCAGCCTAACGATGTGCTCCAGCTTCTTCTGGCGGCCCTTGGCCTCGGCCGTCCGCTGGCTGCCCATGTGTTTTTTGATGAACAGCTCTTCCTTGCGCAGGTAGTCCTGTTGAACCTCGTACGCGCGCAGCTCGGCGTCGTAGCGTTCGCGGCGCAGCGCAACGTAGCGGGTGTAGTTGCCGGGATAACGCTTCAGGACGCCGCGCTCGAGTTCGAGCATCCCGGTCGCGACGTTGTCGAGCAGTCGCCGGTCGTGGCTCACGAACAGCACCGCGCTGCCAAGCCCCTTCAGATATGCCTCGAGCCACTCGATGCCGACGAGGTCCAGGTGGTTCGTGGGTTCGTCGAGCAGCAACACGTCCGGACGTCGCACGAGTTCGCGTGCGAGCGCGACACGGCTTTTTTCGCCCCCCGAAAGGGTGCGGGCCTCGCGCTGCCACAGCTCGGTCTTCAGGCCGATGCCGCTCAGGACGGTCTCGACGATCTGTTCGCTTTGCCAACCGCCGAGGAACTCCATTTCCTGGGTGAGCTCCCCGTGGCGTTCGACCAACCGATCCAGGTCGTCGCCCTCCGCGCTCTCCATCCGCGTTTCCGCGTCGGAAAGTTCCCGCGCGAGCGCGCGCAGCTCTTCGAGGCCCTGTTCGACGTGCTGGAACGCGATGACGCCGGGGGCGAACTCCGGGGCCTGGGGCACGTACCCGATCCGCACGTTGCGCGGGATCGTGAGTGTGCCTTCGTCGGGCCGGTCCTGGCCGACGAGGGCGCGCAGGAGGGTGCTTTTGCCCCCTCCGTTGCGCCCGACGAGGCCGAGCTTGTCGCACCGGTCGATGCGCAGGGACGCCCCCCTCAGGACCTCGTGGGCCCCGAAATGGCGTTTCAGGTTTTCGGCATGGAGCAGCGTCACGGCGTTGGATCGCGGCGGCGATCGGGCGCAAGAGCATACCGGCGCAGAGGACGCTCGACCGGCGCGGGGTGCTGCTATCCTGTGCGCCGTGCCCGCTCCGCCGCCCGACGCCCGCTCCCAGCTCGCCCGTGTCCTCGATATTCGGCCCTGCGGCGCGGATGGCGCGATCCTCGCCGTCGAGCCTGAGCTTCACGCCGAGCCGGTGCGCGCCAGTCGCTTTTTCATGTTGCGCCGCGAAGACGGGCTTTCGCCGTTCATCCCGCGGCCCTACTCGATCTACCGGCAGTTCGGCCAGCGGCTTGAGTTCCTCATCAAAGTCATGGGCAAAGGCTCGCGGGCGCTCGTGGGGTCCCGCCCCGGCGACCGTTTGCGCCTGATCGGCCCGCTTGGCAACGGGTGGCCTACGCTGGACGGCGCGGGGCCGCCGTGGGTGATGCTTGCGGGCGGCGTGGGCTCCGCTCCGTTCCCCATGGCCGTCGAGCAGGCCCTACGCGGCATGGACGGGGTCGCACCCTGCCCCAAAGAAAAGATCCAGGTGTTGTTCGGAGCCGCCAACGAAGGCCAGCTCTACGACCTGGCGGCGTTCCACGAGCTCGGGGTGCCCCTTGCCACCGCCACGATGGACGGCTCCCACGGTCGGCGCGGCACGGTCCTCGACCTGCTCCAGGACGCCTGGGACGAGGGCCGCTTGCCCCAAACGGTGCGCCTCCTGGCGTGCGGACCCGAGCGCATGCTCGAGGCCGTCGATCGGCTCGCGCGCGGGCGGGACCTTGAGGCCTACCTCAGCTTGGAGACCCTGATGGGTTGCGGTGTGGGCATATGCAACGGATGCCCGGTCCCCACGCGGCCCGAGGGGGCCCTAGGCGCCTGGTCAAACGCGAAGTGCTGCGTCGAAGGCCCGGTTTTCCGCGCTGACGACATCGTTCTCAGTCATTGAGAAACAACGGGCGCTTTAACTCGCTCTCACCCGTGGCGCGGAAGCGCCGGGGGCGGCTCTAATCGGACGGCGACGCGGCGCGCGCCGCGCGTGTCGGTCCCCGTCGCAACGGCGACACACTCCCAGCGGAAGCGCCGCACTGCGGGGTGGACAAGTTCGATCGAAAGCGGAGTCCCCGCCGCGATGGTGTGGAGCCCCGAATCCAACCCCACCTCGCGGATGCCGACGTCGAGAACCCCCATCGCACTCACGTAGGCTCCCCCCGTGCACCGCACGGTGACCCGCGCCTCGCAGCCGTGGAGGACGAAGCGCGTGGAGTCGCCGTTCGCCTCGGCGCGACCCCCGAAAAACTCGACGAGGAGCGCGAGCTCCTCGGGAAACAGAGGCAATGTGCGGCCTTCGCCGATGGAGGAATCGAACAAGGCAAGGTCTCCCGGGCGCATGGGCCCACGGCAGACATCATCGGCGTTCAGTCCTTCCCGCAGGATCCTGTGTCCACCCCATCTGGCGGCGCTGCGGGGTGGGGGGCGTCCAAAGCGCAGTTATTTCATCGCCTTCATCGCGCTTTCACGCTTCCGCAAGACCCTCGCGGATCGCAAACCTCGCGATCTCGACCCGGTCGTGGATGTCGAGCTTCGCCATCAGGTTTTCCGTGTGCCGGTCCACCGTGCTGTAGCTGCGGTTCATGGCCTTTGCGATTTCCTTCTTCGATAGCCCGCGCGCCAAGTAGCGCAACACTTCCAGTTCCCGCGGCGTCAGGCTCGACGCGCGCGTCGAGCCCGCCGCTCCGAGCCGCAGTGAACCGTCGGGCTCGACGATCAGCCGCCCACGCACACGCTCCGAAAAATAAATCTGGCCGCTGTGAACCTTGCGGATCGCCCGAATGAGGCCATCGGGCGGCTCGTCCTTCGTGATGTAGCCGGCGGCTCCGGAAGCGAGCGCCTCTTCGATGTAGCGGTCGTGGTGGAACGCCGACAGGTAGAGCACACGGGGTGGCCGGGGCAGCGTGAGGATTTCGCGCGTCGCGTCGAAGCACAACCGCCCCGGAAGGTCGATGTCGAGCACCAGCACGTCGGGCGAAAGCTCGCGCGCGAGCCGGACTCCATCGTCCGCGTTGCCTGCGGCGCCGACGACACACAGATCGTCCTCGCTGTCGAGCAACCGTCCGAGGGAATCGCGCAGAAGCGCGTGGTCGTCGACGAGCAGGACGCGGATCGCCGCGCGGCCGGGTCTGGCGGGGTCGGGTACGGGGTTCTGATGGGCCTTCATCGGGGCGCCTCCGCGGGTTCCAGGGCCTCGCGAACGGCGCGCGCGAACTCGGCCACGCCGAATGGCTTGCGCAGCACGTGTACGGGGCCGCTCGCGCGCATGAAGCGCTCGGGCGGGATTTCGAGCGCCATCAGCAACGCCGGTTGGCGCAGGCCGCGCTCGCGCAACTCCTCGAGCGTCGCCAGGCTGCTGCGCAGGGTCGGTTGATCGACGATCAGCAGGCTGGGGTCGACCTCATCCGTTGCGACGCGCTCCGCCATCTGGTTGGCGTCGTCCGAGAGTTCCACTCGATAACCCAGACCCACGAGTTCGCCTGCCAGGATCGCGCGGACCTGCGGCTGCGCTTCGAGCAATGCGATCCACTGCCCCAACACCGAGGGTTCCACGCTCGCGCCGGGACGCGCGTGCACGGTGGGTAGCTCGAAGACTGCGCGGGTTCCGTGGGGTTCGACGTTCTCAAGCAGCACGTCGCCGCCGTGTTCGCGCGCGATGCGCCGCGCGAGCGAGAGGCCGAGCCCCGAGCCTCGATCGGCAGCTTTGGTCGTGAAAAACGGCTCGAATGCGCGTGCGAGCACAGTCTCCGAAATGCCGCCCCCATCGTCCTCGACGCACAGCCGCACACGTTCCGGCGGGCCGGGGACATGCTCGGCCAAAAGGCGCACACTTCCGCCCCTCGGCATTGCGTCGCGCGCGTTGAGGATCAAATTCATCAGGACCTGCTGGATCTGGATGCGATCGCCGTCGACAGCCAGCCCCTCGGCGGCGCTTAGGTCGAACTCGAGCCGCACGGCCTTGGGCAACGTACGCTCGAGCAGCTCGCAGATGTCCAACACGAGGGGCACGAGCGGGATCACCTGGGCGTGTCCCTTGATCTTGCGGCTGAAGCCGAGCAGCGTGCGCGAAATGCCACTCGCCTTTTGGACGGCGGAATCGATGACCTCGAGGGAGCGTTCGAGTTCGGGGCGACCCGCCAACGCGCGCTGCAGCAAGTCCGCGTGGGTCGCGATGACGGTCAGAAGGTTATTGACGTCGTGGGCGACGCCGCTTGCGAGCTCGCCCATCGTCAAGAGGCGCTGTGAGTGCCGCAGCTCCTCTTCCAACTCGCCCATGCGGCGTTCATTCGCGCGCAAGAGGCTGGTGTCGTGCAGCGTCGCAAAGACGCTCTCCACGACTCCTTGTGCATCGACGAGCGGCGCCACGTGCTGCAGGAAGGAGCTTTGCCCCGACGGGGTCGCGAGGGTGAACTCGCGTTCGCCAGGCTTGCCCGACGCCACGCAGCGATCGAGGTCGGCGACCAGCTCTTTCCAGCGCTCGCGCCCGAGCGCGCTCGCAATCGGTTCCGTGTCGCCGACGTCGAGCCGTTCGCGTGTCGTGCCCAGTAGACGCGCGATGGCCGGGTTGGAGCGCTTGACCCGATACAGCCCCGGCCCCAGCACGTCGAACACCATCAGGGCGCTCGGCAGACCGTCGTGCAGCGCTTCCAAGTGCCGGTCGAAGCGGGCGACGACCGCGCGCTCCACCTCCAACGCGCCGCGACTGCGCTCAAGCCTGCGCCGGTAAATCAACGCGGCCGAAAAGAGCCCCACGCCGTTGACGAGGACAAAAACGAAACCCTTGGCGCGCTCCAAGGCCTCCAGCTCGCCGACCCCCGTGGACATCCGCGCGACCACTTGGCCGGAAAAGTCGATGTAGACGAAGAAGACGATGACGTAAAGCAGCGCGAGCAGCGCGGGTCCACGCCAGGCGCGTTTGCGTCGGGACTGAGCGGGCGCGTCGCGCCGGAGGTCGTCGCTACTGGTTTCCATCGAGGGCGGCACGCCGCGCCTGGGCGGTCGCCGTGCGTTTGACATACGGTATACCTCGCGAGCCGTTCCCGCGCCGCCTGTTCAGGAACTTCCCTCACGAGCCGAGCGCCCGGTCGAGGGTATCGCTCAGGGCCCCCGCGTCACCCCCGAAGGTTAGGTCACAATGCGTCTCGGCGTTGGCCTGTAGACCCCCGGATTAGCCCAAGCTATTCCCCAGCTTTGCGACCACACGGCTCGAAAACCTGATGAATAGCCCGGACTCGCCGCTGTCAGAGAGCGGGGAAAAATCGGAGCCTTGGCCGATTTTCCCAAGCTCTCACGAATCGAGCTGCTGGATTCGGTCTTTCAGCTCCTCCCGCAGCGCCTGGGCGCCGGCTTCCTGCTCGGGTGCGACCGCGGGCAAGCGCGCGAGGGCTGCCCGGTATGCCTGGGCCGCGGCCGATCGCTCGCCCTTGCGCTCAAGGTAGCGCGCGAGCTCCAGCCGCGGCTGGAACGCTTCGGGAGCAAGGTCGAGGGCGCGCTCGAGGCGCTCGAGCGCCTGGGCGTCGCGCCCGAGCCCTTCGGCGCTTTGGGCCGCGACGATCAGCGCAGGAACGTCGTCCCGATCGGCTTCGAGGCGCCGCAGGACCCAGGCCTCCGCCGCGGCGAAGTCGCGTCGACGCACGTCGATCACCGCGAGGTTGAGGTCCGCGGGGCCACCGATCGGGAGCGTGGCCGCGAGCTCGCCACGCAACCGCGCGCGCAGCGCGGGGTCCTCCCCCACGCGGTACGCCTGCTCCAGTGCGGGTAGCGCGGCCTCGCGCAGCCCGTCCGCGAGCAAGAGCGCACCCAGGTTGTAGTGCGGCTCGAACAGGTTGGGGCCGAATTCGCACGCGCGCCGCAGCGCGAGGAGCGCCTCCTCCCGTTGACCCAGCGCGAGCAGCACTTTGCCGAGCTCCGCGTGCGCGTGCGCGTGCTCGGGGTCGATCGCAAGTGCGCGCTCCAAAAGGTCGTACGCGCGGGTCGGGTCCTGTGCACGCGCGGCGAGCGTTGCCAGCAGCACGAGCGGCCGGGGATCGGTGGGATGCAGCGCCTCCGCGCGCTCCGCGAGATCTTGTGCAGGCGCGGTGCGGCCCTCTTCCGCATTGGCGCGCGCGGACCAAATCAGGTCTTCCAGATGGCCAGGGCGCAGTTCCAACGCCCGCTCGAGGTGCCGGCGCCCTTCGCCGAACTGCTGCATCTGGACGAGCAATTGTCCCAGGTTGTGATGGGCCTCCGCGTAGTCGGGACGCAGTTCGAGCGCGCGCCGCAGGCTCGCCTGGGCTTCGGTGCGCATCTTGGCACCCACCTCGGCGACCGCCATGGCAACCCAGTTTTCGGCCCGGTCCGGATGGGCCTCCACGAGCCGCGCCGCAAACTCCAGCGCTGTGGAGAAGTCATCGAAACCGTCGATCTGCGCTTCGTAGATCAAGAACCAGGCGATGCCGAGGTTCGCCTGGGAAACGTCCTCGCGCCAGACGAGGGGCACGTCTTCCCCGCGCGCCGCGCGCTCCGCGATGCCCTGCGCCGTCTCGAAGGCGGCATGGGCGGCGGCGAGGTCCGCCGGGTCAAGCTCCGCGCGGTAACGCTCGAGGTAGACCCGCCCGAGCAGCGGATAGGGATACATGACCTCGGGCGAGGATTTCACTTCCGCGCTCCATAGGCTGAGCTCGTCGTTCCAGTCGGGCACACGCGCGGCGCCGCGCAGGGCAAGCGCGATGGCCACCGCAGCGAGCCCACCGATTGCGATTCGGGGCGGAGCGACACGTGCGCTCGCCGCACCAAGCGCCAGCGCGGCGCCGAACGCCGCCACGTAGAGGAAACGGTCTGCGACGGGGAAGAGCCCTTGCTTGTCGGTGCGGACCGCAAAAGGCACCAGGCTTGCCAGCATGAGCGCCAATCCCGTGACCGCGGGCCCCCGGCCGCGCCGCGCGGCGAACACGAGTGCCCCCACGCTCGCGGCGATGGCGAGGAATGCCGGCCACATGGATGGGTGGCCCCAGCCGCGCTCGGGCCAAATGGGGCGCACAAGCGTCAGTTCCGCGGGCCACGCAAGCAGTGCGATCGAGCCACCGATGAATTCGAACGGGACGAGGAGCGCGCGTGTACCTTCGAGTCCAAAGTGCACATGGGCTCCTGCGAGGCCACCCAGGGGATCGTCGAAGATGGCGACGCGCGCTGCGAGCCAAGTTGCCACCACTGCGGCGAACGTGAGGTGCGGGACGAGCCAGTCACGCCGTGTGCGTCCAGCGGATCCGCGCCCGGACAACGGCGCGGCGAGATCGATGGTCACCGCCAGCGGCCAGATCACGAGCGCGTATTCCTTCGTCAGCAGGGCGGCGGCGAAGAGGAGCGCGGCTGCGACCGGGACGCGGGAGCTGCCACATTCGCGCCACGCCGCGTAGCGTTCCACGGCCATCAACGTCAGCAGTCCTGAGTACACGCCGGGGGCTGCGCTGATCCATGCCACGTTTTCGACGTGGACGGGATGGACCGCGAAGATCCACGCTACGAAGAAGGCATAGGGATCCTGCAGACCCAACCGGCGCGCCAGTCGCCAAGCAACCAGCGCCGCCGCGACGTGGGCAAAGAGCTGCAAGAACTCGTGCGGATAGGGCTCGTGCGACACGAGCGATGCCGCCCACAGCACGAAAGCAAACACGGGACGCCAGTAGGGGACGGACCCCCCTTCGTCGACGCCAACCCCCTCCCACACTGTTTGTTGCAGGAGCGCCCACAGCCCGTCGGTGCGTCCGAGCAGCGGCTGGCGGCCGATCAGCAGCACGTCGTCGTGCACGTATTCGCTGAATAGGCCGGGGAGATAAGGGAGGGCAGCGAGGGCCGCGAGTGCGACGGCGAGCCACGGGTTGCCGTGGCTCACGGCAACGCGGCCGGGTTCGGTGCCTTCGGACGCGGATGCGTGGGGAGCGGCCATGGCGGGGGAACGAGCCTAGTCTCCTGGATGAAAATCGCGCCTTCAGTCCCGGAGCCATTTTCGGCCTGACGCTTGGGTCTGAGCGCGGCGTTTGCCAACGGGCCCGCTGGTCGTCGCTCGCCCGCCGACTTGAACGGCCCGAGCAGTGAGTCCACTGTAAGGGTCATGAAGTGCGAAACGTTTGTCCTGCTGTCCGGATTGCCCCTCGTTCTGATGCTGGTGGGCGGCACCGCCGCCTTGTCCGCGGATTCGCGCGGGTCCCCGCAGGCCCCGGCGGTGGCCCGCCAGGACGCGCCGGTGCCTGACCCCGATATGGCGGCGCTCCTTGAGCGTGTCGCGATCGTCGGAGCGAGCGCCAGCGCCGGTTTCAACCTGGAAATCGAGCTCGGAACACCGCGCACGCTCGCCGAACTCTTGCCGGCGATGCTGCATCCGATGGACACCCACGAGATTCTCGACGCCGCCGACACGCTGACGTTCTTTGACCCGCGGGCACGGGGCTCCGCGCAGATCGACCGCGTCCTTGAGTTCGAGCCGAAGAGCGTCATCGCCATCGACTTCCTCTTCTGGTACGCCTACGGTCCGCTTCCCGAGGACGACCGCGCCGAGCGCTTCCAACTCGGACTCGCGCAGTTGCAGCGTCTGCGTTGCCCGGTTGTCGTGGGCGATCTGCCCGACATGCGCGGCGCCTCGTCGAAGATGCTGCCGCCGGAATACGTGCCGAGTCCGGAGTTGCTGGAGAACCTCAATCAGCGGCTCGCGGCGTGGGCCAAGCCGCGCCCGCACGTGCGCATCATGCCGATGTCGGTGTGGAGCGCGCGGCTGCGCGAAGGGGAGGCGTTCGAGCACCGCGGTGAGCGCTGGGAGGGCGATGAATCGAAGTCCCTGCTCCAGTGGGATCGTTTGCACCCGTCGCTCGAGGGCTCGTTTTTCCTGCTGAGTGTTGCACTCGACCAGCTCGACCTACTGGCGCAGGGCGCTCTCGCGACGCAGATCGATTGGAAGGTCCGCGCCATCGCCGAGCGTGTGATCGACGGCGCGTGATTGCGGTCGAGGCGACCCCAATGTGCGCGGGGCCGGGACTCAGCGATTGAGTCCCGGCCCCGCTTCTATTGGCGCGCACGCTGCGCGCTTACAGCGCAGCGATCAGAAGATGCCAGCGATCAGAACAGAATCGTGCCGCTTTGCACATTGGACATCGTGAGCGGTAGCGCCGGGCCTAGGCGACCGATTTGGAAGTGCAGCGTTGTGCCGATCGGCAGGTTGCCAAGGGGCAGCGTGAGGGCGGTCCAGGCCTTGATTGGGTCGATCGTGAACGAACCCAGGTAGAAGAGGTCGAGGAAGTTGTTGCCGATCCCCGCGTCGAGGATGCCCGGCAGCACCGAGGGTTGGTTGCTGAGCGACGCGAACAGCAGCATGAGGTCGTTGCCGTTGCCACCCATCGTGACCGTCGCGCCTTGGGACTTCAGAAGGAACAGCGGGTCGGAGTTCGACAGGTCGATCGTCGGCAGCGGGTTGGGGAAGACCGTCAAGATCGCCTGTCCCGAGCCGTTGGGCGACGTGACGTTGATCGTGACCGGTCCGATCTTGGACACGCGCGGCACGCTGATCTCCATCTGCGTGTTGCTGATGATCGTGTACTGCGATAGGGCAGGGACAAGCGCGATGCCGTCCACGGTGACCTGGGTGACGCCGGTGAAACCCGAGCCGTTGAGGGTGACCTTGTAGGCGTCATCGGGAGCGACGGCGAGCACGAAGAAGGGCGTGATCGTTGCGATCTCGGGCGCTGCGCCGCCGGGTCCGCCGGAGGGGTCGAACGCGTCGAGGGTCGTCGGGTTCAGGCCGACCGGGTCGAGCCACTGGGCGAGGCTGCCGAGCGTCCAGAACCGGTTGAACCGGCCGAAGTTCGCTGTTTGGTTGCAGGTGAACTGGTTGACGCAGCAGGCGGGGCCGCGCACACGACCTTGGGCGTCGAACAGCGGACCGCCGGAGCTGCCACCCTCGAGTGTTCCCTCGCTCCACGTCACAAACCAAAAGTTCGTGTTGCTCGACGTGCCGTTGGCGTCGATCGAGATCTTCTTCGGCCCGCCACTCGGGTGACCGAGCGCGAAGGCGAAGTTGGTGTTTTGGGTCGCACGGCTCCAACCCGCAAACGCCGCGTTGTAGCTCGCGGGGATGTTCGAGTTGATGCGCATCAGGCGCGAATCGCACGTCGAGTTGGTGACGAGCAACGTCGCGCCGGACACGGTCTGGCCGCTGGGCGACGAACCGGTGCCACAGCCGCTGGTCTGGTAGTTGAACGTGAAGACGGTATTGCTGCTTTGGCCGCAGTGGTTGGCGGTCAAGAGGTAACGCGTGCCGTCCTGTGCGGTGTTGTTGATCAGCGAGCCCGAGCACAGGCCGCCACCCGAAAACGTGCGCACGGTGGCGCGCTTTTGGACATCCCAGTTGTCGCCCTGCGCGCAGTTGACGTCGATCAAGCAGTTGCCTTCGCCGCCGTCGCCGCCGACGTCGATCATGCGGACGTCGCGGTAGTCGTGGATGACTTCGCTGACGACAACCCGCAGATCGCCTTCGGCGAACGCCGGCACGAGCACTTCCACGATGACCTTGTCGCCGGGGAAGGGCTCGATCACGAAACCGCCGTCTTCGCGGTGGTTCTCCGACGTGTAGGCCCCCAGCATGTCGAGGCGCTGCTCGTCGTAGAGGAACATCTGCGCGCCTTCGGGCA
>JBBRWC010000093.1:0-16071 GCA_038246255.1 Planctomycetota bacterium
ACGCGTCTGGGCTAGCTCGTGCGTTATAGGGTTACGCTCGGCAGGGAACGCGTGTATTTGACGGCGCCACTCGCGAGTCCCCGCGCGGCCGCCGCCCGGGAACTCGCGCGGCGCCTCGAGCGCGAGCGGGAATTCGTCGCGATCCAGCGCGGGCTCTTGAGCTTCGCTCCGGCCGCGGGCATCGAGGGCGCGGGGGCGCTCGATGGCGCACTGCACGTCGCCCTTGGACTGGAACCGCCCGCGGATTCGCCGCAGGGCATCGCCGCGGACGAAGCGCGTCGCCGTGAAGAAGCCGCGGCGCGGGAGCGCGAGCGCGACATCATGGAAGACGCCCAATCCCGCGCACGCCGGTTCAACGCGTTGCTTTTGATCCATGGCGTCCGTGGTTTCGATCTGCTCGAAGCGGGCGTCGCGCGCGAGCGCGGCTGGGGCCCCGTGGTGCTGCGCACCGTCGATGGCGACGGTCGCCTGAGCGGCAACCTCTCCGCTGCTTCCATGCACCTTGTGGGCAGCCGATCGGGGCGCACGCTGACCCTCGTCCTTCGCGACGGCCACGAATCGGTCGGCGCGGACCGGCGATCGTTTGTCGGTGGCGAGCGGCGGATCGCGCTGCGGCACGTCGATCCGGAGCCCTTTGCGGTCGAGTTTTCCGAGCTGTTCGACGGCGGCGGACTCGCACCCGCCGTTGACGATGGTCGTTGGTCGCTCGCTCTCGTGCGCCTGCGGCTCAACGAGCTGCTGCGCGAAGGATCTCCGAACGGTTACCACCACGTCGTTTTCCTCGGCGGAGTTGCGGGCGATGAACTGCGCGACCTCGTCGTCGAAGCGCGCAGCGCGGACGGGCGCATCGAGCGCAAGATGTTCGCGGACCGCGCGCGGCTCGAACTGCGCGCGGGCACGGCTGTGCTCAACCTTCTCGACGGTTCAAGCACGCGCGAAGGCCAAACCGCGCCGTTCCTCGACGGCCGTTTGCGCATCGTGTTGCCGCGTGTCGACCCCACGCGCTGGCGCAACGCGGGTTTGCCCGGCTTGAGCGCTCCGCCCGAACGCGTGGGGAGCTGACGTGGCCGCAAATCCCAGCACCCCGGGGCTCTTTGACGAGCCCCCGCGCCGCCGTGCCGCGCCGGCCGCCCAGGAGGCCGCCGCTGGCCCGCGCCGATACAGCGTCGGCGAACTCACGGGCGTAGTGGCCGCGCGTCTGTTGGAGCTTGGCCGCGTTTCCGTCGAGGGCGAGATAGCGGGCCTCAAGCGCGCCAGCTCGGGCCACGTCTACTTCGACCTGAAGGACCGCTCCGCGCGGCTTTCGTGCGTTGTGTGGGCGAGCGGGGTGCGACGCGCGCTCGCAGCCATGCCCAAGGACGGGGACCTCGTCGCCGCGACCGGCAAGCTCGACGTTTATGCTCCGCGTGGCAGCTACAGCCTCGTTGTCGAGAACCTCGAGCCGGTGGGTGTTGGTGTGCTCCTCGCGAAGCTCGAGGCGCTCAAACAAGAACTTGCCGCGCGCGGTTGGTTTGCGCGGCGGCGGCCGTTGCCCGCGTGGCCGCGCACGGTTGGGGTTGTCACGAGCCGCGACGGTGCCGCGCTGCGGGATTTCCTGCGCACCCGCTCCCTGCGCTGGCCCGCGTATCCGCTGCGCCTCGTGCACGCGCCGGTGCAGGGACCGGGCGCGAGCGCCGCATTGGCTGCCGCGCTTACTCGCCTCGCGGCGAGCGGCGTCGACGTGATCGTGCTGACGCGCGGCGGCGGCAGCCTCGAAGACCTGTGGGCCTTCAACGAAGAGCCGCTCGCGCGTGCGATCTGGGAATGCCCGGTGCCTGTCGTGAGCGGTGTGGGGCACGAGAGCGACACGACGCTCGTCGATATGATCGCCGACGTGCGGGCGCACACACCCACCGACGCGGCGGTGTGTGTGTTCCCCGACCGCGCCGCGCTGGTCGAGCGGCTCGAGCGCGGACGGGGTTATCTCGTCGACGCGCTGGAACGTGCGCTGGAGCGCCGCGCGGAACGCCTTGAGCGCCTTGCGAGGGTGCGTGTCCTTGCGGGCGCCGGTTGGATCCTCGGGGAGCGCGGACGGGCGCTCGAACACCTGCGGCGGCGCCTGATCGCTGCGGCGCGCGCCGCGCTCGAAAACCGCGCGGGTGGTGTTGCGCGCGTCGAGCGCCGGTTGGTCGCCGCGAGCCCGCGGGCGAAGCTTGAACGCTGGGAGCGCCGCCTCGGACGGCTCGGGCGCGCGCTCGTGGCCCGGGGTCAAGGGCTCGTTGAACCCGCGGAGCGCCGCCTCGCGCACGGGGCAGGCAGCCTCCACGCCCTTTCGCCGCTCGCGGTGCTGGCGCGCGGTTATTCGATCACACGCACGGCCGACGGGCGCAGCGTGCGGGATGTGGAGGACGTCCATCCGGGCGACTTCGTGGACACGCGTCTTGTACGGGGCGCTTTCCGCTCGCGCGTGGAAACCATCGCGGCCGATGGCGCCGACAGCGCGACAGACGTGCGCGGGACAAGGCCCGAAAAGCCGCGGTGAAGGTTTTTGCCGTGGTGGTCAACTGGAACGGCGGTGACCACAACCGCGCCTGCATCGCGAGCCTGCTCGCCCAGGGCCTACAACCGTCGCAGATTCTTTTTGTCGACAACGCGTCGAGCGACGGCTCGCGCGAACGTGTGGCCGCGGAGCATCCGGGGGTCCCGATCCTCGCAAACACCTCGAACACCGGTTTTGGCCACGGATCGAACCTCGGCATCGAGCGTGCGCTCGGTGAGGGCGCACATGCAGTGTTTCTCGTCAACAACGACGTCGTGCTCCCACCGGGCACATTGGAAGGCCTCAGCGCGCGCTTCGCAGTGCGGGCGGAACTCGGCATCGTCGGCCCGCGGATTTTGTACGCACGCGACCCCGCGCGCGTTTGGGCGGCGGGGGGCACGCTGACGTTCCGCCAGAACCTCTCCACACTGCGCGGCCACGGCGCGCCCGATGGCCCGCGGTTCCGCGAACGCGTGGACGTGGACTACGTGGCAGGCTGCGCGATGCTGGTGCGGCGCGCGGTGTTCGAGCGCATCGGACTGCTCGACGGTCGCTACTTCGCGTACCACGAAGACCTGGACTTTTGCATCACCGCCCGCGCCGCGGGTTTTGCTGTCGAATGCGACGGCACGCTCGCGGCGCTGCACGATGCCCACGCCTCGACTGGCGGGGGTTACAGTCCGCGGCGCAAGTACATGATGGGGGTGAACAGCGTGTGGTTCCTGCGCCGCCATGGGACACCGCTGCGCTGGGCGCGATTTGTCGCGTTCGACGTGCTGCCCTTGCCGTTGCTGGTGGTCGGAGGCCTCGTCAGCGGTCGCTGGCGCGGCGCCCTCGCAAAAGCCCTGGGCACCTGGCACGGTGCTCTGGGCCGGCGCGTGGACGCCGCCGCGATTGAGGCAGGCGCGAGCCGACTTTGGTGAGTTCCGCGCGCGTCAGCGCGCGGGCGTCAACTCGAGCGTTGCGCGGTCGCCCTCGGACACGTCGATCGTGCGCTCCGCGGCGCGGTTCTCGTGCCATACACGCGCGGTGATGCGGCCCGGCGGCACGGCGAAGCTCCGCGCGCGGCCCGGCGTCAGCGTCCCCTCGACGAGCGTTTCGCCGCTCCTGACGAGCGCAAAGCGCGCGCGGTCTGCCCCGCCGAGCTGCAGGTCGATCCGCGCACCGGGTTCGACAATGAGCACGGGCACCTCGCGGGAGCCCGGCCGCGAGCGCTGGGACGCGACCCGACCGTCGTCCGTTTGGGCATAGAGACGGGGTGCGCCGGCGCCCCCGGCCTCACCCGAGGGCGCGCGGAAGCGGAATCGGCCATCGGATCCCGTTTCCAGGGTTTCCGCTTCCTCCAACCACATCGCGGTCACGCGTGCGCGGACAGCGCGGCCTGTGCTGTCTTCGACGCGGCCTTCGAAATGCGTCGCGGAAGCCTGAGAGCCGCTTGCTCCCGCGGCATAGGCGCGGGTTTCCGCGCTGAGTTCAGGGGGCTCGGAGTCGGGTGTGGCGCATCCTGCCGCGACAAAAGCGGCGAGGGCCGCGCCGATCGCGAGCCGCAAGCCCCTGGATGGCGTGGTGCGTGTTGCGGTCGAGCGCTCGTGGTGGTGCATGCCATCCCTAGCTCAGGGTGGCGCTCCGGCAACATCGTCCCCGCGCCGATCCGCGGTGCGGCTTGCGCGTGCGTTAAGCTTCCCGCCGCCCATGGCCGCCGCCCGAAGGACCCACGGAACCCCGCGCCAACCGTCCGCAGGGTCGGCTTCGGTTCCGGTGACGGGCCGGGGCGTGTGGGGCGCGGCGGCAGTCGCCCTCGCCGCGGGCAGCCTCTTCGCCGTGAACCCCCAAGCCCGGCTGCACCACGACGGGTGCTGGATGCTGTGGCACCACGCGAGCGGTGAAGCGCTCGAAGCCCTGCACCTGCTTCACCTGCCCCTCGCGGCGCTCCTGGGCAACGTGCTGGGCCCGGATCGGTTACTCGCGGCGCCAGCGTTGCTTTCGGCCCTGTGCGCGGGCATCGGATTGTTTGCGAGCGCGCTTTTTTGGCAGCGGATCGGCGTGCGCCCCGGGCGCGCTCTCAGCGCGGCCGCGGTGGTGGCCGCAACACCCGCGCTCGCCTTCTGGGCGACGCAGATCGACGTGCACGCGGTGCACTTCGCGGGTGTGGCGCTCGCGCTGTTGTTCACGACGTACGCGGCGGAGCGAACCGGTGCGCTTGGTGTCGCCCTGGGTGCGTTGGCGGCCGCACTGCCCGTAGCGACGCACCAATCCGCGCCGCTCCTTGGATTTGGGTTTGTGTTTTTGTTCCTGCGCCTGCGCGGCGGCCGCACGACGTTGGGCGGTGTCCTGCGCACCGGCGTGGTGTTTGCCGCCGCGATGGCCGCGGTCGTGGTGCTGAGTTCGATCGTTCGCACGGGCACGCTGCCGTTCCAGGGCGGCTTTTTCGGCGCGGGCCACGGCGGCGAGCAGCTCTTTTTGATCCGCGCCGGCCGGCAGTATTTTGAGCACGAAGGTGCCGGATGGGGCCAGTGGTGGCGCGCGCTCCATGCCTTGGCGCCGCTTGCGTTGCTGGGGCTCGTGCGTGCGCGCGGCGAACGCCTGTGGACGTTTGCGTTCCTCGCGCCCGCAACGGCCTTTTTCCTGTGGTGGAGCGTCCCGGAGCAGGGTGGTTATTTCGTGCACCAACTGCCGGTGCTCGGGTACCTGCTGGTGCGCGCCGTTCCGCGCGGATTTTTCGGTTTCCTGATCCTCGTTGTCGTGCTTGTGATCAACGTCCGCGCGGGCCTCGCCACCGTGCGCGCATTCGACGCTGGGTTTGATCCCGCGCGACGGGCTGCCATCGTGCGTGAACTCGCGGGCGAAGGGACCCGCCCCCAGGTGCTCGGCTTTGTGCAGGATCTGCCTGCGATCGGGTTGTGGGTGGAGGGCGCCGAGCGCGACGTGCGTGCGCCCGAACTGGTCGAAGCATGCCTGCAAAACCTCGATCCAGCGTGGTTCGCGGACGTGGCCGTGGGAACCCTGGCTTCCGAATACGCACCGGCGGTGTGGGCGCAGAACCGCCCGCTTTTGATCGACCTGTCAAACCCGGGATCCTTCGACCGCATCCCGACCGGCCCGGTGGCCGAGCCGTACTTGCAAGCGATTGGCGAGCGGCTCGCGCTCCACTTCCAGGTGACGTGGGGTGAGGGCGGCGGCTGGCGCATCGTGCGCCTCGATCCGCGGCCCTGATGGGCTGCGCGCAATCAGCGGATGGGTGCGAGCGCCGCGCGGTAATCCGCGAACCGTCGACGTGCGTTTTCCAGTGCCGCGCCGCGCAACGGTGTTACGCCCTCGGGCGCGCGCGGGTTGCGCAGGGTTTTCGCCGAAAACGCGCCCGTGGGGTCGAGCGCGAGGCGCTGGTCGGGGAGGCGCAGCACTTCGCCAAACGAGCCTTCCATCCAGTTTTCAAGGACGCCGCTGGAGCCGCGCAACGCGCCCCACAACACCGTTTCACGGCTTTGCAGCGGCGGCTGGCCTGCCAGCGCGGACGGCGGCGCCAGGCGCAATAGACGCATGGCAAGTCCCGCGATGTCCGTGTGCGCAAGCACGGCGGTGCTCGTTCGTCCCGCGTTGAGCGCGGCGGGCAAACGCGCGATCAGCGGCACCAGCAACCGGCTTTCGTCGGGCGTATCGAGGCCACTCAAGAGGGCGGTTGCGAACACGATGGTGTCCGCCGCGCGACCGCTCTCCACTAGGGCTTCGTCGAGATCCGCGAGCAGCGCCGCAAAATCCGCCGCGAGCGGGCCCGACTCGGGAAGATGCAGCCACAAAAGGATGCGGCGGTCGGTTTCGCGCGCGAGGAAGCCCCGCGCGAGTCGCCCGAGCGTCTGCCCGTCCATCGCTGGGTCCTCGATGATCTGGTCAAACCCGGTCAGTCCCGCGTCGCGCACGAGCGTGCCGCCGATGAACGCCGCCGTTCGAGTGCCGGACGCGCGCGCGGCTTCGGCAACAGTCCACGTGCCCGCGGGCAAGCGATCGCTCGGCCCACGCACCCCGTGTGAAATAGGCGCGCGGCCGGTCCACAGGCTCGCGGCGGCGGCGGCGGGAAGATCGCTGGATGCCCAAAGGGGCCCCACAACCTGTCCGCGGCGCACAAACGCCGCAAAGTGCGCAGCGGTGGGCAATTCCGCGGGGTCGTCCCATTGCCCGACGGTCACCAAAACAAAATCTCCGTCGGCGGGCCGCAGGAACTGGGGCTCGTCCACACGCTCACCAAAGAGCATCCGCGCGCCAAACACCAGCGGCGCGACCAACATCAGCACCGCGAGCAGCGTGCGCGCGAGCGTTTCGGGCGGCTTCACAGCTTTCCGCGCAGGGCCATCCAGCGCAGTCCAAGGACGGTGGTGTAACCCTGCATCAGGATACGCAGCGTCAGCGTGGATTCACCGCGCACGCGGTCGACGAACTCAATGCCCACTTCGGCGATCGGGATACGCGCGCGCGCCGTTTTGTAGAGCAGTTCTTGCACGATCGCGGGTCCCGGTGAAAACGTGTCCTCGACTTTGATCCGGCGCAGGGTGTCGGCGCGCCACGCGCGGAAACCCGAGTTGCAGTCGCTTACCGGCACACCCAGGAGGATGCGGATGTAGAGGTTAGCGAGCTTGGTGATGAAGCGGCGCAACAGTCCGCGGTCCGCGTCCGAGCCGCCGCGCACGTTGCGCGAACCGAGCACCAGGCCGACCGGGGCGCCCCGTGCGCGGTCTACCTCTGCCAGCTTCTCCAGCATCTGCGGAACGAAGCGCGGGTGGTGCGAAAAGTCCGCGTCCATCTCGACGACGGCGTCAGCGCCCATTGCGAGGGCGGCCACAAATCCGTCGCGGCCCGAGCGCCCGCGGCCCTTGTCCTGTGTGCGGTGCAAGAGGTACAAGCGCGGCTGGAGACGCGCGGCTTCCTCCACCAGCTTCCACGTCCCGTCCGGCGAGTGGTCGTCGATGACGAGGACCTCGACTTGATCACCCAGCGCAAGAAGCGCCGCACAAAGGTCGAGGATGTTTTCGGCCTCGTTGTACGTCGGGACCGTGCAAACCACCTTGCGCCAGGGCGCCAGCGCACCCTTCGCCGGGCGCGGCGCCGCGGCACCAACGGGGCCGGAGGGAGGCGGGGTGGGATCGGCGGCGGGCACGGGGGCGGCGGCGTTCGAGGCGGTGGGGGGGTTAAGGACCGCTGCGGCCGCGGCGGCGAAGACTACTCGTGTCCCGGGGCAGCGGCAACCGCGCCGCGGGCGCGCCGGCAGGCCAGCCAGAGCTTGCGGTGCACCGCTGGTATCGGGTTCCCTTGGCGCCCATGGCGAGCCCCCACGCCGATCCCGCGTCGAATCCCGACCCTGAAGAGCGTTCCGAAGGATCACCGCGTCCCGTGCCCGGTGGGCGCGGCAATGGGCCCGACGTGCCGCGGGGTGGGGCGCAGACGAGTGAACCGGTTGCCGCGGATCTGCCGTGGCGCCGCGCGCCTGACACAGCGCTCGACCTCGTGGAACGGCCCAGCGCCGCGGCGCCCCCTGTCGGCGCGCGGGCGGCGCGGGACGCGCAGCGGGACCTCGCGCCCCTCGAACCCGCCGTGGAAGCGGAATCGGAGCGCCGCTACACGCTTGCGGCGCGGATCCTCGTAACGCTCGTCGCGGTGCTGCTCGTGCACGGCGCGTGGCGCGTCGGGCCGACCTACGACGAGCACTTCTACGCGGCCGCCGGGCGTGCGTACCTCGATCAGCCCGACTTTGGCTTAAATCGCGAGCATCCTCCGCTGCTCAAGTACATGGCCGGTGTACCGCTGTTGTTGTTGGGTGTCGAGCCCGACCCCAACTGGCGCGACCAGGTTGCGTACCCCGCGTCGTTTTTCTACACGCGCAACGGGGAAGATCTGAGCCGCAACCTGTTTGCGGTGCGGTTGCCGTTCTGCGCGCTGGCCGCGTGGACCGTCTGGGCGCTGTTTCGCCTGGGGCGTGCGTGGTTTGGAGCGCGCGCGGGTTTTGTCGGCGCATTTTTGTTGGGTCTCAACCCGAACTGGCTCGCGCACGGCCGGCTCGCGGGCCTCGATGCGGGAACGGCGGCGCTCGTGTTTTTGGCGCTGATCGCATTTGTGCATGCACTCGAGCGACCGACGGCGCGGCGCACGCTTGCCGCCGCGTGCCTGTTCGGACTTGCCAATCTCGCGAAGTTCACCGGGTTGCTGCTTGGGCCCGCGTGCATCGCGCTCGGCGCGCTGGCCGCGGTGTTGTCGCGCTCGACACGGCCGCTCTTGGTGCTCGCGCGTGTGCTGCTTGCGGGTCTGGGTGTGTTTGCCGCGGGCTACGCATTCGAAGCGCGCCCGATCAACGCACTGTGGGGCGAACCCGCGTATCCCCTCAGCGTGTCGCGCGCGGAGCTCGATCGGGGCGCGCTGGTGGGGTTGCTCGAGCAAGAGCTTGCGGCGCTTGCTCCGCGCCCAGCGCTTGCGGATCAGCTTGTGCGAGATGTGGCCGGTGCGTCCGATGGCGCGCGCGCGCTAGAGGTGTTGCTTGGTGCCGTCGTGGATCCAACGCCGCCGGGTCTGGCGATCGCGGCGTTGGGGGCGACGCGCGCGCTCGATGGGGGGCCGGGGGACCTGCGCCGCCGCGTGGTGGATGTGTTGCTCGGGTTGGAAGGTTCACACCCTGTCGCGGACTTGCGCTTGGAGCGGGTGGCGGCGCTCGCCGAGCGGGAGATCGCGCCCGGCCCCGATGGGGATCCGGCGGAGCACCTTGCGCGTTGGCGCGCGTGGCACGATCGCGCCGCTTCCGAGGATTGGAACGAGCGCATCCTGACCGACGGGCCGTTCGATCGACTGACGCGGGGGCTTCTGGGCGATCGCATTCCGATCCCGCTCATCAGCGCGATCAAGGGCATCGATTACCAGCTCTACCACGGCCGTTATGGGCACGGCTCGTACTTCAAGGGTGTGCCCTTGCAGGCGGGGCGCGACTTCGCCGACGGCAATCCGTTCCCCGAGTACTACGCGACGGTGATGGGTGTCAAAAATCCCCTCGCGTTCCTCGCGGCGACGGTTCTCGGCATTGTGTTCGCGCTTCTGTCGCCGACGCGGTTTGGCGCGTTGCGGCTTGCTGCTTGTCTGCTGTTCCCGGCTGCGTGCTTTGGGCTATTTTCGACGGGCAACACGCTGATGGGTGTGCGCTACGTGCTGCCCATTTTTCCGTTCCTTGCGCTGTTTGGTGCGCGGCTCGCGGCTTCGCTGCCCCGCACCGCGCTCGTGCTGTGTGCCGTTGCGGCCGCGGAATCGCTGTGGATCCACCCGCACGAGCTCATGTACTACAACGCGGCGGGTGGCGGGCCGCGCGGTGGCCCGGCGTTGACCGTGGTGGGCGATGATTGGGGCCAGGATGTGCGCGCGACCGGTGCTTTCCTCGCCCGCCATCGGGCCCCGATCGAGGCTGCCGGAGGCCTATGGTACGAACCGTACAGCGTGGGCGATCCGGCGGCATTTGGTCTCGTACAAACGCGGCTTCCCGACGGCCCCGTGCGTGGCATCGTCGCGGTGCACGCGGTGCACCTGATGCGCGAGCGCGCGAAGTTCCAATGGCTCGATGGGTTCGCGCCGTTCACACACCTTGGCTACAGCGTCTACATCTACGACACGCGCGCGGGGCCACCCGGCAACGACCCCGGCTGGCGCTGAGCTGCCGCGAGTTCGCGCTGCAGGGCGGGCCTGGAGGCCCGCGCTCCCGGCTCAGTCGCCCACGTAGCCCAGACGCTGCAGTTGGTTCGAGAGCTCGGCGTCGGCAAGTATCTCGCGTGTGATGCCGCGCGGGGGGAACGCCGCTTCGATCTGATTCCAGCGCAGCTCGTGGTGCGAGCCAGTTGCGCGATTGTCCGGGTCGTGCAGCGGTAGCCACGTGGGTTGCACACCGTCCGCGCCGTAGCTCGCGAGGGCCTCGCGTTGTTGGTACCAGGGTGCGTCGAGGCGCCAGGGCGCCGCTTCGGGCGGGCGCTTGGGTGGGGTGGGCGAAAGGCGCTGCCAGTAGCGGTGCTCCGCGCTGCGCAGCGTGATCGTGAGGCGCGCCGCCGACGAGAGTGCATACCCGCGGCTCGGCCGCTCGGAAAGCAGGCTCGGCCCCGCCACGTTCGCGGGCACGGCGGCACCGACGATGTGCAGCGCCGTGGGGGTGATCTGCAGCAACTCGACGGGGGCCTCGAACCGCCCCGGCGCGACCCCCGGCGCGCGCACGGTCAGTGGCACACGCAGCACACCTTCGGTCAGCGACAACCCGTGGTCGTAACGCGACCAAGTTTCGAAAAGCTCTTCGCCGTGGTCCGAACTGAAGATCACGGCAATGTCGTCCGCATCACGCCGCCGCTCAATCTGATTCAGGACACGCCCGAGCTGTTCGTCCGCACCCTCGATCTCCGCGCGGTAAAGCGCCCATAGATGCTCGTACTCCTGTGGGTCGGGGCGCTCGCGGCGTTCTTCAATGCCGTTGTAGAACGCGTACTGCTCCATGCGGTCGCGCAGGGGTGGCCACGCGGGGTCGATCAGGTGCGGCGGCGGCCGGTGCTCCGCGTGGGGATCCATCAAGTGGAGCCACACAAAGAACGGGCCCGGATTGGACGCGAGCCATTCAAGACCGAGGTCGACGACGCGCTTGTCCCACTCCCACTGGTCGCGGTAATCCTCGGGGTCGTCGAGCATGCCGCAACCCAGGTCGTCGAAACCATCGTGGAAGACGGTGCCGGGGTGCCCTTGGAGCTTGCAGAGGTTTGCCGTGAACGCGGCCGTGCGCCGTCCAGAGTCGCGCATGCGCTGGGCCAGCGTCGTGCTGCCCTCGCGCAGCAGACCTGTCTGCGTCTGTACGCCGTGTTGGTGCGGCAAGAGGCCCGTGTGCAGGCTCGACAGCGCGGGGTGGGTGATCGTCGCTTGCGAGTACGCACGCTCGAACACCAGTGATTGCGCAGCGAGCGCGTCGAAGTGCGGTGTTGAAGCGGGGCCACCGTAGGCGCCCAACTGGTCCGCCCGCAGCGTGTCGACCGTGAAGAGCAACACCGAGCGCTCGGCCGTGCCTTCGACTTCCCCGCACCCGCTCGTCAAACCGAGCACGAACACCGCGAGGAGCGCTCGCTTGAGTGCCGCTCCTCCCCGGGGCAGACGACGCAGCCCGCACGTGGGCCCAACTGTCGATTCACGCGGCGCCATGCATACACGGTAGCCGCAAAGCAAGCATCGCGTACGGTGTCTGACGCGGGGCGGGCTGGCGCCGGCGACGCATGGGGCGATCTTTGGAGCGGGCCGGCCCCCGCAGCGGGGTAGACTCTGGCGCCCCATGTCCCCGTCAACGTCCCCCTCAACGTCCCCCGATCCGCGCCCTGATGCCCCTGTGGCTAGCCCATTGCGCAAAGTGGCCGTGTTCGCCGCCACAGGGCTTCTCGCCGCCTGCACCGAGGGCCCTGCGCGCCCAAACGTGCTGCTCGTGACCATCGACACGCTGCGGGCGGACCGGGTCGGAGCCTACGGGTACGAGCACTCGACAACCCCGCATCTTGACGCCCTGGCCCAATCGGGGGTGCTGTTCGAGCGTGCCTACAGCCATGCTCCCTTCACGGCTCCCGCGCACGCGAGCCTTTTGACGTCGCTGCACCCCCAGAGCCACGGCGTGCTCTTTTGGAACCAGTTGCTGACGACGGACGCGCCGACGTTTCAGGAACTGTTCAAGGCCCGCGGGTACGGGACGGCGGCGTTCCACAATCACCCGGGCCTCATTCCGACGGGCATCACGCGCGGTTTCGACGAGGTTCAAGCGCGCTATTTCGAGCCCTGGCAGCCAACCGTCGCGGGTTTTTTCGATTGGTCCGACCGCCAACCCAAGGGCGAGCCGTTTGCCGTGTGGCTGCACCTGTGGGATGCGCACCGGCCCTACGGTTTCCGCGATTGGCGCGCGGACTTCGTGCGGCCCCATGTCGAGCGCGCGGAGGCGGACCTCGTGCTGCCGTACGCGGAGCGCGGTTTCCTCGAACCCCGCGACCGGCGTATCGGTCGAACAGAGGCGTTCTACAACGTTCGGCCCGACGAGCGCGCGGGCACGTTCGACGTCGGCGGATCCGCGCGCACACTTGAAGCCGCGGATTGGCAGTACATCGTCGACCGCTACGACGCTAGCGTGCGTTACGCGGACGAGGGTGTCGGTGCGTTGATCGCGGGTTTGACCGAGCGCGGTGAGCTTGAAAACACGATCGTGGTGGTGACGTCCGACCACGGCGAAGCGCTGATGGAGCGCGACCCCGTGTGGTTTACCCACGACCCGTTTCTGTACGACGAGGTTTTGCGTGTTCCGCTGATCCTGCGTGTCCCGGGCGCGTTGCACGCGGGGACGCGTGTCGCGGGGCTCGTGCGCGGAGTGGACGTGCTGCCGACGCTGCTCGAGCTCGCTGACCTTCCGCTTCCACGGAAAGTCCTGTTGCAGGGCCGCAGCATGCTGCCCATGGTCGCGGGCACCGAAACGGGTGGGCGTACTCTCTTCGGCGGCACGCAAACACGCAGCGCCAAGGAAACGACACGCCGCGCAGGCGAGGACGATTCCTGGCTCGAATATCGGCAAGTGTTCACGGACGGCGCACTGAAGGTTATCCACGACCTTGAAACCGACACGTGGAGCGCGTTCGACCTCGCCGCGGATCCGGGCGAGCGCACCAACTTGTGGGCGAACGGCGTGGATGGGAAGACTCCCGCGGCCGCGCTGCGAACATCCCTTCTCGAGGCGCGCAAGGCGCTGCCCGTCGCGGGCCAGTTGACGGTTCCACTGAGCGCCCAGCAGAGCCAAACCCTCGAGCAATTGGGTTACCTTTGATGTCCGACACGATCGAGCCGGAACCGCTGTCCGCGCCCACCGACCGCGCTACTCGTCGTGCGCAGGCGTTCGCGGAAACGTTGGAGCGCATCGAAGCAACGATCGATTGGCCGCGCCTCGAGCGTGTGTACTGCGACGTCGAGCCCGACATCCCAGCAGGCGAACTCGTGGGATTTTTTGGCGCCGAAGCTCGCGAAGCTCAAGCGGAAGCGGCGCTGCGTTTTGCGGCCGACCTCGGCCAACGCCTGTCTCAAGGGGGTGCGAGCCTCTACGTTGGCGCGGGGGTCGCCGAGATCGCACCGATCGTCGCGGAGACCGTTTTGCTCGGCCGCAGCGTGCGCTTCGTCACACTCCCTGGCGCCGAGGCGGAGGAACTTGCGCGCGCGTTCGCTGCGGCGTCGGTCGGCCTCCCTCGAGCGCTTCCGCGCATCGAAACCCGCCCGCTCGAATCGCTTGCCCTCGGGCCCGTCGACCACGTGTGGTTTGCGAGCGTGCTGACGGATCCCGAGGCCTTTCCCGCGCTCCACCGGGCGCTTTACGAAACGGGTCCGACGACCGGGCGCGCCGTGTCCGCGGAGAGCCGCCGCGCGCGGGCGCTGCTGGGCGCCGTGTTTGCGTCTCTCGCGCCCCGCGGCTGGGTGACAACCAGCGACGAAGAACTTCCCCTGGTGAAGGCCGCTTTGCTTGAGCGCGGTGTCGACATCCACGTGCCCGAGGTCGGCCGACTGTCGGCGATCGTGGGCGACGTCCTTCGTCACGTGTCCCTCTCGCCGCACTTGCCAGGTGACCCCGGCCAGGGGATGCTTGGGCGCCGCCGACACTCGGCGAGCCGTCCGCGCCCTCCCCGCCCTCAGCCATGACACAGTTCAATCCCTCGGCCGCCGCCAACTACGGCGTGCAGGACTACAGCGCGAAAAAGCGCATCCAAGGCCTCGAGATCGCCGAGCTGAAGCGTTTTAACGACGACGGCGGCGCGATGACCGAACTCGGGCGCCTCAATGAGGGCAAGCTCGCGGGGTTCGAAGGTTTCACCGTTCGGCAGGTGAACTACTCCGTGATGGAGCCGCTCGTGATCAAGGCATTCCACCTGCACAAACGCCAAACGGACATTTGGTACGTGCCGCCGGGCGACAAGCTGCTCCTCGTGGTCGCGGACGTGCGCGCGGGCTCGCCGACCGAGGGCCTCGTGCAGCGCATCGTTTTGGGTGACACCCGTTCGATGTTGGTGCGCATTCCCCCGGGCGTGGCCCACGGCGCGAAAAACCTGCGCCCCGCGCACCCCTCGGTCATCGTCTACTTCGTCGACGTGCAGTTCTCGACGGACAGCCAGTGCGATGAGGGCCGCTTGCCCTGGAACCACTTCGGCTCGTCCGTGTGGGACGTCGAGCGCGGCTGATCGACGCGCTCGCTCCAGGGCGGGCCTGGAGGCCCGCGCTCCCAGCGGGCAGCCTTGACGTATACTCTCCCAGTTCGGCTGAGCCCGCCAAAGACGGAGCCCTGAGTCGACGAGCACGTAGCTCGTTCGATCAATCGCCGAGGTAGCCGAGGGTGCGGAGTTGCTCAAGGAGCGCTTCGTCCTCGATCGCCGACCCGCCCCCCGCGAGGGGTGCGAGGCCGCTGAGGCGTTCTTCGTAACGCTCCCTCAAGTTCGCGCGGCGCTCTCGCGCGGCGCCGTCATCCGCGCGCGTCAGCGTGGGCAGCGCGCTCTGGGCGATCGGGTAGCTCACCAGAGCACCCGGCGGCTGGAACCATTGCGCCTTGCGGCGCCACGGCGACCCAGGCCACGGGCGCCACGGGCTCGAGCGGCCGTCGGGCTCCATCCCGGGCCACAGGCGGTGCTCGTCGTCGCGGGCGGTGCCCAGGCTGCCCAGAAGCTGCGCAATCGCGATGTCCGCGCCCGGATGGCGCGCCAGTAGGCTCGGGCCGGCCAGCGGATAGGGCACTTTTATGTCGAGCAAGTCGAGTACGGTAGGTGCGACCTGCAGCAGTTCCACCGTCTCTGCCCTGCGCTCCGGTGCAACCCTTGGTGCACGCACGAACAGCGGGACACGCAACACACCCTCGGAGAGCGAATCCCCGTGCCCGTAGTAGGGCCAACTTTCGAACAGCTCCTCGCCGTGGTCGGACGCGACGATTAGCGCGGTGTCCGTGTCGAGGCGCGGTTCGAGCGTGTCGAAAAGCGGCCCGAGCGTTTCATCAACTCCCGCGATCTGCGCGCGATAGAGCGCCCACAGGCGGTTGTATTCGGCATCCTCGGGACGCGTGACACGGCGCTGGTACCCGTCGAAAACGAGATTCTGTTCCTTGGGGTCGCGCGGCGGGTCGAGCTCCCAATCCCACAGGTGCGGCGGCGGGCGGTGCTCCGAATGGGGATCCATCAGGTGCAGCCACAAAAGCAGCGGTCCTGACGTGCGCTCGAGTTGCGCGAGTCCGCCGGCAACCACGGCCCGGTCCCATTCCCACTGCTCGCGGCCGTCCAGCATCGCGCACTCGAGCACGTCAAAACCGTCGTGGAAGACCGTTCCCTTGTGTTCTTGCAGTTTGCACAGGTTGGCGACGACGGCGGCGGTGTGGTAACCCGCTTGCTTCGCGAGCACGGGGACGGAAACAACCGACGGCGCGAGGCGATGGAACTGGCTCATCACGCCGTGTTGGCTCGGCAACAGGCCGGACCACATGCTTGAGAGCGACGGATGTGTGATGGGCGCCTGGGCGTAGGCGC
>JBBRWC010000094.1:0-16002 GCA_038246255.1 Planctomycetota bacterium
CTCGTGGCCCTCGACTTGCCGGCCAAGGCGGCGCTGCGCATGTAGGCGGCCTGGAGCGGGGCCCGGGTGGCCCGCGCTCCTGGCCCCCACACCCATCGGGAAGGGCCCGCCCAAGAGTGAACGTCGCTGCGGAATGAGCGTCGCTGCGTTGTGCAAGTCCTTCGCCTGGTGACGCCCCGTCGCGAGCTGCGCCCATCAAAAACGCGCTTCAACGCGGGCTCGACCCGCGATCCCAGCCATCAGACGCCTAGCGCGCCCGCTGCTGCGGCTTCCAGCGCCGGGCGGCGGTCCGCGGACAGCATGGCGCGCCCGCGTGTCAGCACATCTTTCGCCGCGCCGGTTTTGCCGCTTGCGAGCGCGATGCGCACGAGTTGCGCAAACGTGGCGTCCGACGGCTCGAACGCGATCAGCCGGTCGGCGAGGGCATTGGCCTCGAGCCGCCGATCCGTGCGCAGCAAAGGCCCGTACCACAAAAGGCCTTCCTCGACGACACGCTGGCGAGCGCGCAGTTGAAGCGCTTCCGCGCCCGCGATGGGCCGCAGGCTGGCGAGTTTTTGCTCTTCGATGCGCCGCTCCACACGCGCGGTTGGGTCGCCAGCGCCCTCGAGCGCGTCCGCATCGCGGCCCTTTGCCACGAGGTCGAAGACAACTTCCTCGAACAGGTGCCGGCGCACCGCGCGGCCCGGGTGCCCGGGGACGAGGGTGTCGTACACCGCGATGGGTTCGTCGCGCCGCCCAAGCCCGCGGCAAAGGGAAACGAAGTCCACGACGAGCTCCGGGCTCGCCACGCCGGCTTCAACTGCGGCACGCGCCGCGGCGCGGCGTGTGTCGAGGGCGAGTTTGGCGGGTTCGTGCTCGCGCGCGACGAGCAGGAGCTGTGCGAGCACCGCGCCGTTGCGCACCGCGCGGAAGCCCGGGTCGGACTTTCCACCCCGGTCGTAACACCACAGAAGGTGCTCGAGCGCTTCCCCGTGGGCGCGCTCGCCGACGAGGGCGCGGGCGAGTTCGAACCGCCGACCGGGATTGTCCATTGCGCCGGGCCCGAAACCTGCCAGAAGAGCACGGGACGGCCGCGCAGCTTCGAGCAACTTGCCCAGCTCCACCTGGAGCTGGGCCGCATCGCGCACGCCCACCACCCGACCGATTTCCCGCGTGGGCAGGGCGGCGCCACCGGCTTCCAGGACCACGAGCGCGGGCAAGTCGACGATGCGGTGGCGCTTGAGCAACGCCTGCAGTTCGGCGTCGGGTGCGCGCGGCACGTCGAGCGGGATCGCGATCGCGCGGTCCGCGAGCATCCTCCGCACGTCGGCGTCCGCCAGCGCCCCGTCGACGAGCCGTTGTGACGGCGCGGACCAACTCGCCGTCGCCACCAGCACGAGGGGCCGGCGGTGGAGGATGGCCGCCTTTTCCGCCGCGCTGGGGGCGAGGGACCGCAGCCCGTTGGGCCCGGCGGAGGGCACCTCGTCCGCGGGTGCGGTGGAGTCCATCGGAGCTCTACCTTCGGCGGGTCGCGCCGGAGCGGGCGCGGGGGCGACCTGAGTGAAGCTCATCAATACAAGGGTAAGTGCGTTCAACATGGCGGAAACTCCTCTTCCCGCCATGTTCGAGAGCTGGGCCGCGCGGCGCAAGGAACGATCGGGGTAGCGGTCCTGCGCGTTAGAATCCACCGGCCATGGGACCGCGCATGCCGCCGATTCGCATTTCTCCGTCCCTGCTCGCCTGCGACTTCGCGCGTCTGGCGCAGGAAATCCGCCGCGCCGAGGACGCGGGGGCCGACTGGCTGCACGTAGACGTGATGGACGGGCATTTTGTGCCCAATCTGACGATCGGCCCGCCGGTGGTTGAGGCGATCCACCGCGTCGCGCGCCGGCCGCTCGACGTGCACCTGATGATCACGGATCCGGTGCGTTACGCGCCGGACTTCGCGCGCGCAGGATCCCACGTGCTCTCGTTCCACTTTGAGGTCACGGGGCCCGAGCGCACCGCCGCAGCCATCGCCGCGATCCGCGCGGCGGGCGTTCCGAAGGTCGGGATCGCGATCAATCCCGACCAACCGGTCGAGCCCCTCGGGCCCTTCCTCGGCGAACTCGACCTCGTGCTCGTGATGAGCGTTTTTGCGGGTTTTGGCGGCCAGAAGTTCATCCCCGACGTGCTCGCAAAAGTGCGCTGGCTGCGTGCGCAGGATTATGCCGGCGACGTCCAGATGGACGGTGGCATCAACGCCAAGACGCTGCCGGCGTGTGTCGAAGCGGGGGCCAACGTTCTCGTGTCCGGCTCGGCGCTGTTTGGCGCCCCGGATTTCGCGGCGGAGCTGCAGCTTTATCGCGAGCTCGCCCGGGCGGCGGGCGGCGTGCTGGCCTAGCCCGGGTCAAAAGGGGCCCGCGCGCCCCGGGAAAGGGCCTGGGGGCCGCCCTCTGGGGTTCCCCTTGGCAACGCCGGTCCCCGAAGCGTAGATAGGGGGGCCGTCGCCCCCGCGAACTGCGCCCGACCCCACGCCGGAGGCCACAGGATCCGCCATGACTCCCAAAGGACAAGACCGCGCGCCCGAAGGTGCCGCCGACGAGCCCCAGGCCGAATCGCGCCTGTCGCGCTTTCGCTTCTCGAAGAAGAAGGACATGCCCGGGGGGCTTTGGCTGAGGTGTGAAAACTGCAGCCAGATGATTTACCGCAAGGAGCTGGAGGAAGCGGGCCGTGTGTGCCCGTCCTGCAGCTTCCACTTCACCCTGCCGGGCCGCGAGCGCATCGCGCTCGTGTGCGATGCGGACAGCTTCGTCGAGCACTTCGCGGAGATCACCGGCATGGACCGGTTGTCGTTCACGGACAAGATCCCGTACGCCGAGAAGCTCGTGCAGACCGCCAAGCGCACGGGGCAAAACGAAGCGCTGATCGCGGGGACGGGTGCGATTGAGGGGCGCGCGGTGGCACTCGCGGTGCTCGACTTCAGCTTCATGGGTGGATCCATGGGCGAAGTGGTGGGGGAGAAATTCGCCCTTGCCTGCGACCTCGCGCGGTCGAAACGCCTGCCGCTCGTGTGTTTCACGAGCTCGGGCGGCGCGCGCATGCACGAGGGCGCGTTGAGCCTGATGCAGATGGCCAAAACCTGCTCGGCGCTCCAGTCGCTGCACGATGCGGGCGGCATGTCGATCTGCGTGATGACACACCCGACGACGGGCGGCGTCACCGCTTCATTCGCGACGGTGTGTGACCTGACCCTGGCGGAGCCGGGCGCGCTGATCGGTTTTGCCGGTCCGCGGGTCATCGCGGCCACGCTGAAGCAGGAACTGCCCGCTGGATTCCAGCGTGCAGAGTTCCTGATCGAAAAGGGCATGCTCGACGCGATTGTCGAGCGTGCGTCCTTGCGCTCGACAATCGCGAAATTGCTCGACTTCGCGCCGATCGTGCGGGGTGTCGAACCCCTCGCCCACGGCGCGCGGGCGGGCGATGGCAAAGGTGTTGCGCCCCGTTGGAGCGCGACCAGCGCGCAGGTGCTGGCGTCGCGCCATTCGATGGGATCGCGCGCACCGCAGCGCAACTGACGCTTTTCAGCTCTGATGCGAGCCCGGCGCGCGCAGACGCATCACCCAGGAGTCGAACTGGGTGGTTGAGCGCGCACCGCGGGCGCGGTCGATGCCAGCGCACGCCGCGTTGAGCCAAACGAGCGGGTAGGACAGCGCGCCCGACAACTTCGTTTCGTTGAAGTGCATCAACTGCGGGATCGGGTACGAGAGCTGGTACCCGGCGCCACCTTCGTAGCGGAAACCGCGTGCTTCGAGCCACGCGCGCACCCGCGCAGGTTCGACGCCGTTGAGTTCGCGCACGGGCAGCAGCGGTTTTTCCGCGCGCCGCCGCTGCATCCCGCGCGAGCGCGGATCGATGTCGCCCACGACCAGCCGCGCACCCGGCGCGCACGCATGCCCGAGGCCGTGCATCCAGGTTTCGAAGTCCGGTGAAAAACTGACGACGCCCGAGCTGATGACCAAGCTGAACGGCGGTTCGCCCGCAGCCGGGAACGGCGGGGATTCGCCAAAGCCGACACGGCCGGTGAAACGCGCAATGCCCTGCGCGCGCGCGTTCGCTTCCGCGATCTTGACCATCTGCGGGCTTGGGTCGAACGCGCACAGCTCGACATCTGGTGTCCCACGCGCCGCTTCGATGCCGCACCAACCTGCGCCACATCCAAAGTCGAGGATGCGGTCGCCCGCTTCGATCGGCGCAAAGCGGCCGACAAAACGCCGCATCCAGCGGAAGTGTGGATAACCCGGCCCGCCGGGCTCGCCGTTCCAACCGCTCGCGTTCTGGTCGAACTTTTCGCGTGTCGAAGCGGGGGACATCACGTGGCTACGCCGGCGCAGCGCCAACACCAAAGCCGGCGCACCCGCCGCGGCCGGCAGCACCTCGCGGCCCGCTTGGGTCAAGCGCAGCGTTCGGCCCGACTCCAGGCGGTACATCGCAACCGCGTGGAGCAGCGGCCAAAGCGCGTTGCGCCAGGTCGCCGCGGTCCGGTCGTCGGTGCCCCCCGGCAGCACCAGCAACAGGGCGCCGCGCGCGCCCAGGCGCTTGCTGGCGAGCGCGGCAACCTCCTCCGGACGGCGCTCGGCCGCCGTGGCCAGGAGGCTCGTGGTGTCGGAGGGACCCGGTTCGAGGTCCTTGGCCGAGAGGCCCAGATCGGCGAGCAGGGGGTCGAGACCCCCCGCGAGAGCGGCGGCGGACGGCACGGGGCGGGTGGGATGGGGTTGGCGGCGAGGGGGGCGGCCGCAGGGGACACATGCGCGCCCCGGTGGGGCGCCGGTGGACGGGCGGGCCAAAGGATAGCCCGTCAGGCCCGGCGGAGCGTTCGCCAAGGACCGCTTTGGGTTGTTGCGCAGAGTTCTCCCGCGGGGTGGCCATAGGGGCCGTGTCCGATGGGTTGCTAGCCTTGGGTGTGCGGCGGCCCACATCGCGTCCGCGCAAACCACGATGACGAATCAGCGACCCGCGCGCGGACCCAACGAGCAACCGGCCAAAGCCCCGCGCAAGGTGACGACCGCCAGCCTGGGCCGCATGAAGCAGCGCGGGGAGCGCATCTCCGCGCTGACCGCCTACGACCATCTGATGGCTGGGGTGCTCGACCGCGCCGGCGTCGACGTGATCTTGGTCGGTGATTCGGTCGCGATGGTCGTGCAGGGGTTCGAAACGACTGTTGGCGTGACGATGCAGCACATGCTGTACCACGCGGCGAATGTGTCGCGTGGTGTCGAGCGGGCGCTGATTGTCGGCGACCTGCCGTTCATGAGTTACCAGGTGAACTCCGACGATGCGCTGCGCAACGCGGGGCGCATGGTGCAGGAGGCGGGTGTGGAGGCGGTGAAGGTCGAGGGTGGGCGCTCCGTCGCCGCCACCGTGCGGCGCATCGTCGAAGCGGGCATCCCCGTGATGGGCCACGTCGGATTGACACCCCAGTCGATCCACAAGTTCGGGACCTACCAGGTGCGCGCCACGACGCCCGCCGAAGCCGTGGAAGTTTTCGAGGGTGCACGCGCGCTCGAGGACGCCGGTGCATTCGCCGTTGTGGTCGAGAAGGTGCCGGCGGAGCTCGCTGCGCGCATGACTCAAACGCTTTCGATCCCGGTGATCGGCATCGGGGCGGGGCCCGATTGCGACGGGCAGATCCTCGTCAGCCACGACATGCTCGGGCTCTACACGCGGTTCCACCCCCGCTTCGTGCGCCGTTATGCGGAGCTGGAGGTGGCGATGCGCACCGCGTTCGAGTCGTACGTCCGCGACGTGAAGGCCCGCGAGTTTCCGACGAAGGACGAGAGTTACTAGGAGGAGCGCGGGAGCCGGGAGCGCGGGCCTCCAGGCCCGCTTTGGAGCGCCCCGCTGCTCCACGGCTACGCGCCCCGCTCCAAAGCGGGCTAGAAAGCCCGCGCACCCATCGGGCAGAGCCCGGCGAAGCACGCGGCGTGAAGGCGCATTGCGCGCTGTTGTCGGCGCTCGCGGCCGGTCTGCGGTCGCGCGCGAAAGCGCAGGGCGGAGGTGTCGCCGCGCACGACACTTCGGCGTCGGCGCCGCGGGTCACGTCGAACGTTTGACGATCGTCGTCGACGCCTGGTCTGTCGGCCACAGGACGATCTCGCCGATGTTGACGCGCGCGGGGCGTGTCACGGCGTAGAGGATTGCGTCTGCGACGTCGGCGGGGCGCAGGCATTCGAGGCCCTGGTAAACCTTTGAAGCTTTGTCGGCGTCGCCGCGGAAGCGCACGACGCTGAACTCGGTTTCGACGAGCCCCGGGTCGACGGTGGTGAAGCGCAGACCCGTGCCCGCGAGGTCGAGCCGCAGGCCGGTGTAGAGTGCCTTCACGGCGTGTTTCGTCGCGCAGTACACACCCCCGCCGGTGTAGACCTCGCGGCCAGCGACCGAGCCCAGGATCACGAAGTCACCGCGCCCGTGCGCGCGCATGGCGGGCACGACCGCGCGTACGACGTGCAAAACGCCCTTGATGTTCGTGTCGACCATTTCGGCCCAATCGCTCGGCTCGCCCTGGTCGAGCGGCGCCGTGCCGCGGGCGAGCCCCGCATTCGCGACCGCGATGTCGAAGCGCCGTCCGGCGAGGGCGCGGGCGAGCGCGTCCGCGTCGCGTACATCGCAGACGACCGCGTCGCTGCCCGGGAGCTTCGCGCACAGGGCGTCGAGGCGCTCGCGCCGGCGCGCCAGAAGAGTCACGCGGGCGCCATTTTCAACGAGGGCGCGGGCCGTTGCCGCGCCGATGCCAGCGCTCGCGCCGGTGACCAGGGCCGTCTTGCCGTCCAGTGCTGCCATGGGAAGGAGGTTAGCGCGCGGCCCCTCGCCCCGCGAAGGCTAGACTCCCGCGACCGCTCCCGGGCGCGGCCCTGCAATCCGAGCGCGGTCCCCCTTTTCAAGCGCGGTCCACCAGCGACGTCCAATGGTCCAAATCGATCTGATTTACCGCGGCCAGCTCCTGTGCGAGGCCGTCCATGTGCCCTCCGGCGCCACGGTGTCCACGGACGCTCCCCTGGACAACGGCGGCCGCGCCACGTCCTTCTCGCCGACCGACCTGGTCGCCACCGCCCTCGGCTCGTGCATGCTGACGATCGTCGGCAAGGTCGCGGAGCGCGCGGGCATCCCCATGGACGGCGCGCGGGCGAGCGTCACAAAATCTATGCAGCACGAGCCGGTGCGCCGCATCGCAAAACTCGCCGTGCGCCTCGAAATACCCGGTGTGCCACCCGCGCGGCGTGCGTCGCTGGAGCGCGCCGCCCTCACATGCCCGGTGCACCAAAGCCTGTTGCACGAGATCGAAATTCCGGTCGAGTTCATCTGGTCCTGACAGTCGAGCCATGTCCCACGAAGCCACAGCCGTCGACGCGCGGCATTTTGCGTACATCGCCGCGCGCACGCGGCCCGAGGATGGGTTCCTCTTGGAGCTGAAAGCGGCCGCGGTTGCCGCGGGCATCCCGCCGATTTGGATCGCTCCGGAGCAGGCGAATTTCGTGCAGATCCTGCTCAAAGCCACACGCGCGAAGCGTGTTCTTGAGGTCGGGACCCTTGCCGGTTACGCCGCCATCCAGATGGCGCGTGCGCTGCCCGAGGATGGCTGCGTCGTGACGCTGGAGCTCGATCCCGCGCGCGCGGCGTTCGCGCGGACGTGGGCGGAGCGTTCCGGTTCCCAAGTGGCCGGTCGTGTCGACGTGCGCACCGGCTCGGCGGGCGATCTGCTCGGGGACCTGGAACACGGGGCGTTCGACGCCGCGTTCCTCGATGCCGACAAATGCAACTATCCGCTCTACCTCGCGCACGCGCGGCGACTTGTGCGCCCCGGCGGTTTGATCCTCGTTGACAACGCGTTTGCGTTTGGGCAGCTCTTTGATGCGGTTCCGACGGACGGGGAAGTCGAAGCCGTGCGCAACTTCAACGACCACATGGCGCGCGCGAGCGACCTGCACGCCGTGATCGTGCCCGTGGGCGATGGCCTGTGGGTCGCGGTCAACCCCGACCTTCCCCCGTCGGAGGCTCCGTCGCGATGACGGAAGCGCGCGCGGGGCTGTGTGTGATGGGCGCGTTCCACATGGACGTCGCCGTGGTGGCGTCGCGGATCGCGGCGGAGGGGGAGACTGTGATTGGCGAAGGTCCGTTCCAGGATCCCGGTGGACGTGGCGCAGCGCAGGCGATCGCCGCGGCGCGCCTGGGCGCGGATGTGGACGCCGTCGGCGTGGTGGGCGACGACGATTGGGGGCAGGATCTGCGCGCGGCGTTGATCGGCGAAGGTGTGAACGCGGATCGGGTCACCGTGCGCGCGGGATCGCGCACGGGCGTGCGCCTTGTGACCCGGTTGCCCGACGGCCGCTCGTCGCGTGTCGTGGGCGCTGGCGCCAACGCCGGATGGGGTCCCGAGGACGTGGAGGCGGTGCGCGGCGTCATCGCTGCGGCAAAGGTGCTGCTCGTCCAAGCGGAGCTGCCCACCCCCGCGATCGAGAGTGCCATCGCCATCGCCCATGGCGCGGGGAAAAAAGTCCTGTGGCACACCTGCGCGGCGGTCGGACTCGCGCCCGAACGGCTGGCCGAGATCGACGTGCTGGTGGCGTCGTTGCCCGAAGCGCGTGCCATGCTCGAACTGGAATCCGGCGAGCCCTGTTCACCCGGCGGGTTGGCGCGCCGCGTGGCGGCCCTCGGTCCGCGCTGGGTGGCGCTGTGGGGGACCGAAACCCCCGGCCACGCGGATGTGGGTGGCGGCTTCCTCTTCGACGGCGAGCGAGTGCACCACGTATCCCCGTCCGAGCACGACATTCGCGACGACTGTGCATCGGTGGATGCCTTTGCTGCGGCCCTCGCGGTCGCAGTCAGCGAGGACCAGCGCGCCCTGGGTGCGTTGCGGTTCGCCGTGGCGGCCGCGGGGCTCTGCACGGTAGCGGGCACGGTAGCGGGCACGGCAGCGGGCACGGCAGCTAGCACGGCAGCGGGCACGGCTTTCGCGCGCTTTCCGACACGCGCAGTGGTCGAGCGCCGCCTGGCCGAGTCCGCTGCCGCGGGCCACGAAAAACCGCCCGGCGCGCTTCCCGTGCGACCCTCGGGGGCCGCACAACCGAGCTGACCGCCAACTCGTCGAAGCGACGCCGCGCTAACCGTCGTTCGCGCTGGCCATCGATTTCGCCGAAAAAAGCGCATGGAGCCGCATCCCACCGGGGGTGGGCTCGCCCTTGAGCCACGCCACCGCGCCCTTGCCCATGTGCAGCCGGTCAGCCACGTCGGGATCCTCGAGCACGAGCCACGCCAGCAGCTCCGACAGCCACGGCTGGTGGCCCACGGCGGCCACTTTCTCCGCGGGAATCGACGGGGCCCGCGGGTCGATCGGAGCACCCCCTCCGGCGAGCTGCGCGAGCAGCGCGCGGCCGGGTGCCGCGGCGAGCGACGCCGTCACGCGGGATTCGCCGCGCACGATCGGCATCAGCAGTTGCGCCGTTTCCACGGCGCGTAGCCAGGGACTGTGGAGCACGAGGTCGAATCGAATTCCGAGCCGAGCGAGACCTTCGACGACGTGCTCGAATCGCGAGCGTCCTTTGGGGCTCAGCGGGCGAGCGGCGTCGTTGTCGCCGTTCGCCGCGTTCTCGGCGTGGGCGTGTCGGATGAGGAAAAGATCCATGGTTAACTTTCCGCGCTGACGTCGTCCCTGTGCATCTTCCACGCGGCCCGGGCGCGCTCCAGGGCGCCCGCGAGCCGCTCCTTGCTGTGGTCGAGAACGTTTCGAATCGCGTGCGGTTCGGGGAACTCGCGCAGTTGGCGCCATAGCAGCGCGAGGTCGCCGAGTTCACCTAATTCGTCCTGCAGCGCACGCAGCGGCTTCGTGGGCAGTTCGAACCACTCGCGTGCATACCGCAATTGCCGCAGCGCCCGGCGCAGGTCGTGCCACGCTTCCACCTCGTCGGAATCGCCGCGGGAGTCTTCCGCGCGCCGGCCGCGGCGGTGCACGCGGGCGCCCAGACGCTCGAGGTTGGCCCGTGCGCTCGCATCGGCGAGGGGGGGCAGCGTTTCGAACGCACTCTGCAATCCCACGGTACGCGGGGAATCGAGGGTTTCGACCAACATCGCCTGGGCACGCTCCCGGCGCCGTGCGAGCCACGTGTCCAATGGATCGCCGTGGCGCTCGCTCAGCAGGACATCAAGGTCGCGCACCGCTCCCGCGATCCGTCGTAGCCAGCGAAGGTCGCTCTGCAAAACGTCCCAGTCTCCAAGGTGGAGCCACGCGCCCAGCCTGCGGCTCGCCACGCGCAGTTGGTGCACACCCTCGGGATCGCGGCCGACACGCGCGAGCGCGACGTGGACGACGAGGTGTTCGAGCCAAGGTTGCGTGGGGATCATTTCGGGGCGTGTGGGCGGTGCCTTGACAGCGTCGCCGCAGCAGAGGCGCCTGGCACGGGCCAGATTCGGGCTCCGGAGCGCGAGCCTACGGAAACCCCTCGCGCGAACGGCCTCGGGCTACCGCTAATTTATCCTTGGTCCCGTATCTTTTGCGCGCGGAACCCGCCCGCGCCGCCGCGCGCGGGCCTAGGGACCGCCCGCCCCGCCCATGACGCTGCCCCACCCGATCGCGCTCGATGCCCCGGAGCTGTACGTCAACCGCGAGCTCAGCCTGCTGGAGTTCAACCAGCGCGTGCTGGAGCAGGCGAAGGACGAAACGGTCCCGCTGCTCGAGCGGCTGCGCTACCTGACGATTTGCACGACGAACCTCGACGAATTTTTCGAGATCCGCGTGTCGGGCCTCAAGCAGCAGGTCCTCCTCGGAGTGGATCGCGCGAACGGTCCGGATGGCATGGGGCCGCGGGAGCTGCTCGGCCGCATCGCGGAGCGCGCGCACAAGCTGGTCGAGGAGCAGTACCACGTCCTCAACGAAACGCTCCTGCCGCTGCTCGCGGCCGAGGGCATCCACCTGCTCACGCGCGACGAGCTGAACGAGCGTCAAACCACGTGGGTGCGCAGTTACTTCAGGCGCGAAGTGCAGCCAGTGCTGACACCCGTCGCGATCGACCCCGCGCACCCGTTCCCGCGGGTGTTGAACAAGAGCCTCAACTTCCTCGTGCCGCTCGAGGGCCGCGACGCATTCGGGCGCACCAACGGCATCGCCGTTGTCAACGTGCCGCGCTCCCTGCCGCGGCTCATTCCGCTGCCGCGGCACGTGGGGCGCGGGCCGCACACGTTCGTGATGCTCTCCTCGGTCATCCACGCGGCAATCGGCGAGCTCTTCCCCGGCCTCGACGTGACAGGTTGTTACCAGTTCCGCGTGACGCGCAATAGCGACCTATGGGTGGAGGAGGAAGAGGTCGACGACCTGTTGCGCGCGCTCGAGGGTGAGCTCCCAAGCCGCAATTACGGGGATGCTGTGCGCCTCGAGGTGGCCCACAACTGTCCGCCGGACATGGTGAAGTTCCTCGCCACCGAATTCCGCCTAGGGCCGGCGGACCTCTATCAGGTGCAGGGGCCCGTGAACCTGCACCGGCTCTCTGCGATCGCACGGGAAACCGACCGCCCAGACCTCAAGTTCAAGCCGTTTGTCCCCGGCTTGCCCCGCCGGCTCGAATACGGCGAGGACATGTTTGCCGCGCTGCGCCGCGGCGACGTGCTCGTGCACCACCCGTACCAGTCGTTCGCGCCCGTCATCGACCTTTTGCGTCAGGCCGCAGCCGATCACGACGTTTTGGCGATCAAGCAGACGCTCTACCGCACGGGCGAGGAGTCGGCGATCGTCGATGCCCTCATCGCGGCGGCGCGCGCGGGCAAGGAAGTCACCGTCGTCGTGGAGCTCTTCGCGCGTTTCGACGAACGGGCGAACATCGACCTGGCCACACGCATGCAGCGCGCGGGCGTGAACGTCGTTTACGGCATCGTGGGATACAAAACCCACGCCAAGTTGATCCTCGTGGTCCGGCGCGAGGGCAAACGACTGCGGCGTTATGCCCACGTGGGGACGGGCAACTACCACGCCGGCACCGCGCGGCTCTACACCGACCTCGGGCTCTTCACGTGCGACGCCGACATCGGCGAGGACGTGCACCAAATCTTCTTGCAACTCACGGGCATGGGCCGTGTGCGCAAGCTGAAGAAGATGCTGCAAGCGCCCTTCACGCTTGCGCCCCGGCTGCTCGAGCTCGTCGACGAGGAGATCGTCGAAGCCAAAGCCGGGCGCCCCGCGCGGATCGTCATCAAGTCCAACGCGGTCACCGAGCCGCGCATGATCCACAAGCTCTACGAGGCGTCGCGCGCGGGGGTCAAGGTCGACTTGATCGTGCGCGGTGCGTGCTCCTTGCGCCCGGGTGTGCCGGGGACCTCCGACAACATCACCGTTCGCTCGATCATCGGGCGTTTCCTCGAGCACCACCGCATTTTTCGCTTCTACGCGGGCGGCCGCGAGGTGGTTTATCTCTCCAGCGCGGACCTCATGGCGCGCAACTTCTACCGGCGGGTCGAAGCCGCGATCCCACTCGACGACGACGACCTGAAGAACCGCGTGATCGCTGAAGCGCTCGAGGGCACGCTCGAGGACAACACCCAAGCGTGGGTGATGCAGGCGGACGGGTCCTACAAGCGGCAGCGCCCGGGCAGGGCAAAACCCCGCGCGATCCAGGACGTGCTCCTGTTGAAGTTGGCCGCGTCCGGGCGCGAGCGCTTCGATGCGGAGGCGTCCCACCGGGCGCGCTTTGGTTTCGAAGTTGCGCCCCCGCCGTCGCCCGCGCCGCAGCCGGCTCGCCGAGATTCGTCCCTCGAGGACCACCAGCAGGCGCAGGAGCTGGGCGAGGCATGAGGAATCGCCCGGGGACTTCCCCAACCGCGAACCCCCGTGGAAGATGGCACCATGCTTCAAAGCCGTTTGCCCTCTGCGTTGACCCGCCTTGCGTGTGTCTTCCTCGGCGCCGCCGCATTGCTGGGACAAGATCCCGTACCCGAGCGTATCGCTCCGCCCGAAACCCCGGTGAAAACCATGGAACTAGGCGCGTTTTCGGTCAGCCTCGCGGTGAAAGACATCGCGGTCTCACGCGCGTTCTACGCCAAGCTCGGCTTTGAAGTGGTTGGTGGCGACCCCGAGCAGAACTGGCAGATCCTGCGCAACGGCACCACGACGATTGGACTGTCTTGAACAGGTCAACGAGGGACGCCCGTGGTCGCAAAGTGCCGCTCGAGGGCGAAAGGCGGCCGAAGGCCGCCGGTTGGGCCGTCCGATCGCAAAGCTGGTAAATAACCCGGGCTAGGGTGTGCAACGGCGTTCGGCTCAGCGCACGCGCAGTTCGAAGCCCACCGCGCGCAGCGCTTCCGCTTCGGCCTCGAGGTCGGCGCGGGCCAAACTCTGGTCCTCGAGCCAGCCCTTCGGGAACGTGACTTCGAGGCTATTGTCCTGCGCTTCGAGTTCCAGGCGCGGCACCGCATCCGGTCGCCGCGAGTGGTTGAGCAAGACAGTGAGGCGCAGCAGCACCACGAGGCGCAGCGCGAGGCGTGTGCGAAACGTGGGGGGCTCGCGGAACAGCGACTTGTCGAGCTTGCGTCGGTGCATGCGCACCAGTGTTGCGAGCAGGGCCTGGTCCCCTTGGCCGAAGCCGGGCATATCCGAATGCTCGATCAGGTAGGCACCGTGCTTGTGGTGCCCCGAGTAGCTGATCGCAAGGCCGATCTCGTGCAGCCGCGCCGCCCAAACGAGGAATCGCTTCGCGGTTTCTTCGTCGATGTCCCAGGCCTGTGCGACATCGCCGAGGCAGCGCAGCGCGGTGCGCTCCACCCGGGCCGCCTGCTCGTGGTCGACGTGGTAAACCTCGCTGAAGCGCCGGATGGTGCGGTCGCGCACGTCCTCGTGACGGATCCGGCCGAGCAGGTCGTAAAGCAGCCCTTCGCGCAGGGCGAAGCTCGACGTGCGCATGACTTCGACACCCAGGCTGTCGAAGATCGCGCCCAGGATCGCGACTCCGCCGGGCAGCACCGGCCGCCGCTCGGGGGTCAGTCCGGGCAACTCCAGCTTCGTCACGTGGCCCGCGGCGACCATCGTTTTGCGCAGCCGTCGCAGACCCTCGCGGGTGATGCCGGATTTTGTCCAGTTCGATAGCCGCAGGATTTCCGCGATGGCGTTGATGGTCCCGGAGGATCCGACGGCTTCGTTCCAACCTTCGGCGCGGTAGCTGCGCTCGATCGTCTGCAGTTCGAGCCGCGCTCCGATCTCCGCGGCCCGGAAGCGATCGCGGTCGATCACGCCGCCCTTGAAAAACTCCTCGCTGAAGGAGACACAGCCCATGTGCAGGCTGTCGGTCAAGAGCGGTTCGAAGCGTTCGCCGACGATGCATTCCGTGCTTCCGCCGCCGATGTCCACTACGAGGCGCCGGCCCGCGTCGTCGGAGATGTCGTGAGCGACGCCCAGGTAGATCAGGCGCGCTTCCTCGCGACCCGGTAAGACTTCGATGGGATGCCCGAGGGCCGCGCGGGCCTTGCGCAAGAACCCGCGGGCGTTGTGGGCGCGTCGCAGGGTGTTGGTGCCGACGGCGCGCACCGCGCCCTCGGGAAGATCGGCGATGCGCTGGCCAAAGCGCGCGAGGCACGCGAGGGCGCGCTCGCGGGCCTCGTTGGTGATGCGTTTGTCGTCGTCGAGGCCCGCCGCGAGCCGCACGGTCTCGCGCATGCGGTCGAGGATGTGGAGTTCGCCCTGCACCACACGGGCGATCAGCATGTGGAAGCTGTTCGAGCCGAGGTCCACCGCCGCAAGGACTGCCGGGGGATGGCGGTTTGCGGATCGCGAAATGTCCGCGCGGAGGGGGGCGTCAGGGGGAGGTTGCACGCGGTGTGGAGGGGCCAGCGCCGGGATCGTAGCAGTTGAGCGCGGGGGTGGCACCGCGCGCGGCTGGGTGACCGCGGGGTTGTTAGACTGCGCGCCATGGCCGGGGAATCAAAGGCGCGCAAAGTTGAGGGCACCCAAGGGGCAGGCGGTTTAGGCGCAGTGGGTTTCGACGAGGAACTCGCCGAACTCGAACGCATCGTCGCCGAACTCGAAGCGGGAGGACTCGGCCTGGAGGCCGCCATCGAGCGCTTCGGGCACGGGGTCGCCCTGCTTGGCCGCTGCCAGTCTGCGCTCGGGCGCTACCGCAAGCGGGTCGAGGAACTCACCGGCGATGCCGAGCGCGCGCTGGCGGCATTCGCGGACGACCCGGACGGTCACCTCGTGCGTGGTGACACCGACGGCGCTTCGGAGGATGCCCCCGGTGGTCGCGAAGACGGCGGCCGCGACGAGGGTGGTGGATCGCAGCGGAGCACCGGCGTTCGGCGCGGCGCGCGGTGAACCGCGTGGTGCCCGAAACCCGCGCGGCGCTGGCCGATTGGCTCGAAGCGGCGCGGTCGTGGTGCGACGACGCGCTCGCGCTTGCCCTTGACCGCGCGTGCGCCGCGGACGGTCGCGACGCACTCTTTGTGCCCGCGGACCTTGCGAGCGCACTGCGCTACGCGGTGCTCGGCGGTGGCAAACGCCTGCGCCCTGCGCTCGTGCGACTCGTGGCCGAGGAACTCGGTGGGGATGCGCGCGCGGCGGAGGCCCCCGCGGTCGCGCTGGAGTTCGTCCACACCTACAGCCTCGTCCACGACGATCTGCCGTGCATGGACGACGACGACCTGCGCCGCGGCCGACCGGCGTGCCACGTGGTCTACGGCGAAGCCATGGCCGTGCTCGTCGGCGACGCGCTCCAGGCCCTCGCGTTCGAGGAACTCGCCGCACGCGGTCGAGCGGGCGCGGAGCTGGTGCGTGTGCTCGCGCGCGCCGCGGGCGCGTCGGGAATGGTGGGGGGACAGGTGCTCGACCTCGCGCCGGCGGCCAGGCGGCCGGGGATCCTCGGCATCCGCGACGTCCACGGCGCTAAAACGGCGGCCCTGTTCGGAGCGGCGGCCCAGATGGGAGCGATCGTCGCGGGGGCCGCGTCGGGCGCTGCGGCGGCCGCTCAGCGCTTCGGATTCCAACTGGGGCTCGCGTTTCAGGCGGTCGACGACGTCCTC
>JBBRWC010000095.1:0-15712 GCA_038246255.1 Planctomycetota bacterium
AGCGCGCAAAGTGCCCAACGCGCGCTCCGCGCGCAACCGCGCTTTAGCGCGCAAAGTGCCCAGCGCGCGCTCCGCGCGCAACCGCGCTTTAGCGCGCAAAGTGCCCGGCGCGCGCTCCGCGCGCAACCGCGCTTTAGCGCGCAAAGTGCCCAGCGTGCGCTCCGCGCGCAACCGCGCTTCAGCGCGCAAAGTGCCCAGCGCGCGCTCCGCGCGCAACCGCGCTTCAGCGCGCAAAGTGACTGTAGGCCTTGTTCGCCTCAGCCATCTTGTGCAGCGTCTCCTTCTGGGAGACCGACGCACCTTGGCCGTTGAAGGCGTCGACGAACTCCTCTGCCAGGCACTGCGCCATGGGCTTGCCCTTCTTCTTGCGCGAATTGTCGACGAGCCAGCGAATCGCGAGGCTTTGCTGGCGGTTGCGGCGCACTTCCCGCGGCACCTGGTAGTTCGCACCGCCAACGCGCTTCGAGCGCACCTCGACCGAGGGCCGCACGTTGTCGATCGCCCGCGAGAAAATCTCAACCGGGTCCTCGACATCGGGCAGCTTCTTCGCGGCCATGTCGATCGCCTCGTAGAAGATGTGCTGCGCCGTCGACTTTTTGCCCGACAGCATGATCTTGTTGATGATCTTCGTGGCCAGCATCGAGCCGAAACGGGGGTCCGGTTCGAGCAGGTCAGCAGTGGACTTGTAGTTGCGGGGCATGGTGAAAGGCGTGGCCGGCGGAGCCGGGCTGGAGCGGGTCGGATTCGGGCAGCGGCGCGAGACGGGCGGGCGCGTGCGGAGGGGCTTTCTCCACCCCGCTGCGCTTGCCCAAGGATGAGAGCTTCGGACGTACTACTTCTTCGGACGTACTACTTCTTCGGACGTTTCGTGCCGTACTTCGAACGGCTGCGCTTGCGGCCGTCGACACCCGACGCGTCCAAGGTGCCGCGCAGGATGTGGTAGCGCACACCGGGAAGGTCGCGCACACGGCCACCGCGGATGAGCACGATCGAGTGTTCCTGGAGGTTGTGGCCCTCACCCGGCACGTAGGCGGTGACTTCCTTGCCGTTCGAGAGGCGCACCCGTGCGATCTTCCGCAGCGCGGAGTTGGGCTTCTTCGGCGTCTGGGTTTTCACCTGCAGACAAACGCCGCGCTTTTGGGGGCAGGATTCCAGCACCGGCGACTTCGAGCGTCGCTTGACGGGGGTGCGGCCCTTGCGGACGAGTTGATTGATGGTCGGCATGATCGGGTTCGAGGATCGAAGCGCTCGCAGCGCTCGGTCGGTGCGGCCCCCGGGAGGGGCAGCCCGCAGTTGGAGTCCCCAGCGGGCGGCTCGCGGCGCGGGCGCTCCGCCGCCGGAAGGGGCGACTAGTCTAAGGGGTTGATCGAGTCCGTCAAGGGGACCGGGACCCCCGGGACCCCCGGGACCCCCGGGAGCCCCGCCGCGCGGCCACACGCGGCCAAGGGATCCGGACGGGCCACCCGGCCCGGCTTTCAGCTGTCGTCGTCGGCCAGTGCGGGTACGACCGCGCCATCGTCATCATCGTTATCCGCACCGGCGAGGAGTCCGAGTCCCGCCAACCGCTTCTCCGGTGCCAGGCCGCCGGCGTCCGTGCCGGTGGCGGCAAGGTCGTCGTCCGCGGCGCGCCATAGGGCATCGAGTCCACCGCCGAGCAGCGCCTCGATCTCCGCGTCAGCGGCCGTTGCCGGAGCGCCGAACCCACGTCCGATCTCTCCGAAGTCGATGTTCTTCTTGACGCGGGTCCGGTAGTGGTCGCGGAAGCCCGTGCCGGTCGGAACCATGTGCCCGAGGATGACGTTTTCCTTCAAGCCGACGAGGAAGTCGCGCTTGCCCGCCATCGCCGCTTCTGTGAGCACCTTAGTGGTCTGCTGGTAGCTGGCGGCCGAGATGAACGACTCGGTGGACATCGTCGCCTTCGTGTCTCCGAGCAGCAGGGTCTGACCCGTCGCCGGCTTCTTGCGCTCCTTGCGGAGGCGATCGTTCTCACGCTTGAAGCGGAACTTGTCCACCACCGCGCCGGGCAGGAAGTCGCTGTCGCCGGGGTCGCTGATCTGCACTTTGCGCATCATCTGGCTGATGATGATTTCAATGTGCTTGTCGTCGATCGGCACGCCCTGGGAGCGGTAGACGTTCTGGATCTCGTTGAGCAGGTAGTCCTGCACCTTCTCTTCGCCGCTGATGCGCAGGATGTCCTGCGGCACGAGCGGTCCGTCGACGAGAGGGTCACCCGCGCGCACTTCGTTGCCCTTGTGGACACGCAAGTGTTTGCCCTGGGGAACGGCGTGCTCTTGCTCTTCGATCACGGCGCCGTGCTCATCGAGCGCGCGCACCATGATCGTGCGCTTGCCGCGCTTCTTGTCGCCGAGTTCGACCACACCGTCGATCTCGGAAATCACCGCCGGGTCCTTGGGACGGCGCGATTCAAACAGCTCGGTCACACGCGGCAGACCTCCGGTGATGTCCTGCGTCCCGCCGACTTCCCGGGCGCTCTTCGCAACCAGGTCGCCGGGGTTGATCTCCGAACCGTCGTCGACTTCGATGTAAGCGCGCTCGGGGATCGGGTAGAGCGCAAGGACGGTGCCTTTCGCGTCTTCCAGGACGAGCTGCGGGTGCAGGTCGCCCTTGTGCTCCATGACCTGCTTGCGGACGTTGTCGCGGCGGGAATCCCGCTCGACTTTCAGCGTCTTGCCTTCGATCAGGTCCTCGAAGCGGATGCGGCCCTTGAACTCTGCGAGGATCGGCACGTGGTGCGGGTCCCAGCGGCAGAGCACGTCGCCGGCTTTGAGCTTCTCACCGTCAGGCTTGATCATCACCGCGCCGATCGGGACCACGTAGCGGTCAAGCTCTCGATCCCGTTCGTCGACGAGCAGCACTTCGCCGTTGCGGTTCAGTGCAACCTGCTGTCCCTGCTGGTTCCGCACGACCTTGAGGTTTTGGAACTTGATCGTGCCCTCGCGGCGGACACGCACTTCGGACTGCTCGACGGAACGGCTCGCCGTACCACCGATGTGGAACGTGCGCATCGTGAGCTGGGTGCCCGGTTCCCCGATCGACTGCGCCGCGATGATGCCCACGGCCAACCCGCGCTCGGCGACGGTGCCGCGCGAAAGGTCCATGCCGTAGCAGCGCGCGCACACTCCGAGTCCCGCCTCGCAGGTCAGCGGGCTACGCACGCGGACCCGTTCGTACCCGAGCGCTTCGATGCGCTGCGCGGCTTCCTCCGAAATGAGCTCGTTCTCGCGGACAACCACCTCGTCGGTGATCACGTCCATGATCGTGTCCCGGGCGACACGGCCGCGGATCGCCTGCGCGAGGCTGACCACAACTTTCTCGCCCTTGTACACCGCGGCCTTGAAAATGCCGTTGGGTGTGCCGCAGTCCTCGCTCGAGACAACGACGTTCTGGGCGACGTCCGTCAGCTTGCGGGTCAAGTAACCGGCGTCCGCGGTCTTAAGCGCGGTGTCGGCCAGACCCTTGCGCGCGCCGTGGGTGGACGAGAAGTACTCGAGCACCTTCAGACCCTCGCGGAAGTTCGCCTTGATGGGTGTTTCGATGATCTTGCCGGACGGCTTGGCCATGAGACCGCGCATGCCCGCGAGCTGCCGGATCTGGTCGATCGAGCCCCGGGCGCCCGACGTGACCATGCAGAAGATCGGGTTGACGTAGACGTCGCCGCGCTGGTCGCTAGCCAGAACCTGCATTAGGTCCTGACCCACGCGTTCCCGCGCGTGTGTCCACATGTCGATGATCTTAAGGTAGCGCTCACCGTCGGTGATAACACCGCGCATGAAGGCCTTCTCGACCTTGTCGATCTCGACCTGCGTTTCCTCGAGGATCCGGGCCTTGGTGACGGGCACGCGCATGTCGTCCTTGGCGAAGGACAAACCGGCGCGGGTCGCGGCCTTGAAGCCGAGATCCTTGAGGTCGTCGAGCAGCGCCAAGGTGGCGTCCCGGCCCAGCAGGCGGTGGCAGTCGCTGATCAGACCCGCGATGCCCTTCTTGTCGAGTTGGTAGTTGTAGAAGGGCATCCCCGGGGGGAGGATGTCGTTGAAAATCGCGCGTCCGATGGTCGTGCGCAGGTAGATGCGCTTCGATCCGTCGCGCGGATCCGCGATCTTGCCATCCGGCCCGACTTCTACGGGCAGGTCGCTGCGCCCCTGCTTGACCAGGGTGCCGGGCTCGAGGCGCACCGCCACCATGCGGTGCGTCTGCGTCAGACCGTGGCCGTAGGCGAGGAAGAGCTCGTTGAGCGACGAGAACCGGCGGGGTTTGTCGTCGACGACGTGCGGATCCTTCGACAGGTAGAAGATACCGAGCACCATGTCCTGGGACGGCGCGATGATCGGCTGGCCGTTGGCAGGCGAAAAGATGTTGTTCGTCGACAGCATGAGCGTCGACGCTTCGATCTGCGCCTCGAAGGACAGGGGCAGGTGGACGGCCATTTGGTCGCCGTCGAAGTCTGCGTTGAAGCCACCGCAAACCAGCGGGTGCAAGCGAATCGCGTTGCCTTCGATCAGCACCGGCTCGAACGCTTGGATGCCGACGCGGTGGAGCGTGGGCGCGCGGTTGAGCAGCACGGGATGGTCGCGGATGACTTCGTCGAGGATGTCCCAGACTTCCTCGTCGCGCCGCTCAAGCATGCGCTTGGCCGACTTGATCGTGTCGGCGAGGCCGAGCTCCTTCAGGCGGCGGATGATGAACGGCTGGAACAGCTCGAGCGCGACCTTTTTGGGCAGGCCACACTGGTGCAGGCGCAACTCGGGGCCGACGACGATGACCGACCGGGCCGAATAGTCGACCCGCTTGCCCAGCAAGTTCTCGCGGAAGCGCCCCTGCTTGCCCTTGATCATGTCCGTGAGGGACTTGAGTGGGCGGTTCGAGGAACCGAGCACCGGGCGACGGCAGCGGCCGTTGTCGAACAACGCATCGACCGACTGCTGCAGCATCCGCTTTTCGTTGCGGATGATGACCTCGGGTGCGTTGAGGTCGAGCAGTTTCTTGAGGCGGTTGTTCCGGTTGATCAGGCGGCGATAGAGGTCGTTGAGGTCGCTCGTCGCGAAGTTGCCCGAATCGAGCAACACCAAGGGGCGCAGGTCCGGCGGAATGACCGGAATCACCTCGAGCACGATCCAATCTGGGCTATTGCCCGAGTCGCGCAGCATCTCGACGGTCTTGAGCCGTTTGATGATGTCTTTCTGGCGCTGCTTGGAGCGGGTGGCCAGCAACTCTTCGCGGAGCTCCTGGCTAAGTTTTTGCATGTCGAGCCGCTTGAGCAGCTTCTTGACCGCTTCGGCGCCCATTTCGGCCTCGAACTCCGAGCCGTACTTCGCGCGCGCTTGGCGAAACTCGTCCTCGGTGAGGAGTTGTTTCTCCTCCAGCGGCGTGCCACCCGGATCCACGACGATGTAGTCCTGGAAGTAGATGACCCGCTCGAGGTTCGACGTTTTCATGTCGAGCAGCGTCCCAAGACGGCTCGGCATGGCTTTGAAGAACCAGATGTGCGCGACGGGCGCCGCCAAGTTGATGTGGCCCATCCGCTTGCGGCGCACGCGGCTGTGCGTGACCATCACACCGCACTTGTCGCAGACGATGCCTTTGTGCTTGATGCCTTTGTACTTGCCGCAAGCGCACTCCCAGTCGCGCTCGGGCCCGAAAATGCGCTCGCAGAACAGGCCGTCGCGCTCGGGGCGGTACGTGCGGTAGTTGATCGTCTCCGGCTTCTTGACTTCCCCGTAGGACCAGGAACGGATGTCCTCGGGCGAAGCGAGGCTGATCCTGACGCTCCCGTAGTCGTTGATGCGGTTGTAGACGTTCTCGACCATGGTGGAATCCCTCGAAGAGTCGGCGGTGGGTTCCGCGGCGCGGACGGACGGTAGTGCGGCGCGGTGTCGCGGCGCGGGCGTCGGGTTCGGCGCGGGAGTGTGCGGTGCGGTGAGGCTGGCGGCGACGGCGCACCGTGTGTGCGGTGCGCGCGGGCGCTGGGGTTCGGTTTAGGAGCCGACCGCGGGGCGTGCTGCCTCGCGATCGGCCCTCGCGCCGATCAAATGGCGGCTTTTTTCTGCAGCTCGATGTTGAGGCCGAGGCCCTTGATCTCGTTGCACAGCACCTCGAAGGACACCGGCGTGCCCGGTTCGAGGATATTGAGCCCCTTGACCATGGACTCGTAGATCTTCGTCCGGCCGTCGACGTCGTCGGACTTGACCGTCAGCAGCTCCTGGAGGATCGCCGCTGCTCCGTAGGCCTCAAGCGCCCAGACTTCCATTTCTCCGAAGCGCTGGCCACCAAAACGTGCCTTGCCGCCGAGGGGCTGCTGCGTGATGAGGCTGTAAGGGCCTGTGGCCCGAGCGTGCACCTTTTCGTCGACGAGGTGGTGCAGCTTCAGCATGTACATGACACCGACGGTGACCTCCTGTTCGAAGGGCGCACCGGTCCGCCCGTCGAACAACCGGAACTTCCCGCTGCGCGGCAAGCCGGCCTCTTCAAGGGCGTTCTCGATGTCGTCCTCGGTCGCGCCGTCGAAGGGTGGTGTGTGGAACCGCACGCCCAACTTGAGAGCCGCGAGGCCGAGGTGGGTTTCGAGGATCTGACCGACGTTCATCCGGCTGGGCACACCCAGCGGGTTGAGCACGATGTCGACCGCCGTCCCGTCTTCCAGGTAGGGCATGTCCTCGATCGCCATGATCTTGCTGATCACGCCCTTGTTGCCATGTCGGCCGGCCATCTTGTCGCCCACCGACAGTTGACGACGGGTAGCGACGTAGACCTTGACCATCTCGAGCACGCCGGTGGGCAGCTCGTCGCCGCGGCTGAGGCGGTTGACGACCTTGTTCTTCTCGCTTTCCTTGTTCTCGATGCGCTGCTGGTACTCGTTGACGACACGCAGAGCCTTCTCGCGCTTGTCCTTCGAGCCGCATTCTTCGGCGGCGGTGATGCACAGGAGCTTGATCCGACGCAGCTCGTCGAAGGTCGCCGTCTGGTCGAACTGCACCGGCTTGCCTGACTGCGTGTCGAGCACGTCGCTGCCGAGCGCCTTTTGCACTTCCTTCAGCATCAGCCCGGTGTAATCGCCAAACGCCTTCAGGAAGTCCTTCTCCGCGTCGCGGATCTGGACGAGGACCTTGTTGCGCTCCGCGTCGGTCAAGTTGACGCGACGCGAGAACTTCTGCGCGTCGATCACGACGCCGTTCGTGCCCGGGGGCATCGTCAGCGACGCGTTTTTCACGTCGACGCCCGCGCGACCGAAGATCGCGTGCAGCAGTTTCTCCTCGGGGGTCAGCTCGCTCTTGCTCTTCGGTGCGACCTTGCCGACGAGGATATCCCCCGCTTCGACGTAGGTGCCGATGCGCACGATCCCGCTTTCATCGAGCATCGCCAGCGCTTTCTCGCCCACGTTGGGGATGTCGCGCGTGAACTCCTCCTTGCCGAGCTTCGTCTCGCGGATCTCGACCTCGTACTCCTCGATGTGGATCGAGGTGAACGTGTCGTTGCGGACGAGGCGCTCGCTCACGAGGATCGCGTCCTCGTAGTTGAAGCCGTCCCAGGCCATGAACGCGACGACGAGGTTGCGGCCCAGAGCGAGCTCGCCGAGGTAGGTCGACGCGCCGTCCGCGAGCAGACCGCCCGCTTCGACGACCTCACCTTCTTTCACGCGCGGCACGTGGTTTTGGCACGTCCGCTCGTTCAAGCCGCGGTACTTCGTCAGGCGGTATTCCTCGTCGTCGACGAGGATCACCTGGCTGTCGACGTAACGCACGGTCCCGCCCTTCTTCGCCCGCATCACCATGTCTGTGTTGCGCGCGACGATGGCTTCCATGCCTGTGCCGACGAGCGGCGGTTCGGCCTGCAGCAACGGCACGGCCTGGCGCTGCATGTTCGAACCCATCAACGCACGGTTCGCGTCGTCGTGTTCGAGGAACGGGATCAGCGCGGCCGAAACACCGACGATCTGCTTGGGCGAAACGTCGACGTAGTCGATCTCGGTCGGCGCGACTTCATAGTTGTCGCCGTCCTTGCGGACGAGCACCCGCGGCCCGACGAGGTTCTGCTTGTCGTCGATGGCGGAGTCGGCCGGGGCGATGACCTTGCCGGTCTCTTCGTCGGCGCGCAGGTAAACGACGTCGTCCGAAAGGTGGCCCTCGACGACACGGCGGTACGGGGTGCACAGGAAGCCGTACTCGTCGAGCTTGGCGAACAACGCCAAGGACGAGATCAGACCAATGTTCGAACCTTCGGGGGTTTCGATCGGGCAGAGGCGGCCGTAGTGCGACAGGTGCACGTCGCGCACGTCGAAGCCGGCGCGCTTGCGATTCAAGCCTCCCGGTCCGAGGGCCGACAGTCGGCGCTCGTGGGTCAACTGGCTGAGCGGGTTCGTCTGGTCGACGACCTGGCTGAGTTCGCCGCGGCCGAAGAAGTACTCGACGGCGCTCGAGAACGTCTTCGAGTTGATCAGGTTGCGCGGGCTGACCGTCTCGGGGTTCTCGAGGTTCATCCGCTCCTGCGCGGTGCGGCGCAGTTTGAGCAGGCCCTTGCGGAACTCCTCGCCGGCCAGTTCGGCGATCGTGCGCACTCGGCGGTTGCCGAGGTTGTCGATGTCGTCGAGCTCACCGTCGCCGTTGCGCAGCAAGATGATGTATTTGATCGAGTTGACGATGTCGCGCGGCTGCAGAACCTGGACGTCCTCGGGAATGTCCTGGTCGAACTTACGGTTGAGGCGGAAGCGGCCAACACGACCCAGGCGATAGCGCTGGGGGTCGAAGAACTTTTCGTGGAACAGCTCGCGCGCTTTCTCGAGCTGCGGCGGGTTGCCGGGACGCAGGCGGCTGTAGATGCGCAGCAGCGCGTCACCGTGGCTCTTGCACTGATCCTCCTGCAGGGAGTTGAGGATCAGGGAATCGAGCTCTTCCGGCTTCTCGTCGATGATCTCAACGTCCGCGAGGTCGCTCGCTGCGATCTCGAGCGCCGCGGACTCGCTGATCTGAGTGCCCGAGGGGACCAGGATCTCGCCGGTCTTGAGGACCACGACATCCCCCACCGAGTAACGCCCGGTGATGCCCTTCGCGAACGCCGCCTCGGTTTGGTTCTTGCCCTTCTTCGCGATTTTCGTCGTGTAGAAGTGGCGCAGGATGTCCTGGTCGGTGCTGAGGTTTTCGTCGAGGGCGCGCAGCAGCGTCACCGCGGAGAACTTGCCCGACTGGTCGATGCGGACCGTGAGCACGTCCTTCTTCGTGACGTTGAGCTCGATCCACGAACCGCGCTCGGGGATGATCCAGCAGGAGTGGAGCTTTTTCTCCGCCGTCGAGAGGTCGACCGAGAAGTCCACGCCGGGCGAACGGTGAAGCTGGCTGACGATCACCCGCTCCGAGCCGTTGATAACGAACTCGCCGCCCCCGATCATGATCGGGATCTCGCCGAGGTAAACCTCTTCTTCGATCGGCTCCGGCTTGATCAGTCGCAGGCGTACCTTGAACGGGTACCCGTAGGTGAGACGCAGCTTGCGGCACTCGTCGATTGTGTAGCGCGGACGGCCGAGCTCGTAGCCCACGTACTCAAGGCACATGGTCTTGTCGTACGAGTAGATCGGGAACACCTCGCGCAGGAGGTTCTCAAGCCCCTCGTCGGCGCGCGCTCCCTGGGCCACTTCCGCCATCAGGAAACGGTCGTAGGCGCGGCGCTGGATCTCGACGAGGTCCGGGATCTCGACGAGGTCCGAGTAACGGGCGAACTTGCGGACGGGCTGGTTCTTGGTCGTCATCTGGGTCGCTCTCGGCCCGGCCTTCGGACCGACCTGGCCCCCGCTAGGGGCCTCGGTCGAACCGCGGCACAGGCGCTCGCTGTGGACGTCGATTCGCGCGTGAAAAGCCGCGGGGCGCGGCCATTCCGTGTGCGGAGTGCTTGGGGTCGCCCGCGGTCGCCGCGCGATGGGCGGAGCGCGGAACACGGGATCGAAAAGGGCTTCGCGCGGGTCAGTTCAGACCCGCGCAAGAAGGCGTGACGGTCCACGCGGTTCGCAAAGGGCGCCCACAGCCGTGCGCGATCGGCGGAAGGATGGCCGGGGTCCCAAGGGAGCGGCCGGCTGCTCCGCTGGGAACGTGCTCCGCTGGGAACGTCGGTTGACCACGCGGCGGTCAGATGGCCCCGCCCTGCGCGCCGAGCCCGCTGACTTAAACACCCCAGTGCGGTCGCCGCACAGGCGGCGACCGCTCGCAGGGTCGGTGGCGAGGATGCGCAGCAACCGCGGTCCGTTCAGTCGATCTTGACCTTGCCGCCGGCGGCTTCGATCTGGGCCTTGATCTTCTCGGCCTCGTCCTTGGTCACGCCTTCCTTGACGGCCTTGGGAGCGCCTTCGACCAGGTCCTTAGCCTCCTTGAGGCCAAGTCCAGTGATGGCGCGGACTTCCTTGATGACGTTGATCTTCTTTTCACCGCCGTCCGTGAGGATAACGTTGAACGCGGTTTTCTCTTCGACCGGCGCGGCGGCGGCTCCACCACCGCCAGCGGCGGCGACGGCGACCGGCGCGGCGGCGCTCACGCCCCAGTGACTTTCGAGGTGCTTGACGAGCTTCGAGGCCTGGAGAAGGGTGAGCTTATCGAGATGGTCCACGAGCCCTTGCAGCGCGGGCTCGAGCTCGGCGACGTTGGATTCGGACATGGTGAGGTTCTCCTACGAAGGGGTTCGATGCGGATGACTTGGCGGTCGGCAGGACGGCGCCGACCCGGTTCGGGATCGTCCGGCGCCATGGGGCACCGGCCGACGGACGGTTGCCGGCGGTGGCGAGCGGACCCGGGGACCCCGGGAGCCGCGCCCCGCCGGCGGGCGAGATCAGGCCGCGGGCGCTTCCCCGTCGGAAGGGTCGCCGACCTTGTCGCACTTGGCTTGGAGCGCACGGGCAAAGGAACTGCCGGGCGCGGCGATGAGGGTCGCGATCGACCGCGCAGCGCCGTTGAACAGCCCGAGCAGTTGGGAGCGAAGCTGGTCGCGGGACGGGACGTCGGACAGGGCCGCGGCGTCGCTGGCGTTGAGGACGTTGCCCTCGAGCAAACCGCCGCGCACGGCAACCTTGCCGGCCTTGACGATGTCGGGGTTTGTGACGAGCACCTTGGCAGCCTCAATCGTCTGTTCGGTGGTGCCGTAGGCCACGCCGACCGTGCCGCGGAACATGTCCCGCGGGAAGTTGTGGCCGCACTCCTTGAGGGCGATCAAGGCGAGCTTGTTAGCCACCATGCGCAGGTTGACCCCGTGCTTGGCGAGCATCCCGCGCAGGGCCTCGTTTTCGACCATCGTCATGCCGGGCATGGCCACGACGACCAAACCCTCTGCAGCCTTGAAGTCGGCGGTCAAATCGCGGACCGCCATCGCGTTCACTACGCTCGGCATGACTCAGCTCCCGTACGAGATGAAGGCCCCAGGGCCCATGGTGGTGCTGACGGAAATCTTCCGGATGTACGTGCCCTTGACCGCTGACGGACGCATGCCGCCCAAGTGGTCGAGGAACGCCGTCAGGTTGGCGAGCAAGTCCTCTGCGGAGAACGAGCGCTTGCCGACGGGAGCATGCACATTGCCCCCGGCGTCGGTGCGGAACTCGACCTTGCCCGCCTTGAACTCTTGCACGGCCTTCGCGACGTCGGGCGTCACGGTGCCGCTCTTCGGGCTGGGCATCTTGCCCTGGGGGCCGAGCACCTTACCCAGCTTGCCGACGTGTTTCATCATGTCGGGGCTAGCGATGACGATGTCGAAGTCCATCCAACCACCGAGCACACGCTCGGCGAGGTCCTCGGCTCCCACGAAGTCGGCGCCCGCTTGACGCGCCGCTTCCGCGCGGTCGCCTTCGGCGAAGACGATCACGCGGACCGACTTACCCAAGCCCTTGGGAAGTGACACCGCACCGCGGACGAGTTGGTCCGACTTGCGCGGGTCGACACCGAGCTTAACGACCACGTCGACGGTTTCGTCGAACTTGGGCGCGGGCAAGCTCTTGATGAGTTCCAGCGCCTCGAGGGGCTGGTACTGCTTGTCGCGGTCGACGCGCTTCGTCGCCGCTTCGAATCGTTTGCTGCGTTTGGCCATGGCCCGACCTCAGTCCTTGATTGCACGGTTCGCACGTGCTGTATGACGGCGCAGCGCGCCCTCGGGGCGCACGGCTGCGGTGTGGATGGTGACCGGCGCCCGCGAACGGGCGGCGCAAAGAGACTGGCCGACGGGATACCCGTTGAGGGGGTACCGGCCGCAAGGCTCAGCGGGGATCGAAGGCGTGCGCATGGGAGTGGCGACCGCCGTCAGCCCTTGACCGCGATGCCCGCGGAACGGGCCGTTCCTTCGATGATGCGGCACGCGTGTTCGATGTCGCGCGCGTTCAGGTCCTTGAGTTTGATCTTGGCGATCTCCTCGACCTGCGCCCGCGTCACACTGCCCGCGACCTCGTGACCGACCATCTTCGCGCCGCTCTCGATCTTGGCGTACTTCTTGAGAAGCACGGCAGCCGGGGGCGACTTGAGGATGAAGTCGAAGCTACGGTCTTTGTAAACGGAGATCTCGACCGGGATGATGAGACCCAACTGGTCCCGCGTCCGATCGTTGAACTCCTTGACGAAGGCCGCGATGTTGACGCCGTGGGCGCCCAGAGCAGGGCCAACCGGCGGAGCAGGCGTTGCCTGTCCAGCGGGACACTGCAGCTTGATCTTTGCTGTAAGGACTTTGGCCATGGGCTCAGACGGCCTCCACTTCCCAGTACTCGAGTTCCACCGGCGTCGGACGTCCGAAGATGGTCACGATGACCTTGACGGTCCCCTTGTCGGGGTTGATCTCGTCGACCTGTCCGTCGAACCCGTCGAACGCGCCGGATTTGATCTTCACCATGTCGCCCTTGTGCAGGTTGATACTCACCTGCGGGCGCTGTTCGCTTTCGGACATCCGCGCAAGGATGCCCGTGACTTGGACCTCGGTCAGCGGGGTCGGCCCGCTGTCTCTTGAGCCCAGGAAGTCCCCGAATCCGGGGGTCTCGCGCATCGTCGAGCGCGCCTTCAGGATGCGTTCCTCGCCGCCTTCCATCTCCTCGGGCTCCAGGTTTGCCTGGACCATCAGGTAACCCGGGTAGAGCTTGCGTGTGACGATGCGCTTCTTGCCGTTCTTGAGGTCGGTGACACGCTCGAAGGGCACCAGGACTTGGGGAATGACATCCTGGAGACCTGCGACCTTGAGCCGCGTCTCGAGCTGCTTGCGAACCGAGTCCTCTCGACCCGATTGGCAGCGCACGAAGTACCAGGTGTAAGTCATCGATGGAGCCGGAACGAAAAACGGTGGAAGAGCGACGGGACCGGACGGGGAGAAGGATCTTGGGCGGGCGGGTTTTGGACGGTCACGATCCGAGCAGGATGGCGCGGAAGACGCGGCCGAGGAACCAGTCGGAGCCGGCGAGGAAACCCATCAGGATCACCACACAGATGACGACAACGATCGAGGAGTTGATCACCTCGGGCATGGTCGGCCAGGTGACCTTCTTGAGTTCGTTCTCAGTGTCTGTCAGAAGGTCGGCGACCTTGGGTTTCTGCTGCCAGCGGTAGATCAGAAGGACCAGGCCAGCGAAGAGGATCGTCGCGAGGAGGAACGAGCCATTGACGTCAACGCCGATGATCGGGATCTTCAACCCGCCCAGCGGTTCCCGCAGCGCTTGGACGCGCGACGAGAGCTGCGTGTGCAGAAAACTCGCCCCGAAGAACGCGAAGAAGACGAACGACCAGAACGCGAAGGTTCGCGCCATCCGGCCTTGTTCTTCTCGGGTTACGGCCATCGTCGTGGGGGCGTGCGTGCCCAGCTTGGGGGGGGTGGGAGCGGAGTATCGAAGGCGGACGAGCTGCGTTCACCCGGCCTACTAGGCGCAGATCGGGTGAACGCCACTCGCGAGGATCAGGCGAGGATCTTCGTCACGACGCCGGCGCCAACCGTGCGGCCGCCTTCGCGGATCGCGAAGCGCAGCTGCTCGTCCATGGCGACGGGGGTGCCGAGCGTGACCTTCAGCTTGACGTTGTCACCCGGCATGACCATCTCGGCGTCGCCCATCAGGTCGGCGGCGCCGGTCACGTCCGTCGTGCGGAAGTAGAACTGCGGGCGATAACCGGAGAAGAACGGCGTGTGGCGGCCACCCTCTTCCTTGGTGAGGATGTACACCTCGCACTCGAACTCGGTGTGCGGGGTGATGGAGCCCGGGGCGGAGAGAACCATACCGCGGCGCAGTTGGTTCTTTTCGATACCGCGAACGAGCAGGCCGACGTTCTCACCCGCCTGGCCCTCGTTGAGGGTCTTTTGGAACATCTCAACACCCGTGCAGGTGGTCTTGAGGATGTCCGGCCCCATGCCGACGATGTCGATGTTATCGCCCGTCTTCACCATCCCGCGCTCGATGCGGCCCGTGCCGACCGTTCCGCGACCCTTGATCGAGAACACGTCTTCGATCGGCATCAGGAAGGGTTTGTCGACATCACGCGTGGGTTGCGGGATGAACGAGTCCACTGCCTCCAACAGCTCGTGGATCGGCTGGATAGCGGGGTGGTCGAGGCCAGCGCCGGCGTCGAGCGCTTCTTGGGCCCTGAGGCCCGAGCCGCGCACGATCGGGGTGTCGTCGCCGGGGAAGTTGTACTTCGACAGGAGTTCGCGGACTTCCATGTCCACGAGGTCCAGCAGTTCGGCGTCGTCGACCTGGTCGACCTTGTTCATGAACACGACGACCGCGGGCACGTTGACCTGGCGGGCGAGCAGGATGTGCTCGCGCGTCTGCGGCATCGGGCCGTCGGCAGCGGACACCACCAGGATCGCGCCGTCCATCTGGGCGGCGCCCGTGATCATGTTCTTGATGTAGTCCGCGTGGCCGGGGCAGTCCACGTGGGCGTAGTGGCGCTTCAGCGTCTCGTACTCGACGTGTGTCGTCGAGATCGTGATGCCGCGCGCCTTCTCCTCGGGCGCCTTGTCGATGTTGTCGTAGTTCAACGCCTTGGCGAGGCCCTTGAGCGCCTGGACCCGGCAAATGACCGACGTGAGGGTCGTCTTACCGTGGTCGACGTGCCCGATGGTGCCGACGTTGCAGTGCGGCTTCGTCCGTTTGAAGACTTCCTTGGCCATCTTCGGGGTGCTGTGTTGGCGCGGGCGACGCCCGCAAGGTCTAAGGAGAAGAGGAAGAGTGAGGGACACCCCCCCACGCAGGAGTCGACGGTGCGTCGACCGCCAGCCGTCCGAAGGGACACTGGCGGCTTGCACCGGCGCGGGGCGCGCGGGGGAGGCCTGAACGGTGTTGAGAGAGCGGGGAGAAACGGGCGCACGGGATTCCGCGCGCCGATTCCGTAGGCTGCTGGCGAATGGAGCTGCTGGCGGGACTTGAACCCGCGACCTCTTCCTTACCAAGGAAGTGCTCTACCACTGAGCTACAGCAGCAGCAGCGCAAACCGCCGCGTCGACAGGGACCACGGGGCCTGCGCTTGCGCGTGGACACCGCGTTTCCAGCGGGCGGCGAGCCGCGCTGCTGTCGACGGGAGGATCTCGTTCGGAAGGTTGCTGGCGGCGCGGAACCCGACCGGGCGCGATCCGCGGAGTGAGTGGAGCGGGCGATGGGAATCGAACCCACGCGTTCAGCTTGGAAGGCTGACGTTCTACCATTGAACTACGCCCGCGGGCTGTATTCACCGTCACGCGGATTCCCCGTGACGCGGATTCCCCGTGACGCGGA
>JBBRWC010000096.1:0-15617 GCA_038246255.1 Planctomycetota bacterium
CAATGGACGCTGGCTTTCGTGGTCGGAGCGCTGATCCGGGACCGGGGCGTGCGTGTCGCCGGCCTCGGCGAGGTCTTGCGCGCGGCCTGGCGCCACCGCGCGCGGGCCCGCGGCCGCGCGGGGGGTTAGGTCGGCCCGGGCGGTTAGGTCGGGCGGTTAGGTCGGACCAAGCAGGCGTCCCAGCATCACCCGCATTTCTTTGGCCGTTTGCAGGTCGCCCTTGGCGTCGGCGGCGGGGATGCCGAGCTCGAAGGCCTCCCTGGCGCCCGCGATGTCCCCCGCGAGTGTTCGCGCGCGACCCAACTCGCGCCACGCCGCTGAGTACGTGGGGTCGACCTTCACGGCGTGGGCAAGATGCACCGCGGCGTCGGCCGCCAACTCCTCACCGAGCAGCATGCGGGCGTAGCCAAAGCGCATCAGCGTGTCGTCGGGTTCCGCGGCGATAATGGCCTCGAACTGCTTGCGGCGAGCCTCGTCCATGGGACCGAGGCTAACCGCCCGGGCAGGCGCCCGCTACTCTCTAGAGCGTGCAGACTCCCTCGGCGTTCCTGCTGTACCTCGAGCGGCCGGCCGCTCGAGCGCTCGCCCTAGTGGTGGCACCGGCGATGCTCTTGGCGTGGTTTTGGGGCGATCGCAGCCTGCACCGCGACTTCGGGTCCGGATTCGAGCCGATTTGGCTTGCGTTCGCGGGCCTTTTGGTGCTGAGCCTCGCTCTTTATTGGATTTGGGTCGCGGTTTTTCGCGGACGACGCGACCGCGACGGCATCGCCCTTTCCGTCGTCGGTTTGCTCGTGTGTTCGACCGGTGCGGTGTTCGCGGGGACGCTGGGCCTCGTGCTGGAGCTTTTTTTGCGCGCCGCGGACGCGGACTCGATCCTGCTCATCGGACTGCGCAGCCTCTGGCACGCGGCGTCCGCATTCAGCCTGTTGCTCGTCCTGTCACCGGTGACGCTGCGTGCGCTGGGTTCGTTGCCGCTGCGCGGCGCTGGTGACGGCGGTTGATTCGGCTCGAGCGCGGCTCAGGCGATGCGCTCAGGCGGCAATGGCGGCAGCTGCGCGCCGGGTGTCCACAGCGATTGCCCCAGGGCCTCGAGGTACGCGACCGTGGCCTCGCGATCGGCGTGCGCGAAGAGCAGCAGCAGGTCCCCTGGCCGCGCCCACTGGAGCGCGCGGGACAGCGCGGCAATTTCGCTCGGGACATGCTCAAAATCTCCGGCGGTCGCACCTTCTGATCGCAGGACCGCTTCGATCCGCGCCGGCACTTCGCCCGGTGCGCGGCCGCGCAGGTAGCGTGTCATCTCCTTGATCAGCACGAGGTCCGGGCGGTGGCGCCACGTGATGCGCACAAGGTCGTCGATCGACGCGTCGTCCCGGTCCCCGGCTTGTCCCAGCACGACCAAACGGCGCTGCGCGGGCAGGCGATCGGCCATCGCGAGCAGCGCTTCTTGTCCGTGGGGGTTATGGGCAAAGTCAACGACGGCCCGCACACCGCCGAACTCGAACACGACGAGGCGGCCGGGGTTTTCGCCGTGGTGCTTGCCAAAACTCTCCAGCCCCGCGCGGATCGCCCTAGCCCCGAGGCCGAGAGCGTCCGCGACCAGGGCCGCGGCGAGCGCATTGGCGACGTTGTGGAGCGCCGCACCGCCGAGGGCGATCGGGACACGGCTCGCTTGCGCGAGCACCTGCTCGACTCCGCCCGTCTGGAGCACGAGGTCATCCCCGCGCAGGAACGCCGCCGCACCGCCGGATTGCACGTGGCGCCGCACGAGAGGCGCGTCCGGCTTGAGGCTGAACCACCCGATCGGTGCCCGCACATGCGCTGCGCGCTCCACGAGGCGCGGATCGTCCGCGTTGAGCACGACGCGCCCCTTGGGCCCGACACCCCGCGCAACCACCATCTTGGCGTCGGCCAAGTGGTCCACGTCCCACACACCCCACTCGCCGAGGTGGTCGACCGCGACGTTGAGCACCGCCGCGGCATCCGCGCGGCGGACCGCGAGGCCGCGGCGCAAAATGCCGCCGCGCGCGGTCTCGAGGATGCCGATCTCGGTCCGCGGGTCGCGCAGGACACGCCGCGCACCGCCGGGACCGGACCAATCGCCCTCGTCGAGCACAGCGCCGCCCACCCGAATCCAGTCCGTGCTCGAAACCCCGGGCACGAGCCCCGCTTGCTCCGCCATGGCCGCGAGCAGACGCACCGTCGTGCTCTTGCCATTGGTGCCCGTGATCAAGGCAATCGGCACATCGTGGACCCCGTCCCAATCCACCGCATCGGGCTCCGGAACACGGTCGCGCGCGTAGACCCGACAACCCGAACCCATGCCGATCGACACGTCGCCCGGGTCATGCAGAAAACACAGCTCCTGTTCGTCCGCTGCACGCGAGAGTGCTGCGAGGGCCGGCGACGCCTCGTCAAGGATGGCAGCGCGGATGGCGGGCAACACCGCGCCGAGCGCGGGGTAGGTTTCGCCGCGCAGGCTCGCGACGGCGCTGTCGAACGCCCACTCGTTCACTTCGGTTGCGGCGAAGAGTTGGTCGATGGGCGCGGCAAACGCGAGGCTCACTCCGACCGGATTGGTCTGGGCCACGATGGCTCCAAGGGGCCATTCGAGCGCTTGCAGCGCACTGCGCAGATGTTGTTCCCAGGCGGCAATCAGCGCCGGCGCGACCGCGGCCGGCACGCGGGCATCGATGACCGCGCCTTCGGCGTCGAAAACCAAATGCGGCCCCGGCAAGCGCCGCGAATCGAGGCGCTCGATGCCGTCCGCGCCGGCGTTGCGTGTGGCTTCCATCGCGCGGCTCACGCAGGGGTCTGCCCCGTTGGGTCTTCGCGCCCGTGGGCCGCGCGGGCCCAGCCGAGATTGGCGTCCGTGTGCACCACGGCTCAGTCCGCCTCTTCGCCCACGTCATCGACCGCGGCGAGCAGAACGCCGCGGGAATCGCGCACGAGCCCATCCCCGAGGTTCATTTCAAACGTCGGAAGATCGTCTTCGACGCGTGACCCAACCGCCTGCCGCGTGGTCGGGGTGGGGATGCTCGCGCGGTCCGGCTTGAACTCGGTCACCTGCCGCCACGAACGGTCGATCTGGTCGATGAATGCCAACAGGAAGTCGCCCTCGCGCGCCATGCGCAGCGCGGTTTCGAGGGCCGGCACCTCGCGCTCGACCACGGTCACGTTGGCCGCGGGGACGCCGGCGGCGAGGAGCTCGTCGCGCAGCATGTGCGGCACGTCGAGCGGACCGCGACCGCGCACGTTGTCATCGCGACGGCACACGTAGTGGTCGAAATTACCCGCGGCGGCGCGCGCGATCATGCGGACGTCCTCGTCGCGCCGGTCCCCCGGAGCCGCGAGCACGACCAGCCGGCGACCTTTGACCTCCAGACGATTCGCGAGCTTGACCATGGCGTCGACCGCCGCCGGATTGTGGCCATAGTCGAGCAACACGCGGAACGGGTGGTCGTTGAAGAAGTTCATGCGGCCCGGCGCCTGGAAAAACGTTGTATCGAACGTACGCAGGCCCAAGCGGATGTTTTCGAGGCTGACACCCATGCTGTAGCAGATTGCAGCAGCAAACATGGCGTTCTGTGCGTTGTGGAGCGCTTTGCCGTCGATCGTCGCCGGGATCTGGTGTGTCCACAGCAAGGGCATGTGCGAGCCCTTGTCGTAGATCGTGATCATGTGGCCGTTGATGCCGTCCTCGAGCACCACCGCGCGTCCACCGGCGCGCACGTGTTCCTTCACGAGCGGATGTGCGGCGTTCATGGTCACGTAACACAGGTTTTCCGCGTTCGTGTGCGCCGCCATGCGCAAGCAGTGGGAATCGTCCGCGTTGAGCACCGCGGTGTCCCGCGCGACCTCGACGACGATGCGCTTCACACGCGCGAGCTGCTCGATCGTTGCGATGCCGCGCAGCCCCAAATGGTCCGCTTGCACGTTGAGCACCGCCCCGACCGTGACACGCCGGCAGCCCATGCCGCGCTTGAGCAGGCCACCGCGCGCCGTTTCGAGCACCGCCACGTCAACCGAGGGATCGCGCAGCACGATGCGCGCCGCCACCGGGCCGGTCATGTCGCCTTCGACACTCAAGTGGCCGTCGATGTACACCCCGTCGGTCGTCGTGAGGCCGACGATGTTTCCGGCGAGCTTGAACACGTGCGCCGTCATGCGCGAGGTCGTGGTCTTGCCGTTCGTGCCGGTGATCGCCGCGATCGGGATGCGGCTGGGGCTGCCCGGTGGGAACAGCATGTCCATCACCGGGCCGGCGACGTCGCGCGGCGTTCCTTCGCTGGGCGCGACGTGCATGCGAAAACCAGGCGCGGCGTTGATCTCGCAGATCGCGCCACCGGTTTCGGTGTATGAGCGTGCGATGTCCGTGGTCAGAAAGTCGATGCCCGCGACGTCGAGCCCGATCGCGCGCGCGGCGCGCACGGCCATCTCGCGGTTGTCCGGGTGCACGACGTCGGTCATGTCGACCGCCGTGCCGCCGGTCGAAAGGTTGCCGGTGGAGCGCAGGAACACGATTGCGCCCGCGGGCGGGACGCTGGTGCGTGTGTAACCGTGTTTGGCAAGCAGCCGGTCGGCCTGGTGGTCGAGGTCGATACGCGTCAGGGTTTTTTCGTGCCCGATGCCACGGCGCGGGTCCTGGTTGACGAGTTCCACGAGCGCTTCGATGGTGCGCTCGCCATCACCCACGACGTGGCCGGGCACACGCTTCGCAACAGCGATCAGCTTGCCGTTGACGACGAGCATGCGGTGGTCCAGCCCCTCGATGAACTTTTCGACGAGCACACCCCGGCTGTGCTGGCGCGCTTGATCAAACGCCACCTGCACCTGATCGCCCTCGGTCAAACCGATCGAAACGCCGCGCCCGTGGTTGGCGTCGAGGGGTTTGACCACGACCGGGTATCCCAAGCGCTCGGCGGCTTTCACGGCGCGCTCGTGGTCGTACACGAGGCGCTGGCGCGCGACCGGGAGGCCCAAATCGGCGAGGATGCGGTTCGTCTCTTCCTTGTCGGACGCTATCGAAACGGCGATGTGGCGTGTTTCGCTCGTGATCGTCGCTTGGATCCGTTTCTGGTGGCGGCCGTGGCCCAGTTGCACGAGGCTGTACTGGTTGAGGCGCAGCCAGGGAATGTCGCGCTCCTCCGCGGCCTTGACGAGCGATGCCGTCGACGGCCCGAAGGCGAGGCGCTGGGCGCTCTTGATGAACGTGTCGCGCTCTGCTGGCCAGTCGAAGCCCGCGCCGTCGCGCCAACCCGCAGGCCGAAGATCCTGGGGCAGCAGCGCGAGGATCAGGTCGAGCGCGAGCTGCCCCGCCTGCAGGCCGACTTCCTCCTCGTCGTACTCGTAGACGACGTGGTACTCACCCGGTGTGCCCGTTGAGCGGGTTTTGCCGAAAGTGACATCGCCACCCGCCGTGTTCTGCACTTCGATTGCGCAGTGCTCGAGCACGTGCCCCATCCACGTCCCGTCGCCCTCGCGCATGCGGCGCAGGAAACCGCCGGGCTCGCCGTAACTGCAGCCGTGTTCCGCGAGGCCCGGCAGTGCTTCGACGAGCGCGTCGACGAAAGTCGCACCGAGCCGCCCGGTGGGCCATTCTTCGAGGGCCCCCAGGTCGACGGTTAGCCCGACGAGTCGGAAGTGCGCGTACAGGTTCGGACCGAGGTAGACGGAGCTCGCGATGATCTTCAAGGGGGGGGCCTTTTGTTCAGCGGCGCTCGCGCGCCTCCTCGTTTGCGGTGGCTTTGCGGTCCTGCGTATTGAAGCGACCGCCGCCGATCAGGATGTGCAGACGCACGTTGATCAGGCACACCGGATCGTGTCGTTTGGCGGAATCCATGGACGAATAGGAGAGCTCGGAGGGGTCCACGACGGTGATCGCGCCGCTGCCGACCACCTCCAGCGTGTCCTGTGGGTTGATGAACGCCGCCGTGTCCTCGTCGAGTCCAACGCCGATCGCGAACGGGTTGTACGCCAGCGCCGTCAGGAGCCGCCCGAGCCGATCGCGCTGGCGGAAGTGCTGGTCGACCAGCACTGTGTTCGTGAGGCCCAGTCCGGGCGCCATCTGCACCATGTCCGCGCGCGGCGACGAACCCTCGTCGCCGTACGCGATCATGTGCTCCGAAAGGTAGGCTGCGCCCGCCGAAGTGCCGGCCACGTGCATGCCCTCGGCATTGCGCTCGCGCAGCGTGCGGCCAACTTTGGTGCCGCCTAGAGTGGTCGACAGCTTGAGCTGGTTGCCGCCGGTCAAAAAGACTCCGTCTGCGTTGCGCAGGACCTTGAGCCAATCGTCCCTGCTGCAATCCTGGCGCGTTTTGAACGGCAGATTTGTCGCGCTGCGCACGCCGAGTTCCTCGAACAGGTCGACGTACTTGCCGCCGGTTTCATCCAGCCGGGACGCGGTTGGAATGACGGCGATGCGGGCGCGTTTGCCGCCGCAGCGCTGCACGAACTCGCGCAGAATCGCCGGATCGCGGATCTTCTCCTCGGCGCCGCCGATGGGGACGATGAAGCCGCGGTTGGGGTTCTCGACAAAATCGCGTCCGCTCACGGAATCGGGTCCTCGAAAGTTCCTCGCACGACAGCGCGGCCGTCGCGCACATGCCACACACCCCGTGCCATGACATCGCGCGGCAACCCACGTGTGTCCAGCACCAGGAGATCAGCGTCCATTCCCACGCGGATTTCGCCCTTGCGATCCAGGCGCAGGTGCCGCGCGGGATTGCGGGTGAAGGGGAGCAGCGCCTGTTCCAGCGGCAAACCGCGTGCGACCAGCGCAGCCAACGTCGCGGCAAGCGTGCTGGGTGTGCCGACGCCAAAACCAAGGGCGCGGCCTTGACTGTCGAAACGCGGCAGGCAACCGCCGCCATCGGAGCTCACCGTCAGCCGTTCGGGATCCACACCCGTGCGCACGAAGGCCTCCACCGCCTCGACCGCGCCCAGTCCATCGCCGTCGTCCCCCGCGGGGAACGCAGTGACGTCGATCGTCGCGCCGCGTCCGGCGAGCTCGATCGCTTCGTCGAATAACGCGCGGCGGCGGTTGACGTGCGTCGGATGGAACACGCGCGCGGGCAACTCGCACAGATCCAGTGCGGCGAACACGAGTTCGAGGCCGCGCTCCCCATCGCCCATGTGCAGGTGCAGCACACCGGCCTTGCCCGTCATCAGTCCGCCCACGTGCACGTCGGCGGCGATGCGCAACAGCTCGTCGACGTTCGGTTGACTCGAGCGATGGTCGCTGAGCGCTAGCTCGCCCACGCCGATCACGAGGTCGATCGCGAACATGTCCTCGCGCACCGATCCCAACAACGTGCGCGGCGGCAAGTGGTAACCGCCGGTCCACATGAACGCGGAGAGCCCTTCCGCCTCGAGGGCGCGCGCGTGGGCCAGCACCTCGGCGGGGGAGCGCACGGTGTCGTCGGTGCCGAGCAACCCGACGACGCTCGTGACCCCCGCGCGCGTGAAATCCGACAGTCGCGGCGCGGGGACCCGGCTGGCGTAACCCGCTTCACCGCCGCCGCCGCTGACGTGGGCGTGGCCGTCGACCAAACCCGGCACGACCCGTTGACCGCCGACGTTGACGGTTCGCACGCCGAGATCCGCGGGAAGCTGCGGGAGCGTTGCACCGATCCAAAGGATGCGTTCGCCGCCGACGAGCACGTGCCGCCGACCCATGGGCTCGGGCGTGTACAGCTCGGCGTCGACCAGGAGCTCCAGCGCGGGACAAGGAGACGGGTCGCGTGCCAAGGGGGCGTGAATCTACCACGGGCGGAAGGTGCTTGCCCGCCGTATCAGCGCGCCAGGCGCAGGCCGAAGCTCGTCGCCAACGTACGACCCCCGGATGCACAGAACACCGAGTGCAATGCGGTGCGCGCAAGGCCGTGGTTGGGCAAGAGGATGGCGTCGCCCGCGTCCAGGAGCACCCCGTGGCCGGAGTCGACGAGGAACAACGTGAATTCCGGGCCGCGGTCGACGAGTTTGCCCCAGCGTCCCTGGTCAGGCTGGCCCAGCTCGTCGGCGAGCGCACGCGGGTCGTCCCCAAGCGCGGCGAGCGCCTCGAAGTCGACGCCGTCCAGCTCGCCGCGCAACCACGGCATCTCGCCCGCCAGCACCAGTTCGGCGAACTCCACCAGACGCCGCCCAAGGTCCGCGCTCGAAAGTGTCAGCCAAAACGTGCGCCCGACGAGCTGCGTGTAGAGCACACCCCGCTGCCCCGTGCCATCGTCCGGGCGGAACGCATCGTGGTGCATCCGCGCGCCGCCTTGCGGTGCGTTCCAATACACGATCGCACCCGTGGGGTAGAGCTTGGCCCCGGCTGCGCTCTCGACCAGCGACCACAGCTCGCGCGCGCCCTCGACCAACGCGATCTCCGGGCACGCGGCCCGCGCGAGCGCCGCGACTGCGCGGTGGCTGGGCTCGTCCAAACTCCCGTCGTCCGCACCCTCGGCGCCAAAACCAAACCGCAGGCGCAGGGACGTGTCGCCGGCGAACGTGGAGAGGCGTGCACTCTTGACCCACAGCGTCCTAACTGGGTGGCTTCCGTCCCGCACGGCGACACGTCCGATGTCGCGCTCGGCATCGGTGCGATCGAGCGGCGGGCCAGGTGAAAACCGTGCCCCGCGCCCGCCGAGGGCCGCGCCAAGCCAATGTCCCAACCCCGCGGGGGTACTCACGTCGTCCGCGCGGAGCAGCGCCCGGTGCAGCTCGTTGCGCCAGTCGCGCAGGCCGTCGCCGAGGGCGTCCGCGAGCCGCATCGGCCGCGCGCGCTCCCACAGGTGCCGCGCCTGGCTCGGCCGCGGCCACTGGGCACGGCCGAGGGCCGCCGGCAACAGCGCGATCCTGCCGTGGGAGCGCCCCCGGCGTGCGAGCTCCAGCGCCTGCGCCCCGGCGGCGGCCAGAGTGCGCTGCCAATCCGCGTCGTCGTCCTGACGCCAGGACACCGCGGGGGCCGCGCCCGCAAACGGCGCGCGACCGGGATCGGCAAGGAAATCGGCAAGCGGATTCATGGGGGCGCCCAGGCTAGCGACCCCGCTCCCGCGCGCGGCAGCGGCGCGCTCCGACCGTGCGAAATTGCCGCCATCCTCGGGTGTTCACCGCCCGCCGCCCCTTCGGTAGGCTCCACGGCCGAGACCTTGCCACCCCGAACCCCATCCCGCACGACATGGACACGACCCACGGACCCTGGCCCGGCCGCTTCGTCTGGCACGACCTGATGACGAAGGACGCAGAGGCTGCCCAAACCTTCTACAGCGCGCTGCTCGGCTGGAAAATCGAGTCCCACGACAAGGCTGGGTTTGTCTACCGGCGCATCCTGTGCGGCCCCGGCTCCATCGGCGGCATCATCGAAGAGCCGACCATCCCGCACGCCCACTGGATGCCCTACCTCGCGGTCGCCGATGTGGATCGGGCCGCCGAGCGCGTCAAAGCGCTGGGTGGCAGTGTCTGCGTGCCGCCGACCGACATTCCGATGACCGGTCGCTTCGCAGTGGTGGGTGACCCGGCGGGGGGCACGTTCTGCGTGTACACCGGGCTTCCTGGCAACCATGGCGCGAACCCCGACGAGGCCGTGCCCGGGCGCGCGTGCTGGAACGAGCTCTACAGCGTCGATTTGGACGCGTCGCAGGCGTTTTTCACCGCGCTGGCCGGGTGGCAGCCGGAGCCCCACGACGCGGGCGCGATGGGCGCATACCACGTCGAGATGCTGGGCAAAAAACAGACCGGGGGCATGCTGCGCCAGCCGATGCCCGCAACGCCTTCCATCTGGGTCGTGTACTTCTACGTGTTGGACCTCGCGGTCTCGACCGCGCGCGCCGAGGAACTGGGCGCGACCGCGATGATGCGCGCGATGCCGATCCCCGATGTCGGCACGTTTTCGATGCTGAGCGACCCGACCGGGGCCCTATTCGCCCTCTTCGAACCCGTGCCCGGCGGATCGCCCTGTTGACCGCTCGGAGATGCTCGGCGCGGACTAGCACGTCACGGGCACGGCGTTGCTCGCGGCTTCGACGGCCGGCCGGGAGCGCGGGCCTCCAGGCCCGCCTTGGAGCGAGCCATCGCTTGGTCGATCTCGCGTCTCGACCCACGGCGGGCCTAGAGGCCCGCGCTCCAAGGCCCCGCCATACGCCCCCGATGAACACTGCACGCGCCACCCCCCTTGCCCTAACCGCCCTCTGCATCGCCCTCGCCGTGTCGACGGGGTTGGGCGCGGCTGCGGGGAGTTGGCTGGCGGCGCGACCCGCCGAACGTGCGGGGGAGCGCGCCACCGCCGTCCCGGGCCCCATGGCTGCCGCCTACCCCGCGGAGCACCCCGCGTTTGAAGGCGCGGTGGCGGCGCTGGCGCTGGAGGTCCGCCGGTTGCGGGAGGAGTTGGAGCGCACTTCCAGCTCGCGCCGCGTCGCCGCGGAATCGGCTCCCGGCGCGGAAGGGACCGCGAGCGCTGCGACCGCGGTCGACGGGGATGCGCTCGTGGCGGCGCTGGAGCGCATCGCACAAAACCTCGCCGCGGCGTCCGAGCGGCTGGCGGGCCCCGGCACCGCGGGGGTGCGGATGACCACCGAGCCCATGCGGGTCGACCTCCTGCGCAGCCTGCGCGAGAAGGATTACACCGAGGTGAATCTCGAACACATTTTTTGGAGCGTCCCGCGGATCCTCGACACCTATGGCCGTCCCACGCGGGCTCAGGGCAACTACCTTGAGTACCAGTTCGGCGACGGCTCCGGGAATTCTGTCGGCTTCCGCCTGGGCCCGACGGGCTTCGTCCAGTCCGTCGACATGTGACCTGCGGGAGTTCCGCGTGCCGATCTCGCGACGGGCCTTGAGCGGCGGGCGCGGATCCCCATACTCCGTGACTCCCAGGAGCTGAACGCCGCCCCGGGCCCCGCTCCGCAGCCCGCCTTCGACCCAGCGCTTTTTCACCATGATCCTCCGCTCCCTCGTCGCCGCACTCGCCGTCGGCGCTCTCTTCGCCGATGCCGCAACGGCTGCCGTCCACGCGCCCCGCGCCAAATCACCGGCTGCCCTCGCTCCCGAACAACCGCTGCCGGTCGCGCGCCCGCAGCAGGGTGAGTACGACTTGCCCGGCGAGACCTACTACGGCCCGCCTGCGGCGACCGGCCCGCGCCGCGAAACCCGCGACCCGATCTACGGCGACCTCCTGTACGGCGGCACCGCCGCGCCCCGGGAAGGCGCGTACACGGACCGCTCCGTCCAAATGCGCATCGGCCTCAACATCCTCTCGGTCTCCGAGACGGACCTGAAGGACTCGGCGGGCGACGTGGACGTCAACCGCGGTGGCCTCGACTTCGGCATCGACGTGCCGGTGTCCCAGGACACGGGTCTGTCGTTCAACGCGACCTACGAGGTCTCGCGCTACAACTTCGACGGCGTGCAAGCGGCTTTCGGCGTTTCGGACTCCCCGTTCAAAACCGTGCACATGGCGAGCCTGTCGGCGTCGGCCTGGCGCCGGTTTGGCGGCGGTTTCACGGGGTTCGGCACGTACGCGCTCGGCGCCGGTTGGCAAGAAGGGAGCGAACCCTCCGACGGCCAGACGTATCTGTTGAGCGCGGGTGGCACGTACGAAGTCGAGCCCGACCTGCACCTCGGCTTTGCCGTCATGGCGGTGGACCTGCTCGAAAAACAACTCGCCTACCTGATCTACCCGATCGTGGACTGGCGCGTGGCTCCCGAGTGGCGCATCGCCACGGCCGAAACCGGGTTGCCCGGCATCGCTGTGTTTTTCGAGCCCGATGATCGGTTTTCGATCTACGGTGCGCTCGGGATTGAACTGCGCCAGTTCCGCACGAGCCGCAACGGCGACCTGCCGAACGTCGCGGTCCGCGACGAGCGTGTGCGCGCTTCCGGCGGAGTGCGCTGGCGCCTTGGCTCCAACACGATCGTTTGGACCGAGGGCGGCGCGTACACGTACCAGCAGATCGAAGGGTTCAACAACGACGGCGACACCTTGGTGAAGGAGCGCCTCGATCCGACCCTGTTCGCGGGCGTGCGCGTGCAGATCTCGTTCTGATCAAGCAGCATCCAATGGCGCGGGTGGCGCCAGCTCGACATCACACTCAGAAGCCGAGTGTGATCGACAGGCCGTTGGTGAAGTCGTAGACGGCGGGAGCGCTCAGCGTGCCGTCCAGCACCAGGGCTTGAGCGTGGAATTGCACGCCCATCAGGGTCCCATTGGCGGGCAGCGCCAAGTCGAGCGTCACCGGCGAACCGGCGAACAGCGGGAACGGGAACGCAAGCGAGCCAATGGACAGCCCGCCGATGTCGAGCAGCAGTTCGCCACCAAAACCCCGGAGTGCCAAGCCGCAGCCGCCGCCGATATCCAACGTGCCCAGCGAAAGGCCGAGGATTGCCCACGCAACGCCGTAGGCCGTCGTGTTGACTTCGAACGTGAGCGTCGAGCCCAGGGTTGGCGTGCCCGCGTTGATCGCGAGGCTCGACAGGGACGGTGTGCAACCCGGCACGGCGACGATTTCACCTTCGACGCTGAGCAGGAACAGGCCCTCGACACCGATGGTCAGCTCCGCTTCGAACACGGTGAACGCGCCGTTGCTGCTGGCCGCATAACCGTCTTGGATCCCGCGCAGCGTGCTGATCACCACACCGTCGACCAAATCGACACCCTGACGAACGAGCAACTCGCCGTCGCGGAAGAGCCCCTTGTTGGTCGCAGTGACGGGGTCGCTGAACTGGGCGTAGTAGAGGGTCCGGCCCTGGTTGTCGATGGCCACCGGGCCGCTGCCGAAGCTCGTGTACGTGAACGATTCGAGTCCCGCGGCGGTGAGGCTGGCGCCTTCCTGCGCGACAAAACCCGTGCTGGAGAGCACGACGAGGTCGCTCGCGGTGTCGCCGTCGAGCGTGCCGGCGAGCGCCCAGGCACCCGCGTCGTTGAGGTCGAGACGTGTGGATGTGCTGAGGATGCGCCAGTTGCGCCCGGCCAGCGGCGAGGGGCTGCCTTCCTGCGCGACGATCGTCTGGTCGATATAGACCACGCCGTCGAGGAGCGTGTCACCCGCGAGGTCCGCGACGAACATCACCGCTCCCGCGTTGTTGAGCGCGAGCGAGTGCGGTCCCGTTCCGAAATCGGTCACCGCTTCGGTCTGGCCAGCGAGGATGTCGCCCTCCTTGGCCAGCACGGTTTCGCCGAGCAGCGCGCCCGCGCCGTCCACCTGGGCGAGGACGATTGCACGGTCGACGGTGCTCGCGATGGCCGGGTCATCGACACTGGCCATCACCGCGATCAGGTTGCTGTCATTGAGCTTGGTCTCGAAGAAGCCGATGTAGGGTGTGCCCGCGCTGAACCCCGCCGCGGTGGAGATGAAGCTCTCCTGGATCACGAGCGTGTCGTTGAAGTAAATGCCGCTGTCGTCGTTGAGGCCGACGGTGCCATCCAGGAAGTGGTTGTAGGACGAATCGTTGTTGTTGTTGAGCTGGATCGAATCCAGGCTCGACAGCGTTGCGCCGACGGGCAGCAGCATGGCTTGCCCTTCGCGCAGCACGAGGCTCAGGCCGTTCGTGATGAGGACCTGGTCGGCGTCGGTGTTGGCGTTGTTGGTGTCGGCCTCGCCGAACCAGCGGCCTTGGTTGTTGATGTTGATGTTGTCGACGCGCGTTATCGCGCCAACGCCGGCCACGGCGTCGCCTTCTTTGGCGAGCGAGATGATTTGGGCGTAGGCGAAGCCTGGTGCGAGCGCCAGGGCGGCGCCGACGATCAGATGGGTGCGAATGGGGGGCATCGGGGACGACTTTGAGGACGTGGCGGAGACGGCCGTGGCCGTCGACCCTGCCTGTCTTGACGGGGCTCATCCCGATTCTCGACAGACTCCAAGAATCCGCAACTCCAAACCCGGGCTGCTCGGGGCGCCACGACGCTCAACGCGCCCGAACCGCACACCTACAACCCCGCGGTCCGCGGTCCCGGGCGCGAACGCCCGTCAGCCGCGGCGCTCGAGCGCTTCCACAGCTGCCCGCAGGCGCGGATCGATCGGCTGTTTCGCGCGCCGCACCTTGTCCCACGCGACGAGCCGCGCGCGTGCTTCGCACCACACGACCCCGTCGCCGAGGGAGCGCACGCGGTACGCCTGCTCGAACGAGGTGTTTCCGATGTGCATCGTCGCAAGCCGCACCTCGACCCGTTCACCTCCGCGGCCGGGCGCGGCGAACTTCACGTTGCACTGGGCCAGCACGAAGGGGAACGCGCCCTCGGGCTCCATCAGCTTCAGCGATCGGAAGTAATAAAGCCGCGCTTCCTCGAGCAGCGTCAGGTAGACCGCGTTGTTGAGGACCGACTGGTTGTCTTCATCGGACCAGCGCGTGACGAGCTCGATCCGCGTGCCGAGCCGATCATCGGGCGGAACGTCGATCGATTCCACGCTCAGGACTCCGTCAGCACACGTTCGAGGAATGCACGCGTTTGTGCCCACGCGGCTTCGGCGTTCGCGGCGTCGTAACGCGCGCTGGATGGGTTCGCGAACGCGTGCTCCGCGTCGTAACGCAGGATGCGATGCTGCACACCGGCCGCCTCCAGCGCCGCTTCGAACGCGTCGACTTCGGGGTTGGGAATCGATGCATCGCGCGTTCCGAATACACCCAGAACGTCAGCTTTGATCGCCGCGATCCGCTCGGGATCATCTACGAGCTGGCCGTAGTAGATGACCGCGCCGTCGAGCTGGGGTTCCGCGATCGCGAGCTCGAGCGACCACTTGCCCCCGAAGCACCACCCCAAACTCGCTACCCGTGGCGCCTGGATACGCGGATGGTTGCGCACGTACCAATGGGCGGCCGCGAGTTGTTTGCCGGCCGCGTCGGTGTCGACGGCGCGCATCGCCGCCAGCGCTTCTTCGCGCGTGGTTGCGACCACACCGCCGTAAAGGTCCACGGCGAGCACCGCATATCCAAGGGCGGCCACACGATCGGCCCAGTGCTCGATGTGTTCGTTCAAACCCCACCATTCGTGGATCAGGATCACCGCGGGCAGCGCATCCGTCGCACCCGGCGGCAGGGAGAGGTAACCGTCCATTCCGGCGCGGCTTCCCTGGGGTTCGACACGCAAACGCGCGCCCAGGCGCGGGGGCGCGGCTTCACCGGTCAGATCGTGGAGCGCCGCAAACGCGCTTTCGTCGAGCGCGCCGGTCCAAACACCCGCCGGGTCGCCTGCGGCGGGGCCCTGGGTCGGAGCGTTGGCGTGCTTTTCGGAGCACCCCGGCGCGAGCGCGAGCGCGAGGGCGAGGGTTAGGCACGAAATCAGGAGTCCGTTGGCGAAGTGCATGGTGCGGTTCTACTTTCCTGCGCCCCGAAATCGATGGCGCGATCGGCAGAACGAGCTCGCATTCTTCGCCGCGATTCAAGTCGGACGGCCCTGCCTGATGCGTTCGGCGCCCGCCGACGACTTTGGCTCGTCGGTTCGCGACGCTGGGAACAACATTGGCTCGGGCTCCTACGGCTCTGCGATCATCCCATCCGCCGCCAGCACCGCGACGGTTTGCCGGTAGCGGCTCATAAGCACCACGGGCAGGCCGCTTGCGTGCCCCAGATCGTAGGGGCGCACATCACCCACTTGGCTGAAGTGCGTGCCTCCCGGCACATGTGAGAGGAGCGTGCAGGTCGAG